>JAFVXK010000009.1 GCA_017501175.1 Clostridia bacterium | reverse complement strand
TGCTTCTTATTCACGGCGACGGCGACGGCTTCGTTCCCTGCGATATGAGCCGCGACATCGCAGAAAGGTACGCAGGCGACTTAACGTTTGAGGTCTTTCCCGACGCGACTCACGGCACAAGCTACCTTTTCGACACCGAAAGATACCGAAGAATACTTAAAGAATTTTACCAAAAAACGCTTGGAGAACAAAACGATGAAACAAGGTGATAAACTACACGGATTTAAGGTCACGAGAGTACGGGAAATCGACGAGATAGACTCGGTGCTATGCGAAATGGAGCACGAATGCGGCGCAAGACTTGCCTTTATTGACCGTCCCGATACGAACAAGTCCTTTGCCATAACCTTCAAGACTCTTCCCGAGGACGACACGGGCGTGTTTCATATTTTGGAGCACTCGGTGCTGTGCGGCTCGGATAAATTTCCTGTTAAAGAGCCTTTCGTAGAGCTCTTAAAAAGCTCGCTGAAAACCTTCCTCAACGCTATGACCTATAACGACAAGACGGTTTATCCCGTTGCATCGAGAAACGACAAGGATTTCTATAATCTGGTTGACGTTTATATGGACGCCGTGCTTAACCCTTTGGCGTTGAAAAATGAAAACGTGTTCAGACAAGAGGGCTGGCACTACGAGCTTTCCGATGAGGGCGCTCTTTCATACAACGGCGTTGTTTACAACGAAATGAAGGGCGCTTACTCCTCTGCTGACGGAGTAGCCGACGAGGTTCTTATGCAAATGCTCTTCCCCGACTCTCCTTATTCAAGGGATTCAGGTGGAAATCCCAAATTCATTCCCTCGCTGACCTACGAGAAGTTTGTCGAGGCGCACGGGCGCTTTTACAACCCCTCGAATTCTCTCATTTTCCTTGACGGCAGTGTTAACCTTGACGAAATACTTCCGCTTCTTGATTCATACCTCTCAAAATACGAAAACAAACGCACCGTGTTGAATTTGAAGCTCTCCGACTACTCCTCGGGAGCAAGACGCGAGGCAGAATACGAAATCTCGCCCGACGAAAGCGAGGAAGGAAAATTCCGAGTTTATCTCGCAGGAAGAACCTGTTCCTTTGACGACAAGGAGCGCGGAGTGGCTCTTGGAATTCTCAGCACAGCGCTCGCGGGAAGCAACGAGTCCCCCCTGAAGCGCGGACTTCTCGAATCGGGACTGTGTGAGGACGTCAATTTAAGAATAAACGACGGTCTTCTTTGCGGCTATTACGATCTCGAAATATGCAACGTAAAGCAAGAAAATGTCGACACGGTAATTGCCTTAGCTAAAGATTTGCTAACCAAAGTTTACAATGACGGCTTTGACCGTGAACGCCTTTACGCCATTTTCAACTCAGCCGAATTCAAAAACAGAGAAAAGGACTTCGGCTCACTTCCCAAAGGACTTGTCTTTGGTCTTTCTATGCTTGACACTTGGCTTTGGGACGGCGACCCTGCCGACACACTTGCCTTGACCGACACCTTCTCGGTTCTGAGGGCAAAGGCCGAGGACGGATATTTTGAACAGCTTCTTTCCGAGTATTTTCTTGAAAAAGAGCCTGTAATCTTAACTCTTATCCCTTCAAAAACTCTCGGCGCAAAACGAGATGCAGAGGAAAAGGCAGAGCTTGAAAAAATAAAAGCCGAAATGTCGAAAGACGAGCTTGAAAAAATCCGAGCCGACTACAAAGCTCTCAAGACGTGGCAAAGCACCGATGATTCCCCCGAGGCTCTCGCGTTGCTTCCGACGCTGACGCTTGACGACGTCGATACCGAGCCCGAGCGCGTTCCCGCAGACACCGAGGAAATTCTCGGCTGCCGCAGCTTTAACTACCGACTTTCAACGTCTGGAATTACCTACCTTGAGCTATTCTTTGACGCGTCCGACCTAAGCGCCGACGAGCTGTTGCTTCTTCCGATTCTCACATCTCTTTATAAGAACGTGGCAACCGCAAAGGGCAACGCAACAAATTTGCAGAACAGAATTCTCTCGGAGCTTGGAGTGCTTTCCTTCAATGCGGTGTCACTCGCCGACATAAATGGCACTCCTAAGGTGTATCTTCAGGTAAGCGCAAGCTCGCTTGAGGAGAAGACCGCTATGATGACCGAGCTTATTTCGGAAGTGCTATATACCTCGGATTTGTCCGACAGACGCGCGCTCAAAAACGCGGTAGCTCAAAATAAGCTTGCCGCCGAGGACGCCTTTATCACAAGCGGTCACGTTCAGGCCATAAACCGCGCCGCAGCATACTCTTCTGCCGCCGCGATGGCAGATGAATATCTTTCGGGATACGAGCAATTTGCATTCTTAAAGCGCTCGGACGCGGACTTTGACTCGGTTGCCGACGCAATTTCGGCAAGACTTCAAGCTATATCGGAAAAGCTCTTCCGCAGAGAAAGACTGACCGTAGCTGTCACCTCTTCTTCATCTGAGCTTGATTTTATCAAAGCACTTATATCGTCCGTCAAGGACGGCGGCGCTCCGGCAGACAACTCCAAAGTACAACCTCTCGGAATCAAAAACGAGGGAATACTTATTCCCTCGCAGGTTTCATACGCTGCCGAAGCAGATAACTTCCTTATTAACGAAAATCCCACAGGCGCACAAATCGTTGCGCGCTCAATAGTTTCATACGCTCATCTTTGGAACACCGTCAGAGTTCAGGGCGGCGCATACGGCGCAGGTCTTGTGGTAAGGAAAAACGGGGTACTCGCCTTCTATTCCTACCGCGACCCGTCACCGAGAAGAACC
Source organism: Clostridia bacterium (assembly GCA_017501175.1). The sequence goes on along the minus strand of JAFVXK010000009.1, from coordinate 32,125 downwards.
CTTGACTGCTACGGAGCTTCGGGCGATTTTCTCAGAAGCTTCATTGAAAGTCGAGAACCGCTTGAGAAATTTATCATCGGCGCCTTTGGAGATTATGATACGATAACAACGCCTCGCTCTTTGGGAGCGCGCGCAGCCGTTAACGCAATACGCGGCTGGACCGAGGATATGGAAAGACGCTTCCGCAAAGAAATCGTTTCTACCACTGAGGATAGTATATTGCAGGTTGCAGAGCTTCTCGATAAGGTCGCAAGAAAAAGCGCTGTATGCGTAATAGGGCCCGAATCGGCTTTGGACTCCTGCTCGGACGTCCTGAAGAGTCGCCTGGAAATATAATGTAAACTATAATTTACATCTCGCAGCCTACATTTTCATTGCCGCCGCAAACGTCGTTTTCGAAAGACAAAGCAAAAATCGTCATATTAGAAAGAGCAAGAGTATCGGCACGCCTTTACTCTTGCTCTTTTGGTTTTTAGTTAATTGTGCTCAAAATTTAACACGGTATGTGGCTTATTGCCATTCCGGAGTGTTTTCATCTCTTACGCTCGGCTCGCTCGTCGATATTACTGTGCCGTCCCCCAAGGAAACGTCCGAGGTGTTGAGCTCCTCGCCCTGCGCGCTCTTGTTCATAGCCTTCCATTTCTTAAATCTATCAACGAAAACGACAACCACCATAGAAAGAACCAGCGCAACGAAGCCGAGGAGAGCGGCATATTTAACCGTTTCGCTCAAAAGCTCGCAGGTACCGGTGCGTCTTATATCATCGAGTCTTGTTATTCTCTGGCAGTTAGTGCCGACGTATCCCGAGGGAACTGCCATGTTAGCCTCAACGAATCTCGGAAGAACCTCGTTGATTCTTTCATATATGAACTTCGCTACCTTTTCGTCGTTGGGAGTTGAAATCGTGACGTAGATAAAGCTCTTTGCCAAGGACTCGGTGTTGCTAGCTTGCATATCTCTATCGTTATAGAAGGAATAGCTTACAGAGTCACCTATCAGTTTAATGAAGTCAACGTAAACCTCCGACTGTCTCAAACAATCCAAAACCGCCTTAATCTTTTTCTGAGCATCGTCCTTCTTCTGCTTTGCGTCTTGCTCTACTAATACCTTTTCCTGCTCTGCCGCATCATAATCAAGCTTTGCCTGCTTCTCTGCCGCAAGAGCCTCCTCGGAATCGGCCTTTGCATCGCTTATCTCATCCTCTGACGCCTTGGCTGAAACGAGAGAAAGATACTTGCTGTTAGCCTTGTTTGCCGCGCTTGACGCCGTGGTGTAGGCGAGCTTTTTCTCGTTCACGATCTCAGTCTTCTCTTCTACAGCGATCTCGGCGTCCTTAGCTTCTTGGATAGGACCTCTTGCCTCGGCTATAAGCCTGTCGATTTCCGTTCTGTCGCTTTCGCTATTAAGCACGGTTTCAATAGGCAGGCCATCATCGTCAAGAAGCATATCCTCGGCGAAGCTCTCCGAAGCAAGAAGCTTCGTCATATTATCCATAACGTGCCAACCGTATGCGCCGTACACGCCAAACTGGCTCTGATTGTTACCGCCGTCATCGCTTCTCTTGGGATTGACGTAGAATTCAATCGTAGTGCCGTAGGTCATCGAGGAAAACGTCCTCGCAGCGCCGATGCAGCCGCCTACGACAGCTCCGATAAGAAGAATAATCAAAAGCACCTTGAATTTCGGTGCGAGCGTGTTATAAATTTCTTTTAAGGTAATTTCCTGCATAAAAGCTCCTTTGCTTGAGCAAAACGAATTGCCAAATATGTTCGTATTTAATATTATACATCATGCCGACTCAAAAATCAACCCCTTTTGCGTTTTATGAGGAAAAGATTTTGAATTTTTTGACAAACGGCTCTCAGTGCCGCTTAAAATACTGGTAAAGATAACAAGGAAGCATACCGTTATAAAGCTTGCGCACCTTGTCAGCGCGAGCGCCGTAAAAGCGCTCAAAGGCGGGGTGAGAGGTTATTATATAAACCTGCCACGGTGACAGCGAGCGAAAATGCGCGCCAAGCTCTCGGTAAAGGCGCTCCGCCTCGGCAACTGTACCAAGTCTTTCTCCGTACGGGGGATTTGTTACTATCGTTGCGCGTCTTCCCGGCGCGGAGATTTTCCTCGCATCGTGAGAGAACGCCTTTACGGTGTCGGCAACTCCCGCCGCTTTCGCATTTCTGACGGTAAGAGCAACCGACGGCTCGTGTATATCCGAGGCAAATACCTCAAAATTACTCTTGACCTCACCGTCACGAGCTTCCTCGCGCGCGCATTTCCAATGGGATTTATCAATAAATGCGAATTTTTCTGCGGCAAATTCGCGGTTCACGCCCGGCGCTATGTTACGCATTATCATTGCCGCCTCTATCGCAATAGTGCCGCTTCCGCACATCGGGTCCCAAAGAAGCACCTCTTCTCGCGGACGCGAGGTCTTTGCTATTGCCGCTGCAAGCGTTTCGCGTATCGGCGCAGCGTTTGACTCCTTGCGGTAGCCGCGTTTATGCAGCGGCACACCCGATGTGTCTATCATCAGGGTCGCCTCGTCATTCAAAATGAAGAACTCCACCTGATACTTGACGCCCTCCTCGGAGAAACGTTCAATGCCATAAATCTCCGCGAGGTTTTTAACTATCGCCTTTTTGATTATTGCCTGACAGTCGGGAATGGAGTGAAGCTGGGATTTTATCGAGTGTCCCTTTACGGGAAACGCATCAAGCTTTCCTATAAACTGTGACCACGGGAGTGCTCTTACTCCCTCAAAAAGCTCCTCAAAGCTCTCTGCTCTGAAAGAACCGACCTTAATAAAAACTCTTTCGGCATAGCGCAAAAATACGTTGGAAAGCGCAACCGCCTCCTCGTCGCCAAGAAAGGTAACTCTGCCGTCTATTGTTGATATTCTCTCATAGCCGAGTGCGTCGATTTCCTCTCCGAGCAAATGCTCAAGCCCGAAAAGGCAGGTTGCGACAAGCTGTAATTTCATATGTACTCCGTTTTTCGATATTATTTGACACGGGGTGGATTTTCCACCCCGTTTTAGCCTTGTTTTGTAATGTTTAGTTTACATATCTCGGTAGGTCGCAGGTACGCGCCCTTCCCTCTTTGGGAAGGTATCCCTCAAAGATAACAGAGCCAAAGCCTGCAGCTCTTGCCGCCATCTCCTCTTCCTCGCGTCTTACCGTCCACGCAACAGCAGGCGTGCCAAACACAGCTCTTGCGAGCTTAAGCGACGGCATATTCGCGTCGGTGTGGTCATAGGCTACGAAATCGGGCGCGGAAAGGAAGTTGAGAAGCATATTTTGCAAAACGAAATAAAGGATTTTCCCGCGATATTCCTCTCTTCTGCAAAAGTGCTGAGAAAGTATGCCAATCGGCACGTCACGCCTCTGTCGTCTGAAGGCTTTCAGCGAAAGCGGGTTAAAGGATTCAACGATATAAGGGCCGTTATAGCCTCGAAGCTCCTCGACAAGCGTTTCGGTAACGCGGCTGTTTCCTGCATCCTCCTTTATTTCTATAAGGAGCGGAACTCTGCCGTCTATGAGCTCCAAAACCTCGCGAAAGGTGGGAATCGTGTCGTTTGTCCCCGAAAGGCGACATTTTCTGAGCTCCTCCAGCGTCTTCGCATCAACTCTTTCATCAATTCCTGCAACACGGGTTAGGGTATCGTCGTGAAAAACGACCAATTTCCCGTCCTTCGAGAGCCTCACGTCAAGCTCTATTCCAAAGCCCTCCTCGGCTGCTGCCGAAAACGCCGAGAGCGAGTTTTCCGCTCTTCCCTCGCCGTGAAGTCCCCTGTGAGCAAAGCTCACGCCCCGATAGGCTCTCATAATCTCGCCCTCTCTTTTAGTCCTGATAAGGAGAAGATATATGACAAGCGCAAGGGCTACCGCACCGATAAGTGACAGCGATACCGCGAGAAATATCTCATGGGGCATCAATCGTCACCTCCGAGGCCGTCTAGGGCAACCGATTTTGCCGTAGGCTTTGCATCTCCGTGCTTAACGAATAGCATTGTTACGAAGGAAGCAAATACGAAGATAGTTCCGAACGCGAAGAAGACTATTCTCATACCCATGTTCGGGAACGAAATTTCAAATAAATCGTAAAGGATTCCCGAAAGTATAGGAGCAACTATCTGTGCCGCCATAGACGCGGTGTAATAATATCCCGTATACTTTCCTACGTCACCGCCGCGTGCAAGCTCAACTACCATCGGGAAGGAGTTTACGTTTATCGTAGCCCAGCCAATACCCGCAAGCGCAAATATGGGATACATAATAAGCTTATTGACGCCGGGGCCGATAAAGTTACCTACGAAGAATGCCGTTGCAAGCATCAAAATGCCCGCGAGAATGGTTTTTCTTCTTCCGAATTTAGATGCAAGAATGCCGACGGGAATATACGACACTATTGCCGCCGCCTGAGCAACAATAAGAGTAAGACCGTAGTCAACGTTAAGAACCGACACCGCGTAAACGGTGTATTTGCTGGTAATGGAGTTGTATCCAATGTACCAAAGAGCAACCGACGCGAGAATTAAAATCAAGGACTTAAGCTCAGGCCTTGAAAGCGCGCGTTTATCTGCGTCCGCTTCTATCTCAGGAGCTTTTTCTTCAAGTCCAAGCTCAAGCGACTTGCTCTCCATCTCTTCGGCCCATTTTTTCTCCTTGACGGTGAAAATGAAGGTGATAAGGCCGCCGAGCATTACGGCGCAAACGAGCGCTACGTAACCGACGTAATGAGAATAAAGCTTGCTCGACATACCAGTAAAGCTACTAAGCGCAAGAATGATAATTCCGCCCGCAGTGCCCATAAGGTTGATTATAGCGTTTGCCTTCGAGCGCAGAGGCTTTACGGTAACGTCGGGCATAAGCGCGACTGCGGGTGAACGGAAGGTAGCCATAGAAACAAGCACGACGAGAAGCATACCGAGGAAGCCGACGAGTGGCCACACGTTGCCAAGCGTTATTTCAAGCGAGCGCGCTTGAAGGTTCTCCTTGATAGCGTTGAATGCCTTTTCAGCCGCTTCAACACCGACTCCGCTTTCCTTTATCTCGTTAAACGTCGCAAGAGCGGCTTTATATTCGTCAACTATTCCCGCCTCTGCAAGAGCATTAAGCTGAATACCGTTCACAAAGGTGAGCGCAATGAAGGATAAAATCGCAGCAATTGCGCCTATTACGATAAAGGGCGTTCTTCTTCCGAATTTTGTCATTACCTTATCAGAAATCGCTCCGAAAATAGGAAGCATAAATACCGCAAGAACATTGTCGAGCGACATTACTACACCCGAAAGGGTATCCGGAAGACCGTACTGATAATTTAATGCCAAAGGAATTATTGCGTCGTATGCCTGCCAGAATGCGCTTATAAGAAAAAAGGCAAAGCCGACAAGTATTGTTCTTTTATAGTTGAGCTTCATAATCTTTCCTTTCGTAAATTCATATGTTACTTGTTTATTTTACCATAAACCGACAGATTTGTCAACAAAGGTTTATTTTATACTACTTATTATTGACATTTTTTTAATTTAGATGTATAATTATTAATAAATTACTGAAAGGAGACGGCGTATGAAGATATATAATTATAGCCTCGGTGAGCGTCTGCCCATAGACGACTGCGCCGTAGCCATTGGATTTTTCGACGGAGTACATCTCGCCCACAGAGAGCTCATTCTCGCGGCAAAGGACGAGGCAAACCGTCTTGGCATAGCCTCGGGTGTTGTGACGTTTGCGTCGGAATCCTCAATAAAATCCGGAATTGCGCGTCTTTACGACACAGACGACAAGCTTTCGCTCATAGAAAAGCTCGGCGTGGATTTTGCCGTAGTTTGTGATTTCGGAGAGGTTGCGTCCATGACGGGCGAGGAATTCGTCAGCCAAGTAATCGCGCGTGATATCGGGGCTTCCCGAGTTGTTGCAGGCTACAATTTCAGATTTGGAAGCCGCGCTTCATCAAACGCCGACGACCTTTGCAGATATATGCGAGCGCTTGGCGGTGATGCGCTGATAAAAGACCCCTATCTCTACGGCAAAGAGCCGCTTTCCTCATCGATGATACGCGGATTTCTGTCGGACGGCAGGGTGGAAGAGGCGCGCAAAGCGCTCGGCTGTCCGTATTTCGTATCGGGCAGGGTTTCACATGGAAACGGGGTGGGAAAAACACTGGGCTTCCCCACTTTGAATTTTTCCGACGTGTCGGGGCGTGTTAAATTAAAGCAGGGCGTTTACAGATGTGCAGCTCTCGTTTTGGGCAAGCTCTATCACGCCGTAACAAACGTCGGTGTCTGCCCTACCTTCGATAAAAGAGAATATCACATAGAAGCAAATATTGCCGATTTTTCGGGAGATATTTACGGCGAGAGTGTTCGCCTGTATTTTCTTGGATTTTTGCGCGAGGAACGGCAGTTTAGCTCGCAGGACGAGCTGAAAATGCAAATAAAAGTTGACAAAACCAAAGCAATAACGGAGAACGAAGAGGACTTATGGCAGGAAATTGGACTAAGCTGACCGTCAGCGCAAAGACTTCTGACCTTGAGAGCATAACAGCGGTTATGAGTATGCTCGACAACGGGCTGATGATAGAGGATTACAGCGACTTTTCATTCTCGGGAATGTACGGAGAGCTCGTAGATGACAGCATCTTGAACGCAGACAGGGACACGGTCAGAGTTTCTCTTTTCGTTCCCGAGGATAAAAGCGTTGTCGAATATAAGGAATATGTAGAAACCAGACTTTCGGCTCTTGGCGTTGAGGGCGAGATTGCGCTCGAAGGCATGAACGAGGACGACTGGGCGGAAAGCTGGAAGCAATACTACAAGCCTATCCCTCTCGGACGGGTAACCATAGTTCCCGCGTGGGAAAAGTACGACGCGCGCGAGGGCGAAATAATAATCAGAATGGACCCCGGCATGGCATTCGGCACGGGAACTCACGAAACTACAAGGCTCGTTATGAGGATAATGCAGGACGAGCTACGTGGCGGCGAACGTGTTCTTGACGTGGGAACAGGCTCGGGAATACTCTCAATTTGCGCCTCAAAGCTTGGCGCGCGCTCCTGCAACGCCTATGACATAGACCCCGTCGCAGTGAAGGTTGCGAAAGAGAACGCAAAAGACGGCGGGTGCGACAACATAACCGTTGGAGTATCCGACCTTCTTGCAGGCGTTGACCTTTCGGGCGGAAAATACGACTTCTGCGTTGCCAACATCGTCGCTGATATTATAATAAGAATGATGCCTGATATCCCCAACTATCTTAACGAGGGAGCTCCGCTTATCCTCTCGGGCATAATAGCACCAAGAGCCGATGAGGTAAGAGAGGCTGTCAAGGCAAACGGATTTACAATTATACGAGAGGAGCAGGAGAACGATTGGCTTGCAATTATGGCAAGACGCTCCTGATATTATGCCGGGATTTTTCGTAAACAAGCACGCTATAGGAGAAAAAGAGATTTTTATTGTCGGTGACGACGCCCGACACATCGCTCGCTCGCTGAGAATGGCTGTCGGCGACGAGATAACGGTGTCTGACGGCGAGGGAGAGGAATATAAATGCCGCCTTTCCCGTATCCGCGACGACGAATGTACCGCAGAGATAATCTCTCACAGCGCAGCTCTCGGTGAGCCGCCCGTAAAAATATCACTTTACATGGCATATCCGAAATCAGACAAGCTGGAGCTCATTATTCAAAAGGCGGTTGAGCTCGGAGCTTATGAAATAATCCCCTTCGAATCCTCAAGATGCATAAAGCGTCCGAAGGCGGAAAAAATAGAAAAGCAAACCGCAAGGCTTTCAAGAATAGCCGAGGAGGCGGCAAAGCAGTGCGGAAGAGGAATTCTTCCCATTGTGCGCGAGCCTGTGCATTTTTCCGAAATGCTGAAGCTTGCCAGAGAAGCGGAGTGCGGGCTCTTCTGCTATGAGGGCAGCGGTACCGCTTCCCTGAAAATCACCCTTAATGAAAACTCGCGCGCTCGAAGCTTCTCTGTCATAGTAGGCTCGGAGGGCGGATTTTCACCCGACGAAGCCGAGGCGGCAAGGGCTGCGGGACTTAAATCTGTTAATCTCGGTCCGCGCATTTTAAGATGCGAAACCGCGCCGATTTACACACTATCTGCTCTTTCGTACTTTTTTGAGCTTTAAACCAAAATTCCCGCCGTGTCTAAGGTGTTTTTTGGAAAACTTATCGCCAAAAAAGAGAAAATATACAAAATTTAGACTCTTTTTTTGTGAAAAACATAAATTTTTTTCAAAAAACTATTGAAAAATGACTAAAAATGAGTTAGAATATAGTACAGTATTCACAAAAGAAGTTTCGTACTCTTCTCACAGAAGCACGATACGACGCTTTATTTTGATGTGTTAATCAAGAAAGGCACGGGATTTTATGTCAAACCGCATATTCCAAACCGTAATATATCAGATGAAGGACGCTGTCGGACGCTCCGTCGGAGTTATCGACGAGAGCGGTATGATTGCCGCTTGCAGCGAGCTTGGCAGAATAGGCGAGTCAAAGCAACGCATAAAGGAAGAACTCACCTACTCCGCGGAGTCGATAGTTTACGAGGGTTATACCTACAAGTTCATCAATTCCGCAAACGCAAAGAGCGAGTGCATAGTATTCATCGAGGGCGACGACGGCCACGCGCTTAAAATGGCAGAGATACTTGCCATTGCTCTCGGAAATATAAAGGATATGTACGACGAGAAGTATGACAAGACCTCGTTTATAAAAAACATCATTCTCGACAACATTCTTCCGAGCGATATTTACGTAAAGTCGTCCGAGCTTCATTTTGACTCAGACGATTACAGAGTTGTCATAGTTGCAAAATTCACAACACCCATAAGCATCTCGCCTTATGAGGCAGCTATGAGCCTTATCCCCGACAAGAGCCGCGACTACATAATCAATATCAGCGACCAGGACGTCGTCATAGTAAAGGAAATTTCGAAGAGCACCTCTATCGGTCAGGTTGAGAAGTTCTGCTTTGACTTTATTAACTCCGCCGCAAAAGAATATTCGGCAAAGGTAGTTTCGGGTGTATCCTCAATAGTTGAAAACCTCAAGGACCTCGCAAGAGCATACAAGGAAGCAAGAATTGCTCTTGAGGTTGGCAAGGTGTTTGATATAGAAAAGCCCGTTATGTCCTACGAGAACCTCGGCATCGGCAGACTTATTTATCAGCTCCCGACCACCCTTTGTGAGATTTTTCTCGGCGAGGTATTCAAAAAGGGCTCTCTCGAATCGCTTGACAGAGAAACCCTTATGACAGTACAGAGCTTCTTTGAGAACAACCTGAACGTTTCCGAAACCTCAAGAAAGCTCTTCGTTCACCGTAACACACTCGTTTACAGACTTGAGAAGATAAGAAAGCTCACGGGACTCGACCTTCGCGAGTTCGAGCACGCAGTAACCTTTAAGGTTGCTTTGATGGTTAAAAAATACCTTACCAGCAAGCCCACCAAATTCTGACAGTCAGACAGTCGGAATGTGACCTTCGGCAAGACTTATTAAAATTTTACCCTGCGCTATCGCTGCAGGGTAAAATTTGCGTTTTGCCTCATATAATAATATGTGCGAATTTATGTTTAAAAGCAGAAAAATCCTTTCACTCCTTTTGGTTCTTCTGATAATTTTTTCCTCGACGCTGTCACTTTCGTCCTGCTTTGAGGAAAATTTTTCGGAAGTAGATACCGATATCACCGAGGAGGAGTTTGCATCTCTTTCGGAAACCCTTCGCCAAAACGTTGACGCAGGCTGCAGTAAAAAATACAGCTACGTTTCAAGCTATCTCGATTATTGGGGCTTCCCCAAATTCAACACCGTAAAGCTCAAAACCATCGAGCGCTACTATGCGACCCGATATATCGAAGACCTCGGCTATAACGACTCCGAGAAGCTTTTTGAGCTTGCCGTCAAAACGGCTGACGAATACATCAATAACAAGCTTCCCCAGCTTACGCTTGACGACGTTAACGGCGAGGTAGGCTCAGACGAGATAATCCGCGCCTACGTTTCTGCGATAGGGGACAAATACTCCTTTTACAGAAACCCGACGGAGCACGCGGCATATATGTCCGACCTTGAGGGTGAATTTGCAGGCATCGGTGTTTACGTTCAGCTTGACTACGAAGAGCATACAGTAACCGTCATTGAAACAATATCAGACTCCGCCGCAGAGAAGGCGGGCATTCTTGCAGGCGACCTTATCGTGAAGGTTGACGGCACAGCTGCCACCGACACCGACCTTAACACCTTTATGGACCTGGTTAAAGGCGAGATAGGCTCTGCCGTCAGCATTACCGTTTTGCGAAATGGCGAGGAGATAACCTACGAGATGGAGCGCGTTCACGTGGAAACCGAGAGCGTCGCCTACGAGCTGTATGATGACGGTATTGCCTACGTCGTTATTTCTTCATTCAATGCCAACACCGACGAGCAGTTCGTTTCCATAATTGAAGAGCTCGAAAAAACAAAGAAGGTCAAGGGTTATATATTCGACGTCAGATACAACGGAGGAGGTTATCTTGATACCGCTGTCAATATCCTCTCCGGTTTCGTTAAAAAAGGAACAAAAATCGTCGCCGAGGTAACCCGTGACGACAAGAAGTGGTACTACTCGGGCAACGACCACGTAATAAGCGTTCCTATAGTTGTTTTGTGTAACGGCTACACTGCATCGGCGGGTGAGCTTTTCACCGCCGCAATACGCGACTACCGCGACGCCGGTCTGATTGACGCCGTTATAGTGGGTGAAACCACTTATACGAAGGGAAAGGTTCAGAACATCTTCCCTTTAAGCGACGGCTCTTCAATCACCCTCACGACAGGGCTTTTCAATCCGCCGTGCGACAAAAACTTTGACGGCGAGGGCGTTGAGCCTGACCGCCGCGTTGAGTATATCCCCGACCCCGAGGTTGACAATCAGTACGAGGCGGCTTATGCCGAGCTTACGAGTTTAATAAACAAAAAATAAATAATACATTAGATATTCAGGAGAAAAATCATGCCAGAAATCAAAACCTACACCCCTGCGGGCTTCAAGGCGCTCCAGGACGAGCTTGACTACCTCGTAAACGTCAGAGTAGAGGAAAACAAGAAGGAAATCTCAACCGCGAGAGCCTTCGGCGACCTTTCCGAGAACTCGGAGTACGACGAGGCAAAGCAGGAGCAGGGCAAAATTCACGCCAGAATCGACGAGCTGCGCGAAATGATAGCACACGCAAAGGTTATTGACGAGTCGCAGATAGACGAGAGCAAAATCAGCGTCGGCTCTATCGTAGTTCTTTACAACGTAGAGCGCGCAAAGGAATTCACATATCACATAGTAGGCTCTTACGAAACCGACCCCGCAAACGGTAAAATATCCGACTCCTCCCCGATAGGCACGGCTCTTCTCGGCGCAAAGGAGGGCGACGAGGTCGTCGTTTCGGGCGCAAGAGAACAACATCTCAAGATAAAGAGCGTTTCGAGAGCAAAGGAATAAGAAAGGACACTCAAAGCTATGGCAAACGAAGTAAATAACAATCAGCAAAACTCCACAAGTGAGCTTCAGGTTCGCCGCGAAAAGCTGAACGCGCTCTACGAGGCGGGCAAAAACCCCTTTGAAATTACTAAATATGACGTAACTCATAACAGCACCGACGCTATCGCGCTCTTTGAGGAAAAAGAGCCGACACTCGCTGAGGGCGAAAGCATCACGGTAAGAATTGCAGGAAGAATGACCAGCCGCAGAGTTATGGGTAAGGCTTCCTTCGCTCACCTCCTTGATGGCGAGGGCAAAATTCAGCTCTACGTCGCGAGAGATTCTGTTGGCGAGGAGGATTACGCTTCCTTCAAGAAATGGGATATTGGTGACATTATGGGCGTTGAGGGCAAGCTCTTCCGCACACGCACAGGCGAGGTTTCGGTACACGCAGAGAAAATCACTCTTCTTGCAAAGGCGCTTCTTCCTCTTCCCGAGAAGTTCCACGGTCTTACCGACCTTGAAACGAGATACCGTCAGAGATACGTTGACCTTATCGTTAACCCCGAGGTCAAGCGCAACTTCATTATCCGTTCACAGTTCATAAAGTATATGCGTAAGTACCTCGACGACAGAGATTATATCGAGGTAGAAACTCCCGTCCTTAACACCATCGCAGGCGGAGCATCAGCTCGTCCCTTTATAACCCATCACAACACTCTTGACATTGATATGTATATGCGTATCGCAACCGAGCTTCCCTTGAAGCGTCTTATCGTCGGCGGTATGGAGAGAGTTTACGAGATAGGCAGAATATTCAGAAACGAGGGAATGGACCCCAAGCACAACCCCGAATTTACCACTATCGAGCTTTATCAGGCTTACGCTGATTTCCACGATATGATGGATATTGCCGAGGGAATCATCTCGGGTGCGGCAAAGGAGATTCTCGGCACGTACGAGGTCGAGTGGATGGGCGAGAAAATCGACCTTACTCCCGGCTGGAGAAGACTCACTATGGTTGACGCGGTTAAGGAATACGCAGGAGTTGACTTCGGCGCTATCACCGACGACGCTGAGGCTGTCAAGGCGGCAGAGGCAATCGGCGTTGAGCTTGCAGACACCGCAGACAAGACCTGGGGCAACGCGCTCTATGCCTGCTTCGACCAGAAAGTCGAGGAAAAGCTCATTCAGCCCACCTTCATCACTATGTATCCCGTAGAGGTTTCGCCTCTTACGAAGGCAAGCCCCGCAGACCCCAGACTTACCGAGCGCTTCGAGCTCTTCGTCTGCCACAGCGAGCTTGCAAACGCATATTCCGAGCTTAACGACCCGATAGTTCAGCGCGAGCGCTTTATGAAGCAGCTTGAGCTCCGTGACCGCGGCGACGACGAGGCGGAGATGCTCGACGAGGACTTCCTCACCGCTATGGAATACGGTATGCCCCCCACAGGCGGTATGGGCATCGGTGTTGACCGTACGGTAATGATGCTCACCGGCAATGACACAATCCGTGAGGTTATACTCTTCCCCACGATGCGCCCCGAGGCGTAAAAGGTACGACATTATGCAAAAGAAGCTTTATAAATCAAACACCGACAAAAAGCTTGACGGCGTGTGCGCCGGTATCGGTGAATATTTTGACGTTGACCCAACCGTAATTCGTCTTTTATGGGTTCTTGCAGTCTTGTTTGCCGGTGTAGGTGTTTTGGCATATATTATAGCCGCGATTATCATGCCGCGCAAGCCCGACTGATATAGCCGCAAGACCTTACACGGCAAGGCTTTAAATTTCAAAAATCAAAACGGCTGCTTCAATTTCAGAAGCAGCCGTTTATTATACAAGAAAGCAGAGCGAGCCGCCCCTCGCTCTGCTTGTTTTTAATCTATATTGCGGTTTTCGAGTGCCGCGAGCCCCTCGCGGAAGGCTCTTGCAGCGGCAATGCGGCGCTCCTCGTCCTCGCCCTGAAGAAGCGGCAGAAGAGTGCGGAAAAGCTCGCCCTTGACCGACATATCTCGCTTGAAGCTCTCGGTGTTATAAAGAGGCAGCGTTTTGTCGCAAAGCTCAAAGCAATAAAGCCCAAACACGTCGTTTTCAAGTCCCGACGGAACGATAAAGCGAGGGTCTATGTTTCCAACAAGATTACAGCGAAGTCCTGTTTCAACGCCGTACTTTTTCTCGCTTATCATTCGGCTGATACGGTTAATTATCTCGCTGTTGGAGCTTACACCCGTGATGTCTATCTCCTCGGTAACGAAGCGGATACGGCCAAAGGTCATATTCTTTCCGTCCATCGAGAGCTCTCCGTCATTATACTTTACGTTCAGAAGCTTTGCTCCGCCAATGCCGGGCTCATCAAATCCCATACACTCAAGAGAGCCTGAGTAGCTATACATAGACGTCCCGAGGCTTATAAGGTCGGTTGCCTCGTGGCGAGAGCCGAGCGCGTAATAATCCGCACCGAATCTTTTGAGGTCGGCACGCGACACGGGGCAGGTCTTCGAGCCAACCTCGCCGTCAAGGTCGGCATAGCCGCACACAACGTTTATGTTCGCGCTATCGTCAACGTGCGCGTCATAAAGAGGATTTTGCTCAAACTCACCGTCCGCAAAGCCCCAGCCGTAAACCATAACCTTGTCTCGCTCAAAGTAGATGCGGTCAAGGCTCGTGCTCTTAAACACGTGACAGTTTTGCGGAAGTCTGTCAGAGGAATATATGAGGTTGTTCTCGTAAGCGTCGCTTCTGCCGGGAGCGATTACAAACTGCGTGTCGGGACAGTTACGGAACTCTCTGATAAGAATTTCTGACGTTATATTCGTCGCGTACCTCGTGTCAAAAAGGTCGCCGCTGATAAAAACGTAGTCAACACCCTTGTCGCGTATGAACTCCATAAGACGCATAAAGGTCGAGCGAAGCTCGCGTCTCTTCTCCTCGCTCTTCTCAGGTGAAACGTCGAGGAAGGGAGAATCAAGATGAATATCTCCGCAATGCAAAAATTTAAGGTTTGTAATTTTCGTATTCTCGCTCATATCGGGCTCCCTTTCGGCAGTAAACTTTACATTATATATAATAGTATAACATCTTACGCCAAATTTTGCAATATTTTTATCAAAAAAACTTTAAAAATGTATTGCAAGGGATTGAAAAATATGATACAATAAAAGCAAGAATAATTCAAGGCAGAAATCGGAGGTAGCTATGCTTAATCTTGCCGTCAGAAACACATATAAGCTCATAAGGGAGAAGTCGCAGAGCGAAAACGTCCGTCTGGGAAGGCTCTTCACAAAGAAGGATACCGCTCGTCTTATGGCAAAAATGTTCGAGCTTAATCCGAAAAAGACGGTCTATACGGTGCTCGACCCCGGTGCCGGCACGGGTATTCTTTCCGCCGCCATAATAGAGGAAATTTGCAAAAGCTGTCTCGAATGTAAGCAGATTTTTCTCACCTGCTACGAGGTATGCGACGACTTTATTCCAATGCTTGAGGACAACCTTGAAAGAATACGGAAAAAATGCCGTCACGATTACGGCGTAAAGCTCTACGTCACGGTATATAACGAAAACTACGTCACGGAGTCGAAAAATCACTACACGGTTACCTTCTTTGACTCTATCGAGGACAAGTATGACCTCGTTATTTGCAATCCCCCGACAGAGCTTTGCGAGAAGAAATCAACCGAGGCGCTTGAGGCGGGCGGTGTCACACAGGTCAAGATAAACGAGGCGTTCCTCTTTGCGAAGACCGCCGGAAGACACCTTGAGGATGACGGTCAGCTCGTCATCGTCCTTCCCACCCTTGTTGCAAGTGCGTCGGCTCTCACCGCCTTCCGCAAGGAAATGGCAGAAAAGCTCGCGCTCTCGTCAATACACCTCTTCATCGGCAAGCAGAAGAACGAAAAGCGCGCCGTTCCCCTCAAAAAGAATATAATTCTCGGCTACAGAAAGGGCGAGAAGCCCGAAAGCGTTGCAATCACCGTTTCCACCGACGACGGCTCACCCGAGCGCACGGTTGCTCTTCCGCCTCTTGCATACGACTTTGTCGTTGACAAGAACGACGGCACGCTTACTCTCCCGAAGAGCGTTGAGGACACGAAAATTGTTAAGTTCATTTCCGCCCTTCCCGAAACTCTCGCGTCGCTCGGTCTTAAAATGTCAACAGGTCTTGTCTTGGACTCTCGCTGTGAGGGACTTCTCTTCAGCGAACCGATAAAGAGCGCCGTGCCGCTTATCCGCCCTGCCGCCATAAGAAACGGCACTATTGACTTCCCTCTTCCCATAAAGCGTCAGTACATCGCTCCCATCAATCCCTCGCTTATCCAGAAAAACAAGAATATGATAATAATCAAGCGAGTCCCCTCAAAGAGCGACGAGAGATTTATCAATTCGGCTATTTATCTTGCTTCCCAGCTTCCCGCATACAGATATATAAGCACCCACAACAAGATAAACTTCATAGATACCAAGGATAAAAACGCCGAGATTTCGGCAAGACTTGCATTTGGTCTTTTCGCTCTTTTAAACTCCACTATCTACGACAGATATCTTTCGATAGTTTCCAAGTCAAAGCAGATAAACTCGAAGGAAATGCGCGCACTTCCCCTTCCCCCGAGAAATCTTATTGAAAATATGGGTATGCGTCTTATGTCGTTTCGTCAGACCTCGGTTGCCGCTTGCGACCAAATTGTAAACCAAACTTTACATATAATAGGAAAGTAAGCCCATTTCAACCCCGAAAAAGCAAAATTTTAATTTGATTTTACATTTTAAAAAGGAATATAGCCTCCCGCATAGAGCCATAATAAAGGCAAGCGAAGGGAGGCTATATTTTATGAAAAACGAATTTAAAAAAGAGAAAAACAAGCAAAAAGACCGTACCCGTGTTGAGTTTTCGATGAAATCGAGCAGTGTTGACGATAGAATTGACACAGACCCTTACGGCTCTTATACGGGAGTTCCCGACGACCCTTACGATATGCCCGTACAGGACGCCGACGACCTTTAATTCTGTCGGGCAGGCTTACTGCTTTGGTGGGAGCTAACTCAAGCTTTTTGGCGTGAGTTAGCTTTTTTTATTTACTTTTTATATCTTTTGTGGTAAAATATATGTAATTACGCTAGGAAAGGGGTTGTGCCGTGAAAAACCTCGTTTTTGGAATACTTGCACACGTTGACGCCGGAAAAACGACGCTTTCCGAGGGGCTTTTATACACCTCGGGTGTTATAGACAAGCTTGGCAGAGTTGACAAGCGCGACGCTTATATGGACACTCACGAGCTTGAGCGTGAGCGCGGAATAACGATTTTCTCAAAGCAGGCAACCTTTGACTTTTTGGATACACACGTAAGTCTTATCGACACCCCGGGTCACGTCGATTTCGTAGCAGAGGCAGAGCGCGCGCTTGCGGTTCAGGACTACGCAATTCTCGTTGTCAGCGCACCCGACGGAGTAGAGGCGCACACCAAAACTCTTTGGCAGCTTATATCGTCGAGAGGAATACCAACCTTTGTCTTTGTCAACAAAACCGACATTTGCACAAAAACCAGAGCCGAAATCATAGAAGCCCTAAACACTCACCTCGGCGGCGGCTTCGTTGATTTTACTCACACCGATGCACCCTTCTTCTTTGAGGACGCGGCAGCTCACAGCGAGGAGCTTATCGAGGAGTTTTTTGACACGGGTATGCTCTCGGACGGCTCAATCCGCAAGGCTATACGGAAAAGACGCATATTCCCCTGCTATTTCGGCTCGGCTCTTAAAATGAACGGCGTTGCGGAATTTCTCGCGGCTCTTGACCGTTTTACCGAAAAAAAGAATTACAGTGACAGGCTTTTCGGAGCTAAGGTTTATAAAATAGAGCGCGACAAGCGCGGACGCAGACTTGCCTTTATGAAAATAACCGGCGGTTGCCTGAAAACGAAGGACACTCTGAAAATCCCCGACGGTCTTGGCGGATACACCGAGGAAAAGGTCAAGGAAATAAGAATATATAACGGTGACAAATACAAGGCAGCGCAAAGCGCCGCTGTCGGCGAGGTCTGCGCCGTTTTGGGGCTTGATAGCGTACAGGCAGGAGCCGGTCTTGGGACAGAGTGCGACGACAGACTTGCATCGACCCCTGTTTTCAGCTATAAAATAAAGCTGCCCGACGGTGTTAATCCCTACGAGGCGTTTTCGCGCCTTCGTCCGCTTGGCGAGGAAGACCCCACCCTATCGCTATCCTATAACGCAGAAAGCGAGGAAATCTCGGTTTCTCTTATGGGTGAAATACAGACAGAGGTTCTTCTTCGCATAGTCAAGGACCGCTTTGCGCTTGACATTCAGCTTGACGAGGGGCGCGTGCTTTACCGCGAAACGATAGCCGAGAGCGTCATCGGACGCGGCCACTTTGAACCGCTGCGCCATTACGCCGAGGTGCATCTCAGGCTCGACCCTCTGCCCGAGGGCTCGGGTATAGTTATCGACAGCGAGTGCTCAACCGACAGACTTTCTTCAAACTGGCAGAGGCTGATATTCACGCATCTCGAGGAAAAACGGCACAAGGGCGTTTTGACAGGCTCGCCTGTAACCGATATAAAAATCACTCTTACCGAGGGCAAGGCGCACATCAAGCACACAGACGGTGGTGACTTCAGACAGGCTACCTACCGTGCGGTAAGACAGGGACTGAGGAAGGCAGTGTCGGTGCTTCTTGAGCCCACGTTTAACTATCGACTTGAAGTACCTAAGGACAATCTCGGCAGAGCAATGAACGACGTCGCGTCAATGGGCGGTGACTCCGAGCTTCTTTCGCTTGACGGCGAGTGGGCGGTGCTCGTCGGAAGCTGCCCCGTTGCTACTATGCGTAAATACTCTCTGGACGTCAGAGCCTACACGGGCGGCAAGGGTCGGCTAACGCTGACACCCGGCGCGTATGTGCCCTGCCATAATACAGACGAGGTAGTCGAAAAAATAGGCTACGACCCCGACCGCGACGGACGCAACCTTGCTGACTCGGTATTCTTAAAAGAGGGCGCGGGCTATTACGTCCCCTGGTACGAGGCTGACAAGAAAATGCATATAAAGCCCCGAGAAGAAGCAGAAATTGAAGAGGACACCCCCACACCCGTGTTAAAAAAACGCTCGTTTGCTTCGGGCGTTGAAGAGGACCGCGAGCTTATGCGTATCTTCGAATCCACCTACGGAAAAATCAAGGAGCGTCGCATAACGGAAAGGGTGGAAAACGCAGCTGTCGGATACGTAGAGAAAAAGGAAAGACGAAAAAAGCCCGAAAAGCCGAAGCCCGAGCTTATCATTATAGACGGCTACAACCTAATCTTTGCGTGGGAAGAATTACGCGCGCTCTCAGAGCGGGATATAGGTCTTGCGCGCGACGCTTTGACACGGCTTATGTGCAGCTACACCGCGTTCAGAAGATGCAAATGCATAATAGTTTTCGATGCCTACCGCCGCCGCGAAGGTAGCGGCTCTGAGGAAGAGGTTGGCGCGGTTACGGTTGTTTACACCAAGGAAAACCAGACGGCTGACGCGTATATAGAAAAGACCACCCGCGAGACGTCTTCCGACTTCTTCGTGCGAGTGGTAAGCTCGGATATGCAGGAGCAGATGATGATACTCGGTAGCGGCGGATTTCGCGTGAGCGCAAGAGAATTCCGCAGCGAAGCCGAGCGCACCGTATCCGAAATAAAGGAAGCTATTGAAAATTACAGCTCGTAGAGGTTCTTTATGAAAATCACTCGGCCGCCCTCGTCGGAGAGCCTTTCCATATGCTTCGAGCAAAAGGCTACCGACGGCTTGTTTTCCGAGAATGCCTCTGCATAAATTCTTACAAGTCCGATAGACCTGCCAACTTCAAAAAGCGCGGTCAGAATATCTTCTGAAAGCCCCTTTCCCTGATATTCGGGGAGAATGCGTATAGCCGTTTCAGCTCCACCTCGGCAGTCGAAGGCATAAAGA
The DNA here is from genome assembly GCA_017501175.1 of Clostridia bacterium. The sequence goes on along the minus strand of JAFVXK010000009.1, from coordinate 12,704 downwards.
GTTGCCTCGCCTACGAATTCCCCGTCCGAAATGACGGCAAAGCTTATGGCTGTGCCTATTTTGCGCTCGGAAATCGCCGAATTTATAAAGAATTCAGCGTCGGCGTCGGGCTCGTCCTCTCTGAAATCGTAGCCCCAATATTTATTGTTCTCGGTATCGAGGCAGATGCGTGCGTAGTTCTCGCGGTCCTCATACCGAAGCTCACGAAGCATCACAGCTCCCGAGGTCGCCTCGGGGGCTTTTTTTATGAGCATACATTCGCTCTTGATTGTAACGCGGTAGGTGTCGGCGCTCTCGTCCTCTGCATCAACGTCGGCGTGGCGGAAGCCCATAAGAAGTATAGGTAAGCTGTCCCTCGGAACGTCAAAGAAAACGAGCGGAAGTCCCTCTCTTATTGCGTACTGGGCAACCTCCTCGACAGCGCCCGCTTCGTCTGCGCTCTCGGTCAAGGGGTACGGATAGGAGAATAAATATTCCCCGCCGTCGTATATTCTCACGACAAGGCAGCCAAAAGCACCCGTAACAGCGGCGTCAGAGCCGCCTTCCATATAGCTCTCTATTATTTCAAGAGCCTCGCTCTTCGGAAGAGGCAGCTTTTCAAGCGCCGCGTCAACGCTGTTCTCTGATAATTCATAAAACAATATCATATTCTCACTCCCTGTGTGAAATAAGTCCTATTGATACCGTAAAAACGCCGTCCGACATCGAATACGAAAATTCAGAGGAAATCAGCTCTGCTATTTTCGCGCAGGTTTTCAGTCCTATTTTGTTACTCTCCGCCATAGAGGTGTCGGCTGAAATTGCATTGGAGAAGGTCATTCTCACTCTGTCGCCGCCCATCTCCACCTTGATTTCTATGGGCTTTTCCTTATCGCCGTATTTACTTATGTTAGAAAATACGTTGTCTATTATACGCATAAGGTCGGGGGCGTTTGTAAGAACCTTTACACCGTTTTCCTCGGGCATACCGAACCTTACCTCGTACCCGTGCTCACGCAAAAGCAAAATGTGCTCCGAAAGAAGCTGCTCTATGAGAGTTTTTCCGTCGTACTCCTCAAGCTCCGCCGGCTTTGCCGAATCCCCGAAAACAAGCAGATATTTAAACATATCGTCGGAGAGCTTTTTGAGGCGCATCGCCGTTTTTTCGGAGCTTCTTATGTACTCCTTCATTACCTCGTCTTCGGAGTACATCTTCATTATGTCAAGATAGCCTATAAGAACGGTAAGAGGCGTTCTTATATCGTGCGACATCGAGGTTATAAGCTCGGTGTTTGCCTCTCTTGCCGCCCGTTCACTCTCAAGAGTGTTCAAAATGGCGTTTCTCATATTGTCAACGTCGTGCGAAAGCTTTGATATTTCGTCGTCGCCGTCAGAATATATTTCGTGGTTCATGTTTCCGTCGGCAACCACGGTAACCTCTGACGCAAGGCGCGTAATTCTGTTTACGACCTTGAAGAAGTATATCATTATTACGAGAGCGAGCACCACCATCGCCAGTGCAAGCGAAAGAAGCCTTGCCAAATCTCTGTAAAGATATTCCGAAAACTCGGTAAGCGAGGCATAGACCGTGCCGTCGGACATCTCAATTCCGACGAGGTCGTTTTCCTTCGCGTACTCCATCATTTCCTCCTCTGTCGGATAGTCCGCAGAGCCGCCGAGCATAAGATTTGAAAACAGCGGTATCATGTTCGCGTTATCGTGAAGTCCCGAGGAGAAGTGAAGCTTGTCGCCCTTATATAAAAGCAGATAAATATAGGTTTTTTGCGCTACCCACCGCTCTATACTCTCGGTATCCTCCGAGGATATTTCCCGTGCGGCAACGTAGTTCTTGAACTCCTCTATCAGAGCCTCCTCGCGCCGCTCTCTGTTCTCGGGCTTTGTGTAATGATTAACCCTGATGTACTCCGCAAGAGAGGTCATAAGGACATATATCAAAACCGCAAGCACAATACCGAGGATAATTGTCCTCAAAAGTCCGACCTTGAGAGAGTTTTTTGGTAATTTGAGCTTTTTAATCAATCTGATACCCCTTTCCCCAAACCGTTCTTATAAGCTTGGGATTTGAGGGATTGTCCTCAAGCTTCCGCCTGAGATTGAGAATGTGAACCGTGACGGTGTTGCCCGACGAGGGAAGCGCCATCTCGCCCCAAACAGACTCGTAAAGCTCGTTTGCGCTTACGGCTCTTCCTCGGTTTTTGGCAAGGTAGATAAGCACCTCAAGCTCCTTATCCCTCGTATCGACAGGATTTCCGTTCTTTATTACCTCGCGCCTGTCTGCGTTAAGAACTACACCGCCGTAAAGACGCACCGTTTCGCCGTCCTCTTTTGTGCCGTAGGTGGTGTATCGGCGGATTAACGCCTCAACCTTCATAAGAAGCTCGCGCGGCGAGAAGGGCTTTACTATGTAATCGTCACCACCCGCACCATAGGCGTCCTCTCTGTCGCTCTCAAGCGATTTTGCTGTCAAAAATATTATAGGAAGCGAAGAAAATTCGCGTATTTTCGAAACCGCCGCAACGCCGTTCATCTCGGGCATCATAATATCCATAACGCAAAGGTCAATATCGGGGTTTTCGCGCAAAATCTCGATAGCCCTCTCGGCTCTCTCCGCCTCAACGACCTCGTAGCCCGAGCTTTCGAGCAGTATTCGTATTATGTTCCTTATCTCCGACTCGTCGTCGCAAACCAGTATTCTCATTTTTCCTCCAACTTGCCGAATTGTGTTTTGTAAAACTAGTTGTAATTGACGGTATATGCGCCGATATTATGGTTCCAGCCATATCCCTTCGTTATGGAATTCCACTGTGCCTCGCTTCCCCTGTAATTTATGCTTACAAGGCTTGCACAATGGTGGAAGCAGTAGGTTTCAATGCTCGTCACTCCGCTTCCGACAGTCACGCTCTCAAGGCTCGTGCAGGAGTAGAATGCATATTTGCCTATACTGCCGACGCCGTTTCCTATATTCACGCTCTTAAGGCTCGTGCAGGAATAGAACGCCGAATCTCCAATGCTCTTCGCGGCGTCGGGAATTATAACCTCTTCGATGTCGCTACGGTAGGCTAATGCGTAATTATATATCTCATAGCCCTGTCCGTTATAGCTTTCGGGAAGAGTTAAGCGCGTAGCCTTGCCTGTATATCCGAACAGATAGTTTTTTCCGCCCGAAGTTATGAAGAGATAGCCGTTTTGATTTACAATCTTGCTTTCTCCGTTGTGAACTTCCTTTGCATAGTAAGCCACGTAGCCGTTGTCCCAAGCTCCAGCCGTGATATTGAGCGTGGACTTGTTTATTACCTCAACAAGCTTATAGCACTTCCAGAATGCAGAAGAGCCGATGCTCTTGATGCCCTCGCCGATGGTAACGCTCGTAAGGTTTGTGCACTCGGCAAACGCCTCGTCGCCGATGGCGGTCACATAATCGGGAATTACTATCTCGGTAACCGTTTTGTCCTTTATTCCGGTTACGGTAACTCCCGAGCCGTCAGAGGTGAATTCAAGAAGCTCGAGGGGCTCGACTACCTTAAATCTCGCCTCTATATTTCTATCGATATTGAAGGTGTAGTCGGTTTCGGACGAAAGAAGCTCGTCACCCGAATACCAGCCGGCAAAGCTATAACCGATATTGGTTGAAACGGCAGAAACGGTTACCCGCGTGTTATAAGGATAAACGCCCTCTCCGCTGATATTGCCCGCAAGACCGTTGGAAAGCGAAACGCTATAAGTGTTTCTCGTATAATAAGCCTTTAACACAAGGCTTCCGTCTTCCATGATGTTTCCCTTTAAAGCACCTGCTGTGCTATCGAGAGTGAAATGCTCAAAGGTCCTGTCAACCTCGACCTCAGCGCCTTTCTCTCCCGTGAAATTATCGGTAATCGGGTCCTCATAGCCGTTCTTTTCAAGATTTTCGAGATAATACTCCACTCTGTACTCGGCAAGCTCGCCTGCCGCCCATTTTGCATAAACGCATATATCGTGCGTTAATTCGGTATCCATAAGATAGTCCTCTGAAAACGGCATATTCCAAACGCCCTCGTCAAGATACCATCCTCCAAAGACAAAGCCTGCCTTCTCGGGATTTTCGGGAAGCTCTATTATCTCTCCGCCCGCCGTGGTTACAGTGTCATACACCTCGCCGTCAACGATGAATTCAACGGTAAAGGGGTCGTTCTCGGGCATAAGCCTTTCCTTGAAAACGTATTCCCAGGCTACAAAGCCAACCAATGCCAATATAATTATGGTTATCAACGCTTTTTTCATAAGAGAAACTTTCCTTAAATTAAAATAATGGCGCAAAACATCTCTTTCTGAACCAATTTTATCACAAAGCTGATAAAATGTCAATAACGTGCCGCCCTTCCCTCTCGTTTTTAGATTAGAAAAGCACCCGTTCGGGTGCTTTTCGCGTAAGATTATCGGTTATTTTATCTCGCAGGCAAATTTTCTGACACCAAAATTAAGCTTGAAATCAATGAAGTAGCAGACCTCACCGTTTTCTCTGACCTCGGAATTAACCGTAGCCTTGCAAGCTGATGGGTCAAAGGTTATCGTTACGCCGTCAACCTCGACGGTTTCCGCGTTTATCTTCGGCTCGGTAAGGGTGACGATGCGGTCAACTATATCCCCCTCGCCCGAGTAGACGAACTCGTCGGTTAGAGTGACGGTATCCTCCGTAAAGGCAAAGGAGCGCTTGATGCTCTTAAGCCCCTCACAGCCGTACGCACCTGCGATGTCGGAAGAGAATACGCCCTTTTCAAAGGCGGTGTCCTTTGCGGAAAATTCCTCTCCGTATTGCTGATATTTACCGTCGATTATCGGCACGCTGTGTCCGCGCGAGGAGGGCTCGAGAATACCGTATCTCGTGTCGTTTGCGAAGTACTGACGGGTGTAGCGTCCGGGACCCATATCGACAAGCACCTGTCTGCCGTCCTTTGCAAAAACGAACGAGCCGACGTCGTTGTGGTTGTGGTGCTCCTTGTTGTGACCGCCCTTTGCGGCAAAACCGTAGCTCTCGGTCTTTTTAACGAACCACTTTGACTTCTCAAAATAACATTCGAGAGGGGTGTTTATAGGGTCGGGATTTTCGAGAGCCTCCTCGTCTATCCACAGAAGCTGTCGGAGCTGATAGGAAAATTTTCCTATTCCGTTTCCTCCGTATTTGGAATCATACACCAGAATGTCATCGGGATACTGCTTCTTAAGGCGGTGAAGAAGCCAGAGGAAATAGGTAAGACGTCTTGGTCCGTCAGCAAAGCTGACCGCCGCGTTTTCGGAGAGGAACATCTTTTGCTGGAAGGTAGCTACCGTCTTAACCTTTTCGTTTTTCCACCAATCTATCGCGCCGCCCGTAAACTGCTTTATAAGGTCGGCATACATTGTAAAGAAGCCGAAGCCGTAGCTCCAATACGAGCAACCCTCAAGGCAGACGCCGTCGTCGCCAAAGCCCGAAAGAAACCTTGTCATTGACGCCTCAAATCTGGGTAACAGCGCCTCTACTCTCTCGGGATAGAGATACATCATCATCGCGGCAACCGAGCAGGTGCAAACCGCAGTCCAGTTATTCGTCGCGCTTTCAAATCCGCCGTAATTATCAACCGATGCGTAGGGGGTGACTATTCTGCGCTCGGTTTCAGCCATAATTCTATTTTTAATCAAGGGCTCAAGTCTATCCTCGAGAAGAACGTATATCTCGGCAAGGTCAAAGCCTGTTTCCGCGGCAAAAAGGTCAATTTTGCAGTTGTTGTTAGGCTCGAGCCTTCCTTGATGAGCGGGAAGACACCACGTGTACTCATCGCAGATGATGTAGATAAGCTCCATCACCTTGTTTATGTATTTTTCTTCCTCGGGATAAACAAGCGCAAGGAGGGCGGAAAACTCCATTTGGTGACGGCGTAAAAAATACTTGTTTTCGTACGTTTTTCTGTCGCCTGTCGTCCAAAACAATTTAAAATCAGAGTAAGTGAGCGCCTCAAAGCTATCGCTCTGGCACTTTTCCTCCCACATCTGATGCAGAAATTCCCTGCGCTCTTTATAAAAATCGCTCTCACGGACCTCTCTCCAGAACTCTTTATCGTGGGCTCTTCCAAGTAGCTTCATTATCTCTTCCTCCATAAACGTGCGGTTCAATTTAACTGCTTTGCTTCCGTTTAAAATACATAATTCCACAGTTATTATACCATAAATCACGATTTTTTTCAAGTGAGTTTTGTAAAAATATCGCCCCTAAATACCTCTCGCAAAAAACGAGCTTTAATTTTAAAGATGTGAACGCAATTCACACCCCTCGTGAAAACATATATTTTTATTTTTGAGCCGATTGCTTGACAAACAGATTTGAGCATTGTATAATGAGTTATAACCTAAAATATTAAGGAGAATAATATGCTGACACTTGAACAGATGACTCCCGAGCAAAAGCTCGGACGCGTGCTTTGCTTCCGCTCTTTCATCGAGGAGGACGATATTGAGTTCGCACTTGAGCTTGTAAAAAACCAGGCGTGCGGATGCGTGCAGATTCCCTTTAACCAAAGAACGAAGGAGCTCATCGCAAAGTATAGAGAGGCGGCAGAATATTCTCTTCTTATCATAAACGATATGGAAGAAGGTCTTCCCCTCTCAACGCTTCCCAAAATCCCCTTTATATCGCTTGCAGCATGTAACAATCCCGAATACACGAAGGTTTTTGCGGCTGCCATAGCCAAGGAAGCAAAGGAGATGGGATATTCTGGCTGCTGGAGTCCTATCGTAGATATGCTTCACGAAAACAAGCCCTGCGGAGTTTCAAGAAGCCCCGGTGACAACCCCGAGGCTGTTTCCAAAATCGCCAAGGACATTCTCGAGGTCTTTGCAAGCTACAACTTCAGCGGCGCGGCAAAGCACTATCCCAGCTGCCCCTGCGGTCCGGTAGATACACATATGATAGAGGGCGTGTCGAAAATCACCGAGGAAGAGCTCCTCAACGGACCGCTCGTTCCCTATCTTGAGCTTATGAAGGCGGGCGTTATGCCATCTATTATGACCGGCCACGAGGTTCTCCTCAATATTGACCCCGACCACCCTGCCTCGCTCTCGAAAAAGGTGCTTGACCTGCTCCGTGACAGAGGCTTTGACGGCGTAATGTTCACCGATAGCCTTGCAATGATGGGCATTCTCCAGAAGTTCGGTCAGAAGGATTCTATGGCTATCGCCCTTATGGCAGGTAACGATTTGCTCGTTACAAACATAAGAAGACCGAACAGAGAAATCTACGAGGATATGGTACAGGCATACAAGGAGGGCAAGATAACCGACGAGCGTCTTGACGAGGCTGTGCGCCGCGTTATGCGACTTGAGGAATACTGTGCTCGCGAGCCCGAAAATCCCTATCCCCTTCCCGAAAACGCAGAGGAAATCTTGAACAATATCGCTCGCGACTGCATAACCGCAGACTGCGAGGAGGGCGTTTCCCCCGCAATAGATCCCGACGAGGAGCGTCTTTTCGTAATCATCACTCCTCAGGATTATTCCTACGACGCCGAGGCGGGCGAGATTTATTCGGGCGATTGGTACTCGCCACACGCAATAACGCTCGCAATAAACGAGCGCTTCCCGAACGCCGCGATAAAGACAATGCGCGAGTTCCCGACGGCAAGAGAGAACTCCAACCTTCTTCTCGAGGGAGCTAAATATAAGAAGATTGTAATAGTAAGCTATTGCGATTCCTACGCATATCTTGGCTCCGACAACCTCACCAGAAGAATGGAATCCGTCATAAACGCCCTGATACATCCCGGCAGAGTTGAGGCGATAGTCCACTTCGGCAACCCGCTGGCGCTTGAAAACCTCTACCCCGTAAAGAGAAAGATATACGCCTACAAATCCCCCTCCTCAACGCCCTACGCCTTTGACGTTCTTGCAGGAAAAATTCCCGCAAAGGGCAAGCACCCCTTCCCAAATCTTGTCAAAAAAGCAAATCTCGCTAAGCATCGCTAATATAAAAAACGTATAGAGGCTTTTATTATGCTTACTTCTCTTGATGTTAAAAGGGCGCTCGAAGAGCTCGGTGTCACCCCCGGCGATTCCATTATCACGCACTCCTCGTTCAAGAGCGTCGGACCAACCGAAGAGGGCGCAAAAACAATAGTTGACGGAATGATGCTCGCCGTGGGAGATGAGGGTACCGTAATTTTTCCCACTCTCTGCTCTAACGATTGGGAGAACGTCTATAAGAATTGGAATTTAGACGCGCCCTCGGACGTCGGTTATCTCACCAACTACTTCAGATGCCTGCCCGAGGCAAAAAGAAGTAATCAGGCAACCCATTCGGTAGCCGCTATCGGAAAGCTCGCTGACGAAATCACAAAAACTCACGGTGAGGCAGGAAAGCGCTACGGCATCTTCGGCGACACCCCGTTTTCCTCCGATTCGCCATGGGAGAAGATGTATAACCTCGACACCAAGATGCTTTTCATCGGCGTCGGACTTAGAAAATGCACGCTCCGTCATTTCGTAGAGTACTGCGTAATGAACGAGTATCTCGAAAAAGCAAAAAAGAGCGAGAAATACGAGGAGCTCAAAGATAAGCTCTGGACCTTTGAGAAAAACGGCGAATACGTCTGGGATAAGCAAGGAATTTGGCCTCGTATAGAAAGCGAGTTCATTGGGACCGTTCTTGAGTCCGAGGGCAAGCTGAAGCGCGGACGCATAGGCGACGCCGAGGTATTGCTCGTTTCTGCGCGCGACTTTGCCGATAAGGCAAGAGCGCTGATGCTTCAGCGCCACCCGAGCGCTCTGTCGGCGTACTCCGGACCTATCGTCTACCCCTGGCTTGACGAGATAGACGCATTATAATAGCATATACAGCTTAACTCAAGCGAAAGAGCCGCGCACCTCGCGCGGCTCTTTGTTTTTTGCCAAAAAGAGAGCCCCGCAAAAGCGGGGCCCGAATAATTTGATTTTTTAAAATCAATAGTTCTCTTTTCTAACCTCGAAGAAGCTCTGGGGATGAGCGCAGACGGGGCATACGCCGGGAGCCTTCTTGCCCATTACGAGATGTCCGCAGTTACGGCACTCCCACATGGTTTCCTCGCTCTTCTCAAATACCTTCTGCATCTCAACGTTGGAAAGAAGCGCTCTGTATCTCTCCTCGTGAGCCTTCTCGATAGCTGCAACCGCTCTGAACTGGAATGCAAGAGCCTTGAAGCCCTCCTCCTCTGCCTCTTTTGCAAAGGTGTCGTACATATCGGTCCACTCGTAGTTCTCGCCCTCTGCTGCTGCAAGAAGGTTGCCTGCGGTATCGCCAAGTCCGCCAAGAGCCTTGAACCAAAGCTTTGCGTGCTCCTTCTCGTTGTTTGCGGTCTGCTCGAAGATAGCCGCGATCTGCTCGTAGCCCTCCTTCTTTGCTACCGATGCAAAGTAGGTGTACTTGTTGCGAGCCTGCGACTCACCTGCGAAAGCAGTCATAAGATTCTGTTCTGTTTTTGTTCCCTTAAGATCCATTTTAAAATTCTCCTTTTATATTATATTGTTTTTTCAGTTTTTACTTATTAACGCACTCGGGGCAAACGTAGCGTACCTTCAGCTCATAGGAGTCCATACTTCCGCCCGTATATTCTGAAAGCCTCTCGTTAAAGTCCGGAATTTCAAAGTCCTTAATGCCTCCGCAGACTTTACAAAAAAGATGACCATGCGGAATATACGCGCTGTCATATCTGTCGGATGCGTCCTCGGCGGTGATTCGCCGTATGAGCTTATCCCTCTCAAGCGCCTTCAGATTGTTATAAACCGTCGCTCTTGATATTCCCGGAAGCGCATCGGACGCCAGAATGAAAATCTCCTCCGCTGTATGATGACCTTTATCTCTACGAATGACCTCGAGAACGGCGGCTTTCTGTTTTGTCATAAGCACCTCCGTTTTTAGAATCATTCTAAAAATATTATACACATTTCAAGTTGGTTTGTCAATAGCTTTTTTGAAGATTTTATCAAATTTTTTTGAATTGTATAAATTTTTTCAAATATTTGAGTTTTTTTCAAAAAAATTCACTATTTTTTAACATTTTCCTTGACAACGCACTTTTATTATGTTAAAATGTACTTAACAAATATATAAAATATATAAGGAGAAGAGATATGCCCGAAATTAAGTATGAAGTAGTCGATAAAATCGGCGTAGTCAGCGAGGGTAACAACGGTTGGAACAAAGAGCTTAATCTCATCAGCTGGAACGACAGAGAGCCCGTGTACGATATCCGCACCTGGTCTCCCGACCACGAGAAGATGGGCAAGGGCGTTACTATTTCCGCCGAGGAGGCTAAGGCACTCCGCGATATGCTCAACAATCTCAACCTCGACTGATTTCTTAAAGCAAGCAAAGCGACTCGGCTTAGCCGAGTCGCTTTGCTTTTACAATGCTACGGCTGTTTTTGATTTTTTTGTCTTGCAAAATCGGTGAATTTTTTTATAATGCTGCCCAAAAAGCCCTGTTCCTCTGCTCTTTCCGTCTCCACGTAGCTTTCCTCTCTCACGGGCGCGTCTTTAATAAAGCGTTCTACGAGCGAAAGGATATTCCTGACAGCTCTGTTATCCGCCTCGGCAATATCTTCCTCGCGGAGAAGAATTTCCTCTCTTAAATCCGCGTCCTCTTTTATAAGGAGAAGCGAGGGGCAGAATACGCGCTCAAGCCTTGCCGACAGAAAGTCGCTTCCGTATCTGCGCTCAAGCATCTGCTTGGCAAAGGCGAGCTTTGGATTGGTAACGGGAAGCGATTCCAAAAACGGCTCTGCTATTCTGTTGTTAGGTCTTTCGTAAAGCCTCATAAGAACGCAGTCCTCATCTGCAAGAGAAAGCTCGATGTAGCGCGTATTAGGAATTTCGGGATAAACCAGCTCTATTCTGAATATCGACTTTCCGTCGGCGTCGTACGACGCCTCGGCGCACGCCTTTACCGTGTATAGCTCTCCGTTGAAATCAAGGGTGCTTTCGGCAAAGCCGTAAAGCCCAAGCTCCAGCCTCTTCTCGCGCTTTCCCTCGATGACAGCGAGAAACAGCCTCTCTCCCTCTCGGAAAATATGAACCGATTCTATTCCTGCCGCAAGATTGTTCTGCATACATCTTACGAATATCGGCAGAAGCGAGTCGTTGTTCTTACGCATTATATATTTTCCGAGAAGCTTATCCCACGCGCTGTCATAGGGTCGCGCGTTTCTGATACCGAGAAAATAAAGAAATCCCTTTCTTGCCGTCAGAGGTCTTGCATATCTTCGCGACTCGAAAAATCTCTCTTCCCCAGCGCGCAAAGGTGCGACGTTGCGGTATCTCAGCTCGTCCTCTATATCTCCCGCAAGATATTTACGAACTATATAGAGCGCAGGGCTTTGCTGAAAGAGCTCGTTGTTTCCTGCGTTTATAACCACCACCGTGTCGTTTCTCGGGCATACCCAAACGTTTTGTCCGAGCATTCCGTTGAAGAGAAACTCGTCGTTTTGTCTATGCACCCATATGTGATACCCGTAATTGAAGTCACCCGAGCTTTCGGGCGAAATTCCCCTTGTGGTAATCGACTCTGTAATCCACCTTTGCGATAGTATGCGCCTTCCCGCATATACGCCTCCGCGAAGCATCAAAAGTCCTAGCTTTGCCCAGCTTTCAGCCGAGAGATAAGCGCCAAAGCCGCCCTTATCTATTCCCTCAGGCCCCTTCTCAAAAAAGAAATTGCTTATTCCGAGCGGCGCAAAAATGCGCTTTGAAATCAAATCGGAAAGACGGCGTCCTGATTTCTTCTCTGCTATTTTACCCAAAACATAGGAATTCATACTGTTATAGGCAAAACGCTCTCCGGGAGCAAACGTCATATCCGAGCCGAAAAACGCCTCCGTCCACCTGTCCTCTGTCACTACTCCTATCTCTGAAAAGGGTACTCCAGACTTCATAGACAGCAAATGTCCGACGGTAAGCTCTGCAAAGCGCGGGTCCCGATACGGCTCCTCGGGAAATATATCAACAACTCTTTCCGAGGTCGAAAGGACTCCGTCGTCTATGAGCAGTCCTATTGCCATTCCCGTCAGCGTCTTTGTCATAGAGTGCGACAGATGCCATACGTGACCGCTGTATCCGGGAGCCGACGCCTCGGAGATAACTACTCCACGCCTTATAACCAAAATGTTATGAATGTTCGCACGCCTTTCGCTTTCCAGCTCTGATAGCATATTCATAATTCTCACCGAGGATATTCCCGAAGACTCCGGTGTTGCTCTCGGCAAGGACGCTGACTCGGGCGCGGAAAGCTCTGTCTTCTGCGGAAAATAGGGTATAGCAGACGGCGAGGTCTCGTCAGTCAGCGAAAGCGCAAGGGAAAGTGTAACGGCGCGTTTTTTCCATCTCTCCATAAATACCTCTCTTTTATTTATATTATATTAAAATTCATATCTTAATTATACACCCTCATTTATTTGAGTAGCGTTAATGCTTTTTATTGTTTTTTGTATATTTTCACAATGTTTTCACTTTTTTCACACTGTTAATTTATTTAGTATTGACTTTCTTTATTTTTTGATTTATAATATATAAGTAAATTACTATTTGATTACACCACTGAATAGGAGAAATTATAATGAAAAAGCTTTTAGCACTTATGCTTATTCTTGCGCTTTGCCTTTCCTTTGTCGCATTCGCAGTTTCCTGCAACAACCCCGATGGCGATGATGATCAGGGTCAGACCCCCGGCGGTG
>JAFVXK010000008.1 GCA_017501175.1 Clostridia bacterium | reverse complement strand
TTACGAGCGAGCTCGACGCGCTCTGCGCGGCGAATGCGGACCTACTATCGCGCTTTGCGCGAGATAGGGCGAATCCACGCTACGCGCGACCAATAACAATAGCCACCCCGTGTGGAGTGGCTATTGTTATTGGCAGGGGTAGCAGGATTCGGACCTACGAATGAGGGAGTCAAAGTCCCTTGCCTTACCGCTTGGCTATACCCCTATATTCTTGGGTGGCGTTATTTGCCACCCGTATATTGTAGCATAAAAATACTGTTTTGTCAATGCTAAATTTCCATTATTTAATGTATGGCAGAAATATTAAGAAAATTACTCCGGCAGCTCACTTGCGTCGGGATATCTGCCTGCCTTCTTGAAGCCGTCTATCTCGCCCTTACACATAGCGTTAAAGATGCGGTGCTTCAGTCCCTTGTTTTCGCGTTCGAGTTCCGAAAGAAGCTTTTTCATTTTCTCACGCTCGGTTGCGTGGTCCTCAGGGCAGAGGCTTTTAACAACTGGAAGCTCGCGGCGTCTTGCAAAATACTGCACGTCCTTTTCGGTAGCGTAGAGAAGAGGTCTTATGAGGGTGATTTTTCTATTGGAAAGATAGGATTTAGGAGAGAAGCAGCCGAGCCGTCCCTCGAAAAACAGGTTCATCATAAAGGTTTCGATAGCGTCGTCCCAGTGGTGACCGAGCGCGACCTTGTTACAGCCAAGCTCCTGAGCTGCAGCGTGAAGTGAGCCACGGCGCATTTTTGCACATAGAGAGCAAGGGTTAGGCTCTTTTCGCACGTCAAATATGATTTTTGCAATATCGGTTTTAACAACCCTGTATTCAACGCCGAGCTTCTCGCAGTATTTTTCGATAGGCGAGAAGTCACCGCCCTCAAAGCCCATATCTATGGTTACGGCGGCTACGTCGAATTTTTTTGGATAGAAGCGTCGCATCTCGGCAAGAGCTGCAAGAAGTGCGAGCGAGTCCTTGCCGCCCGATACGCCGACGGCAATTTTGTCGCCCTCGTCTATGAGAGCGTAGTCGTCAACCGCGCGTCTGACGAAGCTCAAAAGCCTCTTCATTTCATTCATTGTCAAACCTCTTAGTTTTGCATAAAATGGGAGTAAGTAAACTGTATTGGAGTAGATTTATGAGCACGAAAATATACATCGACCAAGGACATAATCCAAGAGAATACAACACGGGTGCTGAGGGAAACGGATTTTTTGAGCAGGATATAACCTATGATATCGGACAAAGGCTATATACTCTATTAAGCAACAATCCGAATTTTGAGGTCAAACTATCCCGTCCGACGCCCGAAACTCTTCTTGGAACGAGCAACGCGTCAAGCCTCACCGCTCGTGTAAACGACGCAAACTCCTGGGGAGCTGACGTGTTTATCTCGCTACACACAAACGCGGCAGAGAACAGTCGCGCGTCGGGAAGCGAGGCGCTGGTTTACAGTCCGTCCTCAACCGTCGCGCGCGGGCTTTCAGAGGATATACTCGAGGAACTCGCACTGACCACGGGACTTCGTAACCGAGGAATAGTTTATCGCCCGGGTCTTTACGTTCTGCGCAGAACCAGAATGCCCGCAACCGTCATTGAGATGGGCTTTATAAGCAATCCTTATGACGCCGAGCTTATGGCGTATTCTCCCGACCTTTTTGCCGAGGGCATATATCGCGGAATACTTGATTACTACAATTTAAGATAGCTTCAGGCTGTCTAGATTTAGATAATCCTCACACGCCGCAGGGGTAATGCTTCTGAACGTATAGGTTGCACCGCAGCTTTCGCAGTAGGCTTGAATACCCTCGTCCGAGAAGCGAAGCTCGTAGCCGCCCTTTCCGCAGGGACATTCAACCCGTCCCTCTGCTTCCAAATCCTTAAAGACGAAGCGAACGGTGTCGTAGACCGACGGGTCGGGTAGTATTTCGTCCTCGCTCATTTCTTTTGGCTGAAGCTCTGATACGTCCTCAACCTCGAGTCCTGCCATAATTGCAGAAAGCTCGCGCTCGGTGCGCGAAAGCTCGGGGTCTATTGCTTCCTTTTCGCCGAAAAAGGCTATATCCACGCCCGAATAAGGACAGGAAAGCTTGGAAAGAGGTCGGTTAAGAAGAATTTCTTCGGAAACGACGAAGCTGTGGCTTTCTCCGCAGAGAAGACAGGGGACTGTGATTTTCAGCTTGTCGTCGCGTGCAATATGTATATCCAGAAGCGAGGGCGACTCGCAGCCGCACTTCAATCTGAGCATATTTGCTGAGAGCGCGAATTTTCCGATAGTTCCGAGAACCGCGGAGCCGCACGAGGAGCATCTGTATGCAATAAGTCTTTCTTTCTTAGAAGAGTTTGCCATTGTTTTAGCTCCTTTAATTTTCCATAATGGCGGAGGACAGCTCCTCTGCCTTTTCTTTGCTTACGAGAAGAGCGACGAGCTCCTTTGCAAACGCGAGAGCCGCACCCATACCCTTTGCCGTGGTTATATTTCCGTCGGTAACGACGGGCTCGCCCGTAACGGTAGCGCCGGAGAGCTCGGCTTCAAAGCCGGGATAGCAGGTAGCGCGCTTTCCTTTGAGAAGTCCGCGCCTGCCGAGCACGAGAGGGGCGGCGCAAATTGCCGCAATTCTTCCGCCGCGAGAGCTGACCGAGGAAATTATCTCGTCTGTAAAGGGTGATGCATCGAGATTGAGCGAGCCCGGCATTCCGCCGGGTAAAATTACCGTCGAAATTTTGCCGAGCTCAACCTCGGTGGGAAGCTTGTCGCATACTACGGGAATTCCGTGAGAGCCGAGCGCGATTTTTGAGCTTATGCCGACTGTCACGACCTCAAGCCCTGCGCGACGCAGCATATCAACCGGTGTGAGAGCCTCGATTTCCTCAAAGCCGTCTGCAAGAAGTACCGCTATCATAGGGTAAAACACCTCGTTTTCTTTGTTTTGTGATAGAAGAGAGCCGCCGTAAGCCGCTCTCTTCGACTTTTTTAATCAAGACTTACGCGCGAAAGCTTTTCGTGCCACTCGTCCTTTGAAATCAGAACGTCACGAGGCTTTTGACCGTTAGGACCGCTGACTATGCCGAGGTCCTCCATTCCGTCGATAAATTTCGCCGCCTTTCCAAATCCGATGGATAGCTTTCTTTGAAGCAGGGAAGTGGAAATCTTGCCTGCGCTGACAGCAACGTCAACAGCGTCGAGGAACTCCTGATTGTTGTAAAGTCCGCCGTCGTCGCCCGAGTCACCGTCATCGTCGTAGCCGCGTCCGCCAGAACCCTTGTCCTTGGAGCATTTCTGCGCGGCGCGATTGATTTCTTCAATTGCCTGGTCGTCGTAAACGTTTCCGTCAACCTGAGCCTTGATGAACTCAATGATGCTCTCAACCTCGGAGTCGGAAACGAAAGCACCCTGAACTCTCTTGGGTCTTGATGCTCCTGCGGGATTGAAGAGCATATCTCCCTTGTCAAGAAGCTTTTCAGCGCCCGCCATATCGAGAATGGTACGTGAGTCGGCGTTTGACATTACCTTGCAGGAGATACGGGTGGGAATATTCGCCTTGATAACGCCGGTGATTATGTCAACCGAGGGACGCTGTGTACCTATAATGAGGTGAATACCTGCCGCTCTCGCTTTTTGTGCGATGCTCATAATAAGTCCCTCGACGGGGTTCTTAACCTGAAGCATAAGGTCGGCAAGCTCGTCAACGACGATAACAATCTTCGGCATAGGCTCGCCGAGGGTGGGGTCTTCAAGAACCTTTGCGTTGTACGCCTCAATGTTACGCACGCGCGCCTTCTCAATCATCTCGTATCTCTTTTCCATCTGCTCGACAGCCCACATAAGCGCGCCTGCGGCTTGCTTCGGGTCTGTGACGACGGGAATGAGAAGATGAGGGATACCGTTATAGATGTTGAACTCGACTTTTTTAGGGTCAATCATTATAAGCTTGACCTCGTCGGGCTTTGCCTTGTAGAGAATACTCAGTAACAAGGAGTTGATGCAGACCGATTTACCCATACCGGTAGCGCCGGCTATGAGGACGTGTGGCATTTTGGCAACGTCGCCAAAGACGGGCTGTCCTGCAACGTCTTTACCCATACATACGATGGTTTTGGAACGTGATGCGGCAAATTCCTCTGTTTCGAGAAGGCTTCTCAGTCTTACCACGTACGGTCTGCTGTTAGGAATTTCGACACCTACTGCCGACTTGCCGGGAATGGGAGCTTCCATACGGATACCCTCGGCGGCAAGGTTAAGGGCAATATCGTCAAAGAGGTTCATTATAGAGCTGACCTTGACGCCTCTTGCGGGGACTACCTCGTATCTCGTGATACGCGGTCCGCGGTCAAAGCCCTTTATAGATGCCGTTACGTTAAATGATGCAAGCGTTTCTATGAGCTTGTTTGCGTTTTCTGCCGTTTCTGCATTAGTTCCCTCGTCACCGCCGTTGTCCTCCTCGCCAAGAAGGTCTATCGGGGGCAGGCGGTAGTCGGAATAGTCGGGCTTCGCAGGAGCTTTCGGCTCTTCCTTTTCAACCGCTACGGGCGCAGGCATAGGCTTTGGAGCAAAATCGAAGGGCGGTGTATCCTCTTCTTCCTCTTCCGGCTCTATCTCACCGCCCCGGATATCTTCCTCGTCTGTGTAGTCGGAAACGGTGATTTCCGAGAAGTCGTCCTCGACGGGCTCCTCGACGGGTGCGGCGGGGGTGAATTCCTCGGGCTCGCTTTTCGGCTCGTCAAATATCGTGAACATACGTCTTTGCTCAAGAACGGTTTGGCTTTGCTCGCTTTCTGGAATAGGCTCACCGAAGCCTATGGGCTCGTCCTCCTCGGGTTGTACGGTTATCTCATCGAGCTCCTCCGGCTCTTCAATCTCGACGTCATCTCTGTCGAAGTCAAAGCTGTCGCCCGTCAGTGTATTCGCGGTGGGCTCTACCGAGATTTCTTCAACCAGCTCCTCTGCCGGTGTGCTATCAAATGAGAATGCTTCTTTTTCCGTGAAAATACGCTCGTTTAAGCTTGGGGTGGGGTCGAGCATAGAGCGCTCTGTTCTTATGCTTTCCGCTTTCGGAGCACTTGGCTCGGCGGGAGTGTATGCTGCCTCGGTCCGCGGTGCGTAGGGCTTGAATTCTACGGGCTCGTCGGCTTTTATCGGATTTTCATCAATCTCATTATCTATATTGATGATTTCCTCTACTGTTGGTGCGTAGGAATTTGTTTCCGCCGCATATGAGGTATCCTGCTTGACAGAAAAGTCGGACTTTGGCTCTGCAACCTTCGGCTCTTCCTTTGCCTCGCTCGTGTAAGCGGTGGTGGACGGAGCATTGCTTGCCGTACTTGCAGAAGCTCTTTCCATCTCCTCTCGCTGCTTTCTGTATGCGTTCTCGCGCTCTATTATCTTTTTCTTACGCTCCTCAAACTCTGCCTGTCTTCGAGCCTTAGCAACGTCCTCCTCGGTGAGATTGTTAATGCTCTCGGTAAAGACACCAACGCCCTCGGCTCTCGGTGATTTCACAGCCTCGGACGCCTTTGATGAGGGCTTGAAGGCAAGCTTTTCGCCCATAACAAAATCAAACGGGTCAAAATCCTTTGTGAATACCGCGTCGGCATCGTCGTCAATGCCTATTGATGCTGAGCTCTTGCTCTGAGGCTCTTTCGCCTCGCGGCGTATCGGCTCGTTGAATTCTTCGCCGTAGTCTAAATCCACGGTTTTGCTTTGAGCCGATTTTTTGTCCGACATCTTCACGGTTATAGTACCGTCGGAGAAGAATACCTCGTCGTCGGCTGAAACGCGCTCGGATGGCTCGTTTGCCACCTCGCTCTTGTGGTGTACGGTTTCGCTGAGGTTAGGGTTCATTTCAACAGAGGCACGGCTGCGCGCTTCTTTTATTCCAAGCTCGCTGATGGATAGCTCCTGCATACCGTTATCTACCTCAAAATAATCGTCGTGGTAGAGGTCGCGGCGCTTTATGTCGTCGGCACGGCGTCTTTTTTCGGCTCTTGCCGCGTCCTTAATCTTACGCGATTTTTTGATTTTGCTCTCGGCAGAGGCGAATACGCTCGCAACCGATGAAAGCGCACCGTAAACAACCCTTGCGACGCTTCCGTTATTTCTTGCGATAAAGTAGGTGATATATACGGCAATCACGGCAACCGCCACGATAAAGTAGCCGATAACGCCGAGAGCCTTTATTATGCCAAAGGCAACTATGCTTCCAATGAATCCGCCGCCGATAAGAGCCTGACCGTCAGAGTAAAACTCGACGGGGGTAAAGCTTACGCTACCGTCAAGATGTCCGAATGCATATATTGACGAGGAAATAAGCAAAACCGCTACAACAGAGAAGATGAGCCTTGAAACTCTGCGATGCCTTGCAACGTCTGCGGGGTAGAGGACGGCGTGAATGGCAACGAGGAGAGGTATAGCATACGCTCCATAGGAGAAAAGACCGAGCAAAGCGCCCGAAATAGCCCTGCCGAAGCTTCCCATATCCTGCAAAACAAAGCAAAGACCGATAAACAGCGCCACAGCTAAAAGTATTATCGGCACAGCGCGGTTAAAGCCCCTAAGCTTTGAGTAATAGGTTTCCTTTTTCTTGTTATCCGGCATTTATGTAACCCCCGTGTTAAATTCTATAATAATATGATACCAAAAAAGAGAATAAAATACAAGTGCTTTTGAAAATATTTTTACTTTGTGCTAAATTGATACTATAATAGCGATTTACAGCTAACCGAAAAATATGGATTCGACGAGGCGGCGGCGAGAGCCGGCACTAAGATAAAGAGCCAGGCGGATTTGAATGCATTTATCGAGAACGCGAGCGACGAGCAAAAGCATGCACTCGGCGCGGAGCTTGGTATTGCGGACAGCGAGTGGGCGACGATGAAGCTGAAGCGCTTCAACGAGGCAGCAGCGGCGTACCGTGAGAGCGGCAAGCTGGAGGGGCAGAGAGCAAAGGCAAAGGTTGTAGAGGAAATAAAAAAAGCCCCTGCGGACAGGGCTGTGAAGGCGATACCGACTGCGGAGGCTATAAGGTCGCTCTCTGACGGTGTTGCTCGTTACAGAACAGAGAGCGTGGACGTTGGCATTTATAAAAAAGGCGAAAGCTACGTTCTACACGATTTCAATACCGACACAACTACTAGAGAAATCGATGCGGCTACGGTAGATTCGGCACTCGCCGGTGTTCGTAACAACGGTGAAAATGCCGATATTTCGGAGCTAATGAGCATAAATCAAGAAAATATGCAGGTTAGCGGGTCGAGAAGGTATTCGTATGAAGGCAAGGCGAATAAGGAGAAAAAACAGAGTAACTTTCTTAAAGATAAATACTACGAACGGCAAATTGACAACCTTGAAAACTTAACACCAGGTGGATATATCACGGTAGGAAAGGTTGTAAAAGAAAGCCCTCTTAACAAAGTTGGCGTTCCTGAAGGGCGAGTTTATTTCGATGTGTCGAAAATTTTGAAAGAAATGCGTACGAGACGCGATCCAATACCTACAGAAAGCATAAAACAAATCCCTGATTTGTTAGATCACCCAATCGTTATAACGGAATACATAGACCAATATGGTACGCCTTCGGCGAGCGTTTACGGCAACCTATTTATTGGAACGTCCCCCGTTGTTGTAGGAGTTGTGGTCAAGCACACTCAAAAAGGTGTTTTGATAAGCAAAATACAAACGGTGCACCCAAATAGGAATGCATTAAACGATATGGCAGATAATAACATCCTTTACTTGTCAGAAAATAAGAAAGAAACCAAATCGTGGTTCCAATCCCTAGGTACGCAAGTGCTACCGTTGGGAGGAAAACAATTTGGCTTCATAAGAAGTATATCACAAGAAAAGCAAAAAATCAACACTTCTGACGAAAATTCTTCGGAAAAATCTTCCAAAGAGAAGATTGCGGAGCTGAAGGAGAGGATTGACAAAAAGAAGATTGACGCATATTGCCGAGAAAATATAGAGGAATACGCTTCTATGTCTGCGGCGAATCAGTCTATGATACGTCAAATTGTGCGCGAGGGTCGCGTCTATGGGCTTGATGATGCGGATATTCTTTCTTATGCGCGTGTTGCCGCGAGGTCGGGACTTAATATCGTATATGACGAAAATCTCGATGCGAAGGGGATTGCCGGTGCATACGACCCGGAGAATAACCGTATCGTTGTCAAT
>JAFVXK010000007.1 GCA_017501175.1 Clostridia bacterium | reverse complement strand
CTCTGCCACCCCTGCGGTATGAAGCTCACAATCCCCGCCTTCTCGCTTTACTATATCCTCGCGGTGTCGGAATACACCAAAAACACGGGCGACGTAACGCTCGCACGCGAGGTAATGCCGAAGATGCGCGAGATTTGCGACGCCTTTATTAACTCAAGACCGGGCGCGCTTATAAAGCTTACGGGCGAAAATATGTGGAACTTCTACGACTGGGCGCCCATGCTCAACGGAGAGGACGGCACGGTCACTGACGAGCCCGACCTTATTATAAATGCGCTCTTACTTCTTGCTCTTAGCTCTGTTAAGCTTTGCTGTGAGGCGGCAGGTCTTGACTTCCCCTACGCCCGCGAGCGCGAGGAGCTTCGCGAGGCTATCCGCGAGAGCTTTTTGACCGAGTCGGGACTCTTTAAATTCCTCGCAAACGATGAGGCGTTTACCGTGCTCGGAAACTCTCTCGCAATTCTGTCGGGTGCGGCAACTCCCGACGAGGCAAAGGTCATAGCCGACGAGATTATCAAGGACACGATGCGTCCGACCTCGCTCAGTATGAGTCTGCTCAAATACGATGCCCTCCTTGCCACCGACGCCGAAAAATACAAGGACTATATCCTTGCCGAAATCAGACGCACCTACAAGATAATGCTCGACGCGGGCTCTGATACCGTGTGGGAAACCATACTCGGCGAGGCGGACTTCAACGGCGCAGGCTCGCTCTGCCACGGCTGGAGCGCCGTACCCGTGCACGTTTACAGAAAGCTCGGAATGGTGAAGGAATAACTTTTTCGCGAAAATTACATTTTCCTTTATAGCGACTTGTTCGCAAATCATTTTCAGGAGACTTACTATGAGTAAAAATGAAAACAAAATGGCTAAATTTCTTAGCAAGGTAACCGACTTTGGCAAAAAGGCTTCACAGGATATCCAAAAAAGTGCAAAAAACATTTCCGAAAAAGCGAAGCAAGACAGCCTTGAACGCCAGAAGAACAAACTCAAGCCTATATTCCCAAAGGATTACAAAAGAAAGGACTTCAAGCTCCCTAACGTTATTAAAATAATAGACGATGCAACAGACAAAAACAAAGAGGTTTGCAAGGGAGCGATAGGTAGGCTTGAAAACGTAAATAACGTTGAAGTTTTTTATCTTTACGATGAATGGATAAAGGAAAGTGGACTTGTTTTCGTTCCCGTCGCAAAGTGTAACGACGTTTTTTGTGTGGACCCCTTTGATAGAAGCCGCTTTATCAAATCGTCATCAATTTTCACAAAAACGAACGAAGAAAAATTGGCAGAGCTTGAACATATAGCATTCTCTCTTGGAGCAAAGCGCTGCAGTATAGAATTAGTGGAATCTATTGAATCCACATCAAAAAGCAATGTTAATTTAAAAGCAAAAGTCAAAGGCTCAAATTCGGCACTGGAAACAAAACTCCATATCAGTAATCAAGACAGCCTGAGCGGAAAAAGCGAGAGCGTTTTCGAAGGAAGCAATGAAATCAAGCGTCCTGTGCTAAAATGGTTCGCAAATGACAACAATATACTCTATTTGATAGATATGCGTTGCTCAGGAAACAATTCAATAAAACAAAAATCTATGCAACTCAAAGGCTCTTCGTCAGCAACTATGTCTTATCAAACTGCGTGTGCAATAGACAAGTTGCTTAACGTAAGCGGAAATATGGAAAAACAAGCTATAAAAGAAAGTAATACCACTCTGATTTTTGAAGTAGAATTTTGAGGTAGCTTATGAATTACGACAAAAACAAAATACTGATATTCAGCTACGACGACGGCGTCACACAGGACGAGCGAATGATTGAAATCCTCGACCGCTACGGCATCAAGGGCACGTTCAACATCAACTCCGAGCTTCTCGGTCAGCCCGGAGAGCTTGTTCGCGAGGGCGTACGCATTTCGCATAACAAAATCAAGCCCTGCGACGTAAGGCGCATCTATCAGGGGCACGAAATAGCGGCTCACACCCTCACGCACCCGCGCTTGACAACACTTTCCGACGAAGAGGTTATCCGTCAGGTTGAAGAGGACAGGGAAAATCTCTCCGAGCTTGCCGGATACGAGGTAACAAGCTTTGCCTATCCTTGCGGCGGAGTTAACAACGACGCGAGAGTTGCAAGGCTGATAAAAAACTTCACGGGCATAAAAAACGCGCGTACTATAACCTCAACTCACACCTTCACTCCGCCAAGCTACATATACAGGCTCAACCCCACGGTCTATTTTCACGAGGAAGAGGCAAAAGCCTTCGAGCTTGCGGAGAAATTCGTAAAAATGACCACGAGCAAGCCAAAGGTCTTCTTTGTGTGGGGTCACTCGTATGAGTTCGACATTCACGACACTTGGGATAGATTTGAGGAGTTTTGCGCCCTTCTCGGCGGTCACGACGACATCTGCTATACCACGGCAAGAGCCTTAAATCAAGAGGAAATATGAAGCGCACACCCGTGAAGCTTTTGCCCGAGTGTTTTCCGCACGAGCTCACTTCTCTAATTGATGGTGCAAAAATATTCGACACGTCCTCGTCGCCCGAGGCAAGAGTTTATTTCATTGATAAGGACTGCGGATATTATCTCAAGGTCGCAAAAAGCGGCTCGCTTGGGCGCGAGGTATTGATGAGCGAATATTTTAATTCCATAGGTCTTGGCGCGCGCGTGCTATCCTACCTTTCGGATAAACAGGACTATATGCTTTCGGAAAAAGTAGATGGCGAGGACTTAACGCACCCCGAATATCTCTCCGACCCGAAAAGACTTGCCGTCACAATGGCTAATCTGCTGCGTAGCCTTCACTCTACTGACGCCTCGGCGTGCCCCGTTATAAGAACGCCCGAATATTTGAAGACCGTCGAGGAAAATTATAAAAGAGGGCGGTTTGACCTCTCGCTTTTTGAGGATAAGTGCAGCTTTCGAAGTGCCGATGACGCATACCGCTTCGTTGTCGAGAACTCCGCGGTGCTCAATTCCGACACCTTGATACACGGAGATTTTTGTCTGCCTAATATCCTACTTAAAAATTGGCGTTTTGCAAAGTTTATAGACGTTGGAAACGGCGGTATCGCAGACCGTCACATTGATTTGTTCTGGGGAGCTTGGACGCTTAAATACAATCTCGGAACAGACGCCTTCCGCGACGTGTTTTTCGATGCATACGGACGCGAGCTAATAAATCCGACGGCTCTTTTGGTTGTCGAGGCTGCGGAAATCTTCGGGTAGCTTGATTTTTTTAGCATTTTATGGTAAAATCATTTCAGCCGTATTCGGCTTAGGAGTAATCTATGGATTTTTTTGAAAAAATAGCCGAGTTTTTTGCAAGTCTGCCGGGGGAGCTTTACGTTTTCATAATCTCGGTGCTTCCGCTTATTGAGTTAAGGGGAGCTATTCCCGTCGGCACAGCACTCGGTCTTCCGTGGTATATAAACGCGCCCATTGCGGTTATTGGAAATCTTTTGCCGATACCCTTTATTCTGCTGTTTATAACGAAGCTCTTTGATTGGATGGCAAGGTTCAAGGTCTTTCGCCCCGTAATAGAATGGCTTCGCAAAAAGGCGGATAGGCACAGCACTAAGGTCCTCGGCGACGGGGCGGAAAGCCTATCAGAAAGCGACGGAAAGACAGCGTTTACAGACAGGCGAAAAATGTCACCCGCGATATTTGTCGCGCTTATGATGTTTGTTGCTCTTCCCGTTCCGGGAACGGGCGCTTGGTCGGGCGCGCTTGTCGCCTCGCTCTTCAATCTTCCGAAAAGGCACTCCTTCCTTGCCATACTCCTCGGAGTTATAATCTGCGCGGTTATAATGACGCTTGCGTCATACGGTGTGCTCGGATTTCTTGAGTTTCTTCTTTAAAATACGAAGCGACAGACGCGGTTTTGCGTCTGTCGCTTTTTTCGCTCTGTTTACTGCTTGATTAACGGCAAAACGAAGCCCTTCGGGTCTGCCGAGGATATATCGCAGCCTATAACTCTGTCACGGTAAACGAAAAGATTGGCGTAAACCGTGCCCTCGTGTCCCTCGTAGTTTTTCACCTCGTAGGTGTATCTTGTCACCTTTTTGCCGCCGTACTTTGAAAGGTCAAGTCCCTGCTTTCTCTGAAGCTCGTTGTAGTCCGTGATGATACGGTCAAACGACGTCGGCATAGAGAAGCTCTCCTCGGAAACCGGCGCTTCCTCTATCTCGTAGCCGAACTGCTTAATGAAAGCCACTCTTCCCTCGTGCTCGCCGGCGCCGCTGAAATCCACACCGCCCTCGGCGCTCGCCAGCGCCGCGTCGCTGTTTCCTATTATTATACTTCCTATAAGGACTATAAGCGTCAAAACAACAAGAAGAAAATATCTTATTCCCGACGCGCGAACAGAATATACGAACATATTTCCCCTCCGAAAAAACATCTTTTGATAAAATATATTTGAGAGGGCAAATATTTATGACACTTTTTCAAGGGAACGCATAAGATAATAATGGGTCTGACCCAAAAGCATTTGGAGGAAAACATATATGAACAACAACTGTCTTTGCAATCTCTTTGATGATAACTGCACTTGGATAATTATTCTTGCAATAATTATCGTATTCTGTTGCTGCTGCAACCACTGAAAGCGCTCTGCTCGGTGCATTTTGCCGAGCGTGCGAGGACGGGGCTGAAAACAGTCCCGTCCTTTCTCTTTTTATTCATCATTTATCGAAGCTGAACTGAACCTCGCCGTCCTTCAAAACCAGCCTTGCGTCAAAAGGCTTTCCGGTTTTTGAAATGAAGCCTCTGATTTTAGTCGTCGAGCCGCTCTCAAGAAGACGGGCTACCTCAACCTTTGGAATTTCACGTCGGCAAATGGTGACGCCCATTTTGAATTTGCAGCCGTCCGAATATCCCATACAGCCGTAGTTTGCTTTGCCTCTTACGACGTTTTTCTGACAGACGGGGCATTTTCCTATTATCTCGCCAAAGCTTCCGGTGTCAACCGTAGCAAGATTTCCGCCGTTTTTAGGGTTTGAGAATATCGAGGCTATTTCCGCCTCGGCAATCTTCACGGCGTCGTCAATGGAAATTTCGCCGCGATATACCCTCTTCAAAGCCTTGCCCATCTCGCTCGTCTTGTATTTATCCATACTGATTGAGAGCGCCTCGAGCGACTGAATAAGATACTCACCGCCCTCGAGAATGGAATATACGTCTTTTTTGAGGTCGATATATTCGCTCTTTCTAGCGTTGTCGATTATTCCCGTCCTCGTCGCCTCCGTGCCGAGCTCAAGCCCCTCGAAGATAGCGCGGTAATCGTCGGCGTCGTCAACCTCACCGTTTTCTTCGAGCTCCTTTGCCTTTGCCTTGTCGTCCTTGAAGGGATTTTTCAGATAATTGTTGAGCGTTTCTATCGTGTAGTGCTTTGGCGGGGTAGTTTCCTTCTCCGTCGGCTTAAAATTGATATTGACCGCCTCTCCGACCTCAAGGCTCGGCAGGATTTTATTCTTCTGCGAGTAGTCGTCGTATTTCGTCCAGCCGGGTTCTTTTATAACAGTGCCCTTTAAGACGAACTCCTCGAGCTCACCGACCTTGATTTTAATCTCGCTCTTGTCTGCGACGCAGTCCTCGGAGCAGAACACCGCAACGAAACGGCGGAAAACGGTGGAATACACCTGATTTTCACGCTCGGAGAGGGCGTCCTTGCCGGGTATCTTATAGGTCGGGGTCAGAGCCGAGTGCGACTCAATCTTCGAGTCGTCGAAGATGTATTTCGAGTCCTTAAACCTTACGGGATATCCTATTTTCGCCACGTTTGAAATTATCTGGCGCATTTTATCCTTCTCCGCCGTGGCAAGATACTCCGAGTTGGTTCTCGGATAGGTGAGAAAGCCTCGCTCGTAGAGCCCCTGTATTATCTTTAAGCTGTCTGCCATAGACATCTTGTACTTTTTACCGAGCACGTTCTGCAAGGTAGAGAGCGAGTAGAGCTTGCCGGGGAGAATTTTGTCGAATTTGCTTGAAACGTGGGTTACGACAGCACCCGTACCGTTATAAAGCGCAGAGGTGCTCTCCGCCTTCTCGAGCTCGTCTTTTGTAAACTTTTGTTTACTTTGTAGCTCCACCTTTTCGCCGTGTGTCTTTTCCGCGCTCTGTATGGAGTAGTATTTTTCCGGCTTGAAGTTACGGATTTCCATATCTCTGTCGTATATAGCGCGAACTATCGGCACTATAACTCTGCCGACACGAAGGAGCTTTCCCGAGCGAATAGTGGCATACCGTGTTAAATTAACGCCGTAAAGCCAGTCAATATAGGTTCGCGCAAGTCCCTCGCCTGCGAGGTTGTCATACTCGCTCTCGTCCTTCATATCGAGAAGCGCCGACCTGACGGTTTCGGGTGTCTGGTCGGGAAGCCAAAGACGCTTTTGCGCCTTTTTCGTGCTCAACGCCTCGGCAACGCAGAGCCTGACTATTATCTCTCCCTCGCGGTCAGCGTCCCCTGCGTTTATTATGGTGTCAACGTCGGCGCGGTTGCAGAGGGTCTTTATTACCCTGAACTGCTTTTCTACACCGCGGTCAACCTTTTTATCGTTACCGCGCTTTAATTCAAAGCGGAATTTTTCGGGGAAGCAGGGGAGATTTGAAAGCGTCCATCTGGCGTTTTTGTCCCCCGTATAGCTCTCCACGTCAACAAGAGAGAAAAGATGTCCGAAGGTCCAGGTAACAAGATACTCTTCACCTGCGAAAAAGCCGTCGTTTTTTTGCATTTTCCCGTCTATTCCGGCGATAATGTTTCTTGCGAGGCTCGGCTTCTCGGCTATTATCAGCTTCATATTCTCTCTCCTTTCCGTTCTTTTCTATATATTTTATCACAAAGCGAAGGAAATTTCCACCCCTTTTCTCAAAATAATGCTCTTTCGCCGTTTTTCACAAAACGGGGCCTTTATATTTGTATGCTCGGACGAAAATTTTTTCTTTATTTTTTCATACGTCTATGCTATAATAAGTATAGTAGAATTTAAGAGGACGGAAAAATGGCTAAATTGTATTTCAAATATGGGGCGATGGGCTCTTCAAAAACGGCGCAGGCGCTGATAACAAAATTCAACTACGAGGAGCGCGGTATGCGCGTTTGGCTTATTAAGCCCGCAACCGATAACCGCGACGGTGACAGTGTTATTAAATCGAGAGTAGGACTTTCTGCCGAATGCAGAGCTGTTAAAAAGGACGAGGATATTCTCGCGCTGTACGAGCGTGAGAGCGGCAACGCCAACGTCGTTATTGCCGACGAGTGTCAGTTCTTCACCCCCGAAGAGATAGATATGCTCCGCGAGCTTGTAAACGATAAGGGTGTGCCGGTGCTCTGCTTCGGTCTTCGCACCGACTTTTTGACGCGTCTGTTCCCCGGAAGCCGCAGGCTCTTTGAGGTAGCCGACGAAATCACCGAAATCAAGACTATGTGCGAGTGCGGAAAAAAGGCTACCGTCACCGCGCGTATTGACAAGTCGGGAGATATTGTGACCGAGGGACGTCAGGTCTTCCTTGGCGGAAACGACAGATATATCGCCATGTGCCACAAGTGCTGGAGCGATAAAATAAAGACAAAGCGAGGTAAACCCGAATGAAAATAGAAGAAATACTTGCAAAATGCGACCACACGCTTCTTTCCGTGACCGCCACAGAGGCGCAAATCCGCTCGATTTGCGACGACGGAATAAAGTACGGCACGGCGTCGGTTTGCATACCGCCCTCTTTTATCAAATCTATGCGTGAATACGTCGGAGATAGGCTAAAGCTCTGCACGGTTATAGGCTTTCCTAACGGATACTCTGCGGCGTCGGTCAAGGCGTACGAGGCAGAAATTGCCGTCAGGGACGGCGCTGACGAGATAGATATGGTAATAAACGTCGGGCTTATGAAGGACCGTAGGTATGACGAGCTTCTCGCCGAGATAAACGCCGTAAAGGCGGCCTGCCACGGAAGAGTTCTCAAGGTAATAGTTGAAGCCTGTCTTCTCACCGAGGAGGAAAAAATCAAGGTATGCGAGATAGTTTCGGCGTCAGACGCCGACTTTATCAAGACCTCTACCGGCTTTTCGACGGGCGGAGCAACCTTTGCGGATATCGCCCTCTTTAAAAAGCACGTTAAGGGCAAAAAAATCAAAGCGGCGGGCGGAATATCCTCACTTGCCGACGCCGAAAAATTTATAGAGCTTGGCGCTGACCGCCTCGGAACGAGCAAGATAGTAAAGCTCGCAAAGGAAGAGGCTGTCGGCGAGGGCTATTGAAGGGAGAAAATATGGATAAGTCGAAGTTCTACACGCCTCACATAAAGGCAACGCCCGACGATTTTGCGAAAACCGTTCTTATGCCGGGCGACCCTCTCCGCGCGAAATTCATTGCCGAGAGCTTCCTTGAGGACGCCGTTCTCGTGAACTCGGTCAGAGGGATAAACGGCTACACAGGAAAATACAAGGGACACCCCGTGTCAGTAATGGCAAGCGGTATGGGTATGCCATCTATGGCCATATACTCGTACGAGCTGTTTAATTTCTTCGGCGTTGAAAACATCATAAGGATAGGCTCAGCCGGCGGTATGTCGGAAAAGGTTAAGCTTCGCGACATCATAATAGGAATGGGCGCGTCAACCAACTCGTCCTTTGCCTCGCAGTATAAGCTTTCAGGAAGCTTCGCTCCTATTGCCGACTACAATCTGATGAAAATCGCCATTGAAGAGGCAGACAGGATAGGTGCGAGATACGAGGTCGGCAATCTTCTCTCCTCTGACACGTTTTACAGCGCTGACGAGGGTGCAAACGAGGGCTGGATGCGCCTCGGCGTCCTCGGCGTTGAAATGGAAGCGGCGGCGCTCTATATGAACGCGGCGTACGCGAGAAAACACGCGCTCGCTATATGCACGGTTTCCGACCATCTTATGACGGGAGAATCGCTTGACTCCGACGCGCGACAGACCTCGTTTACCGAGATGATGGAGATTGCGCTGAACACGGCGGCAAGACTATGAAAAGAGTATTTCTGATAGTTCTCGACTCGCTCGGAATTGGCGAGATGCCCGATGCTGAAAAATTCGGGGATTTGGGCGCAAACACGCTTTTGCGGATTTCGGCGTCGGATAGCTTTTCAATACCCAATCTTGAAAAAATGGGACTTGGAGAAATCGACGGCATAGACTATATAAAAAAAGCGACGGAGCCCACCGCCGCCTTTGCGAGAGTATCCGAGCTTGGCGCGGGAAAGGACACAACGGCAGGTCACTGGGAGCTTGCAGGTCTTATATCAAACTCTCCGATGCCTACCTACCCCGAGGGATTTCCCCGTGAGATTATTGATAAATTTGAGAGATCGATAGGCAGAGGCACGCTCTGCAACAGAGCCTATTCAGGTACGGCTGTAATTGCCGACTACGGCGACGAGCATATAAAAACGGGAAAGCCTATCGTATATACCTCTGCCGACAGCGTTTTTCAGATAGCCGCCCACGAGGACGTAATCCCCGTGGAAACGCTCTACGAGTATTGCAGGACGGCAAGGGAAATTCTCACGGGAGAGCACGCGGTTGGCAGAGTTATAGCCCGTCCATTTATAACGGTAAAGGACGGCTTTGTGAGAACGGCAAACAGGCGCGACTTCTCACTCGTACCGCCGAAAGACACTCTGCTTGACAAAATCAAGGCTGCCGGAATGAGCGTAATATCGGTTGGCAAGATAAGCGATATTTTTGCCGCAAAGGGTATTACCGAGTCAAACCCCACCCACTCAAACCGCGAGGGCATAGAGAATATGCTTGATATTATGAAACGGGACTTTTCGGGGCTGTGCTTTGTCAATCTCGTGGACTTCGATATGCTCTACGGACACAGACAGGATATAGACGGCTACGCTCGGGCGCTCTCGGAATTTGACGGCTACCTGCCCGAGATAATTTCGCGTCTTGGCGAGGACGACCTTTTGATTATTACGGCTGACCACGGCTGTGACCCCGGCGACTCACACACAGACCACACGAGAGAGTATATTCCTCTCTTGATATACGGAAGCTGCGTAGCTCCTAAAAATCTCGGCACACTAAAAGGCTTTACCGCAGTCGGTGCTTTGGTTGCCGATTTTCTCGGCTGTGATTTCACGGGAGAACCGTGTGAGCGCATTTACCGAAGTGTTACGGAAAAATAAAACCAATGTAAACTTAACTTTACACCGAGGTTCTATGAGATTTTACGACATAATAGCAAAAAAACGACACGGGTTGCCGCTTACGGCTGAAGAAATAGCCTTTGCGGTAAAGGAATACACCGAGGAAAAAGTCCCCGACTATCAGATGTCGGCGCTCCTTATGGCTGTCTGCACGATGGGAATGATAGCTACGGAAACTGCGGCTCTGACTTCGGCAATAGCCTCGTCGGGCGACACGGTTGACCTCTCGCGCTTTGGCACTCTTACGGTTGACAAGCACTCGACAGGCGGCGTTGGCGACAAAACCACGCTTATTGTCGCGCCTCTTGCTGCGGCGCTTGGCTGTAAGGTAGCGAAAATGAGCGGAAGGGGTCTTGGACACACGGGCGGTACTATTGACAAGCTTGAAGCTATTCCGGGCTACAAGGTGTCGCTCTCACCTCACGAATTTTTCGACACGGTAGAGGGTGTCGGCGTATCCGTTGTGGGACAGAGCGGAAATCTTGCCCCGGCAGACAAGAAAATATACGCTCTGCGCGACGTCACGGCAACGGTGGACTCGCTTCCGCTTATCGCCTCGTCCATAATGGGCAAAAAGCTCGCGGCAGGCGCGCACTCAATAGTCCTCGACGTAAAATTCGGCTCGGGCTCGTTTATGAAAACCCCAAAGGACGCAGAAGCGCTCGCTCGCTGTATGGTGGATATAGGCAGGGCAAACGGTAGGGCGGTGTCTGCTCTGATAACTAATATGGACGCCCCTCTCGGCTATGCGGTAGGCAACGCTCTTGAGGTCGCGGAAGCCATAGATACGCTCCGCGGAAACGGGCCTTCCGACCTTACCGAGATATGCCTTGCTCTTTCCGCACAGATGGCGCACCTGGCGCTTGGAATTTCAAAAGAAGAGGCGAGCCTTAGGGCAAGGGACACCCTCGAAAGCGGCAGGGCATTCGAAAAATTCAAGGAATGGATAACCGCGCAGGGCGGCGACGCATACTGCTTAGGTAATCCCGAAAAGCTTCCGAAAGCACCACACAAAGCCGACTTTACAGCAAATACCGACGGCTTTATCTCGGCAATGGATACCGAAAAAATAGGTCTTGCCTCGGTTGTCCTCGGCGCAGGAAGAAAGGAAAAATCCGACCGAATAGACCTGTCGGCAGGCATTGTTTTTAAGAAGAAAACCGGGGACCGTGTGAAATTTGGCGAGGTTATCGCCGTCCTCTATTCATCGGATAATGAAAAGCTCGCCCTCGGCATAGAGGAGCTCTCCTCGGCTATAAGCGTGACCGAAAATCAGCCGCCATCTCTCCCTCTCATAATAAGCACAGTAAATTAACCGCTTCGGACCGTCGTTTTTATATCGGCGGTCTTTGTTTTTTTAAAAACGAATTACTTGTTAAATATTTAATTAGCTCTCACTCTATTGATTTTTGCAAACATGTGTGATAAAATAATAGTAATCGGTAACACGGAGGCTGTTGATGTACGGAAAATTTGTCAGCGCAATGTACCTTCTTAACATCATATTTCAGTCATTTTTCGACCTTGCTTTTCCAATAGGTCTGTCTATTTTAGGCTCTTGGCTGCTCGTGGAATATTCGGGCGCTCCGGGCTGGATATACGCCCCCCTCGTTATAGTGGGGGTTATACTCGGATTTGTTTCTATGATAAAATTCATTCTCAGCGCAACGCGCGCACTTGACCGCCTTGAAGGGCAAAGACAAAAAGACAAAAATAACGGGGAGAAAGACGGTAATGGAAAATAAAAATTCTACCTTTAAGAGTATAATCGCTCTCGCTATCGGTGAAATAATAGTTTCAGCGCTCGTTGTTCTCGGCTATTTTTCGGTCAGCCTCTTTTCGTCCTACGTGTTTTCCTATACGGTCATAACGGGCGCGCTTCTCGGCAGTGCCGTCACCGTGGCGAATTTCATTTTTCTCACGTTATCGGTAAACCGCGCTATCGACAAATACCTTGAAATCCGCGGAACTCGCGAGATGGACGAGGAGGAGGCGGAGAAATTTGCCAAAGAGCACGCAATGGCGGTACAAAACGCGGCAACGCGCTCGTTTATCGTCAGAACCGTTACTATGCTTGCAGCCCTCGTCGTTGCGTTTATGCTCGAATGGTTTGAGCCGCTTGCTACGGTGATACCGCTTCTTATGTTCAGACCGATACTCTACGTTTTAGAGCTCATCAAAAAGAAAGGTGAGAAAGCACAATGAAGAAAAAGCTTTTAGTATTTTCGGTAGTTGCGGTGTGTCTTTTGATAATCGCCGCTCTCATCGTTTCTACTCTTCTGTTTGCCGAAATCCCGCCAAAGACCGAGGACGACGGCAAAAAGTCGCTAATAGACGTCAGCGGCGCGAGAATTATTCTCGCCATTCCCGCGCTCCAGGAGCTTTGCAAGGACATACCGCTTCTTGAGCTTGGCAACGTGGTAACGCAGACGACGGTTTCGCTTCTCGCCGTAACCGTGATACTTGTGCTTCTCGCGTATTTTGCAACGAAGAAGCTCACAAAGCGCCCCGGAAGAGCGCAGGTTGTGTTTGAAAAGCTCACGAATATGCTCTACGGACTTGTGCGCGACACGATGGGTGAGCATAACCTGAAATTTGCTCCCTATATCGGCACTCTTTTCCTCTCGTCGATTTTATGCACCCTTATCGGTATGACGCAAATACTCCCCTCGGCAACAAAGGACCTCTCGGTCACGCTCGCCTGGGCACTCGTCACAACCGGTATGGTGTGGTATAACAACATAAAGAACTTCGGCTTTGGCTCGTGGCTAAAGGGCTTTACCGAGCCTATTGCAGTTATGACGCCTATGAACGTCGTGTCCGAAATAGCCCAGCCTATCTCACTTGCATTCCGTCACTTCGGAAACGTTGCGGGCGGCGGAGTTCTCACCTCGCTTATCTATGCCGCACTCGCAGGACTTACGCAGATAGTATTCGGCTGGCTTCCCACGCAAATACTCGAGGTTTTTCCTACCTTCTTCCAGATAGGTATTCCGGCGGTGCTGTCGATTTACTTCGACCTCTTCTCCGGCTTCGTTCAGGCGCTTGTGTTCTCTCTTCTGACGATGGTTTACGTCGGCGGAGCCTGCCCCCCTCCCGCTGAAATAGCGGCGGCAAAGGAAGAAAAGCTCGCAAAAAAAGCGGCAAAAAAAGCAAAAGCAAATAAAAATTGAATTAAAATAAAATAAATTTTCGGAGGAAACAAAAATGGATTTAAACGCAGCAAGATTACTCGGTGCAGGTCTTTGTATGGGACTTGGAGCAATAGGCCCCGCTATCGGTGAGGGAAACGCTGTCGGAAAGGCTCTTGAGGCTATGGCTCGTCAGCCCGAAATGGCAGGTACTCTCCGTACCAACATGATTCTCGGTTGTGCCATCACCGAAACCACCGGTATTTACTCTCTCGTTATTTCTCTTCTTCTTATGTTTATGAACTTCTCCTAATTCCTTATAAAAGGTAGTAATAACGATGGAACTTCAATGGTTTTTAGAAAAATTTGAAGACTTTGTCGGTGTTAATCTTTGGACCATGCTCTTCGCGTGGCTTAACCTTCTTATCCTTTATCTCATTCTTAAGAAGATAGCCTTTGTGCCTCTTAAGAATATGATAGACTCTCGCCAAAAGGAAGTTGACGATATGTACGGCGATGCCGAGAAATCGCGCGCCGACGCCGAGGCACTCAAGGCGGATTATGAGGAAAGAATGGGACGCGCCAAGGAGGAGAGCGAGGAGATTGTCAAGTCTGCTATAAGACGCGCGCAGCTTCGCGAGGAGGAAATCCTCCGCGACGCCGATAAAAAGGCAGAGCGAGTTATTGAGCGCGCCGAAGAGCAGATAGAGCTTGAAAAGAAGCGTATGGTAAACGAGGTCAAGGACGAGGTTTCCAAGATGGCTATCGACATCGCCACAGCTGTTATCGAGCGCGACGTTTCCGAGGACGAGCACAAGGAGCTCATCGACAGCTTCATAGACAAGATGGGGTGACGCCTATGACCGACATAAAGGAATATGCGTCGGCTCTCTTTCTGCTTGCAAAGGAAGAGGGAAAGACCGAGCTTATATCCGAGGAGCTTTCGACGCTTCGCGCCTTGCTTCTCGAAATCCCCGAATATACGAAGCTTCTCGATACTCCCGCTATGAAAAAAGAGGAGCGTCTTGCTCTTGCGAGCACTGCCTTTGAGGGATTTTCGGAATACGTAGTTAACGTAATTATGCTTCTTGCCGAAAGGCATCTTTCGTCGGAGCTTCCCCGCCTAGCCGACGCCTACGCCTCGCTTTACGACGAGGAGCGCGGAATTCTTCGCGCAGAGGCGGTAACGGCGGTAAAAATGAGCGATGAGCAAATAGAGCGCCTATCGCAAAGGCTCAGCGAGGCTACCGGTAAGACGGTTATACTCAAAAACACCGTGGATTCCTCGACCCTCGGCGGAGTTAAGCTCCGTTACGCAGGCTGTCAGCTCGACGGCACGGTCAAGGCAGGACTTATGCGCTTTGAGCGCGCTATCAAGGAATCCGTACTCTAATTTTTCGTAAAGTTGGTGATAAAATGCAGTCAAAAACAGGCGACATCAGCAAAATAATTAAAGAACAAATAAAGAATTACAGACGCAATATAGAACAGGACGAGATTGGCTACGTTCTCTCGGTAGGTGACGGAATTTCAAAGGTTTTCGGACTTGATAAATGCAAGTCAAACGAGCTGCTTGAGTTTTCAAACGGCACTTACGGTATGGCGCTTAACCTTGAGGAAACCTTCGTCAGCGCGGTTCTTCTCGGTACTGACGTCGGTATCAGCGAGGGCAGCGTAGTAAAGCGAACCGGCAAGGTCGTGTCAGTACCGGTTGGCGAGGCCCTTATCGGCAGAGTTGTTAACGCGCTCGGCGAGCCTCTTGACACAGGCGGGCCTATAACCGCAGAGGAATACCGTCCCATCGAGCGCCGCGCATACGGCATTATCGAGAGAAAATCGGTATCTGTACCTCTTCAGACGGGTATTAAGGCTATCGACTCTATGATTCCCATAGGACGCGGTCAGCGTGAGCTTATCATAGGCGACAGACAAACAGGTAAAACGGTTATAGCAACCGATACTATTATAAATCAAAAGGGCAAGGACGTTATCTGCATCTACGTTGCAATAGGTCAAAAGCAGTCCACCGTTACGGGCGTCGTCGAAACTCTCACCAAGGCGGGCGCTATGGATTACACCATCGTCGTTTCGGCAACCGCGTCGGATTCAGCTCCCCTTCAGTACATTGCTCCCTACTCGGGCTGCGCTATGGGCGAGTACTTTATGGACAAGGGCCGCGACGTTCTCATAGTGTACGACGACCTCTCGAAGCACGCGGTTGCATACCGTGCGCTCTCGCTTCTTATCAGAAGACCGCCGGGCCGTGAGGCTTACCCCGGTGACGTATTCTATCTTCACTCAAGACTTCTTGAACGCGCGGCGCGCCTTGCTCCCGAATACGGCGGCGGCTCGCTTACCGCACTCCCGATAATAGAAACGCAGGCAGGCGACGTTTCGGCGTACATTCCGACCAACGTAATTTCTATAACCGACGGACAGATATTCCTCGAAACCGAGCTCTTCCACTCCGGAATAAGACCCGCCGTTAACCCCGGTATATCGGTATCCCGTGTCGGCGGTAACGCGCAGATAAAGGCAATGAAGAAGGTTTCGGGAACTCTCAAACTTCTCTACTCGCAGTACCGCGAGCTTCAGAGCTTCGCGCAGTTCGGCTCCGACCTTGACGCAGATACCAAGGCAAGACTTGAGCAGGGCCGAAGAATAGTTGAGGTGCTCTGTCAGGACAGAAACTCTCCTGTCGCGGTTGAGCTTCAGGTTGCAATTATCTACGCTGTCGTAAACAATCTTCTCGCGGATATTGAGGTTGAGGATATCAAGCGCTTTGAGCGTGAGCTCTTCGAGCATCTCACCGCTACCCGTGAGGAGCTTCTCGCAGATATCAAAACGCGAGGACAGCTTGATGCCGACACCGAGGAAGCTCTTCGCTCGGCAATCCTTGAATTCAAGTCGAAGTTTCTCGCCTAAGCGGAAAGACTTCAGAACGGAGAATTTATGGCAGGCGCATCAATGAACGATATTAAGGCGCGTATGAAGAGCGTCGAGAGCACTATGCAGATAACCAAGGCTATGGAGCTCGTTGCGACCTCTAAATTGCGCCGTGCAAAAGAAAAGGCGGAGAATACGCGTCCGTTTCTTTCTGCCGTCGGAAACCTAATAAATCAAGTAAGAAGCTCGGCTGAGCTTTCGGGCTCTGTTTTCGCCGCAGCGAAGGAGGGCGCAAAGCACCTGTTCGTCGTTATTGCAGGCGACAGAGGCCTTGCCGGCGGATATAACGCGGGCGTATTCAGACTTTCAGAGCAGCTCTCGAAGGACGAGGACGCAATTTTCCTGCCAATAGGCAAAAAGGCGCACGAATACTTCACCCACAGAAGCCGCGAGCTCTATGTCAGCGAGCCGATTACGGTGGCTGAGGCGGGCGTCGGGCGCTGTCTTTCGCTCGGAAAAGCAATCTCCGACGGATTTATCGAGGGCAGGATAGGGCGTGTAACTCTCATATACACCGAGTTTACCTCTATGATGACGCAGACCCCGAGAACAAGAGAGCTTCTCCCTCTTACCCCTGTTGAAAAAAGTGACGCAGACTTTCTTGTTTGCGGCGAGCCCGAGGAGCTTCTTTTGAAGGCTGTTCCCACGCTTGTCGGCGGTATGCTCTCCTCTGCGGTGTTTGAATCCTCGGCATCCGAATCTGGCGCAAGGCGCACGGCTATGAACGCCGCCAACAAGAAC
Organism: Clostridia bacterium; assembly: GCA_017501175.1. Next base: position 1,126 of record JAFVXK010000007.1, on the reverse strand, counting down.
GCCTCGGAGATGATAGACAGCCTTCAGCTGACCTTCAACCGTGCCCGTCAGGCAGTTATAACTCAGGAAATCACCGAGATAGTTTCGGGCGCAGAGGCGCTTTGATTTCATAAGAAAGGAAAAATCAGATGAAAAACAACATCGGCAAGGTCGTACAGATAATAGGGCCCGTCCTCGACGTAAAATTTGAGAACGGCCATCTCCCCGACCTGCTAAGCGCAATAGAAATAATGCACGAGGGACGCCGTGTAGTGCTTGAGGTTGCAAGCCAGCTCGGTGACGACACCGTAAGATGCATTGCAATGTCATCGACAGACGGTATGTCGCGCGGAATGGAGGCGGTAGATACCGGCGCTCCCATCAAGGTTCCCGTCGGACGTGAAACGCTCGGAAGAATATTCAATCTTCTCGGTGAGCCTATCGACAACGGTGAGCAGCCAACCTCGGCAGAAAAATGGGCAATTCACCGCGACCCGCCCGCTTACTCCGAGCAGGAAGGAACGTCCGAGATACTTGAAACGGGTATCAAGGTCGTTGACCTTATAGCCCCCTATGCAAAGGGCGGTAAAATCGGTCTTTTCGGCGGTGCGGGTGTCGGTAAGACGGTTCTTATAATGGAGCTTATCAACAACGTCGCAAAGCAGCACGGCGGTATATCGGTATTCACCGGTGTCGGCGAGCGTACCCGTGAGGGTAACGACCTCTATAATGAAATGAAGGAATCCGGAGTTCTCTCAAAGACCGCCCTCGTTTACGGTCAGATGAACGAGCCTCCGGGAGCAAGAATGAGAGTTGCGCTCTCGGGACTGACTATGGCGGAATATTTCCGCGATAACGAGGGACAGGACGTGCTTCTCTTCATCGACAACATATTCAGATTTACTCAGGCGGGCTCGGAGGTTTCGGCTCTTCTCGGAAGAATGCCCTCAGCCGTCGGCTATCAGCCCACCCTTGCAACCGAAATGGGCGCGCTTCAGGAGAGAATAACCTCAACCAAGCGCGGCTCTATTACCTCGGTTCAGGCGGTTTACGTTCCTGCCGACGACCTTACCGACCCTGCTCCCGCTACCACCTTCGCGCATCTTGACGCGACGACGGTCCTCTCGCGTAGCATCGCATCTCTCGG
>JAFVXK010000006.1 GCA_017501175.1 Clostridia bacterium | reverse complement strand
TGAGATTGAAAATCCCCGTTTCTGTTAAAGTTTGTTTCGCGACAATCGGGGTTTGCGTTTTTCGGTGCGGTAGCTTCGGTTGCCGCACTTTTTGTTTTTATACAGATTTTTTATGAGGAGTAAATTATGGAAAATTCTAATAAAAATCCCGAGATAAGCGAGGAAAAAAGAAAGGAAAACCTCGAACTTTTCAAGCAAGCGCTATGCGAGGGTATATCCGCGAGATTTGATAAGATAGCAAAAGAAGCAGAGGATATCGAATTACCCGAGCCCCGCGATTAAATCAAGAAAATTCCCATCTTCAAGATGCGACGGCTAATGGCATAAGCTACGCCCCGTGGATTTACCCACGGGGCGTGTTAAATTTCAGGCTCTTTTTTTTGCGGTGTGCGGGCTTAGAGCACCTTTGAGAGAAATTCCTTTAGGCGCGGGTGCTTCGGATTTCCGAAGATTTCGTCAGGCGTTCCCTCCTCGGCAATCTTACCGCCGTCCATAAAGAGAATTCTGTCTGCGACCTCGCGGGCAAAGCCCATCTCGTGAGTTACTATGACCATCGTCATTCCCTCGTTGGCGAGAGCTTTCATGAGGTCAAGAACCTCACCGACCATCTCGGGATCAAGCGCCGAGGTCGGCTCGTCAAAGAGGATAACCTTCGGGTTCATCGCAAGCGCTCTGACTATCGCAACTCTCTGCTTCTGTCCGCCCGAGAGCGTCGAGGGATAGACGTCAGCCTTGTCCTCTAGTCCTATACGGCGAAGAAGCTCCATTGCCTTTGCCTCTGCCTCCTCGGGTGTTTGCAACTTAAGCTGTATGGGAGCGAAGGTGATATTCTTCAACACCGTGAAATGCGGAAAAAGATTGAAGTGCTGGAACACCATACCCGTACGGGCACGCACCTTATCGAGATTCACGCCCTTTGCCGTGATCTCCTCGCCGTTTACGAAAACCTGACCGGAGGTAGGTATCTCCAACATGTTGAGGCAGCGCAAAAAGGTACTCTTTCCGCTGCCGGAGGGACCAACCACAACAACCTGCTCGCCACGGTAAATATCACAATCAATGCCCTGCAGAATGGGCTTATCCTTCACGAAGGACTTGCACAGCTTGCGCGTGCTGATAATGATACTCTTCTCACCCTGCGCTTGCTTTTTCTGTGCGATCATATTATCTGTCACTTTTTGCCAACCTCTTTTCCAGTTTCTTTACAAAGTAGTTGAGAACGCAGACCAAACCAAGATAGATCAAGGCGATAGCTATATAAGGGAAATAGGGGTCTGCCGTACGGGAAATAACGCGCTGTGCCGCCTTGGTGAGGTCGATAACGCCGAGGAAGCCGATAACCGAGGTCTCCTTCAACAATGAAATAAACTCGTTACCGATTGCGGGCAACACGTTCTTGATGGCCTGAGGCAACACGATGGAGCGCATCGTGACACCGCCAGAAAGACCGAGAGAGCGCCCTGCCTCTGTTTGACCGATATCCACCGCGTTGATACCTGCACGCATCAGCTCAGCAACATACGCACCTGAGTTGATACCGAACGATAAAATACCTACCAACTCACTGTTGGTGGAATTGACGAACACAATGAAATACATGATCAGTAGCTGCACCACTACGGGCGTGCCGCGAATAACGGTGGTATACACCTCGCAAAAGGCGTTCAGTATCTTCAGCTTGCCCGACTGCTTGTTGATCGTTTTAACGACGGCAATCAAGGCACCGATGATAACGCCGAGCAGCGTTGCACCGGCGGTTATAAGAAGCGTTTTGCCAAGGCCATCGAGAAACATCTTGTAACGTGCTTCTCTTATAAAGGTCTTTTCAAACGCCTGTACCAGATAGTTTAAAAAATCCATGGATGCTAAAGCTTTCCTTTCTTACACTTTATAAAAGCGGAAATAGGAGGGGCAAACATCTGTCCCTCCCATATACCATGTATGGTTTATTCCTCAATCTGCGCGTAGATATCGTTGTATTCCTTCTCCCACTTAGCGATGGAACCGTCTGCAATGAGACCCTCAAGAACCTCGTTGATAGCTGCAAGAAGCTCTGCGTTGCCCTTCTGAACGGCAATACCGTACTCCTCAACCTCAGCTACATCGGATCCGTCAGCCTTCGTAAACTTGAAGGTCTTGTATGCACCGTTGCTGCTATCAACGATAACCTGAGCGGTGAGCTTATCGGTTACAACTGCATCAATCTTAGTGCCGAGAGCTGCTGCTGCAATGGCAGGAGCGTCATAGGGAGTGAGCTCGGAGCCTGCAAGAGAGCCATCCTCAATAAGCTCGGAAACGAGGAAATCGGAGGTGGTACCCTGCTGAACGCCGACTCTGTTGCCCTTCAAGGTCTCGAGATTGGTGATCGCGGTGTTGTCAGCCTTAACGATGACATACTGCTCGGTGGAGGAGTAGGGGATGGAGAAATCAACCTCCTCAGCACGCTCGGCGGTGATGGTGATGCCGGCAGCGCCTGCATTTGCCTTACCGCTCTTAACTGCACCGATGATGGAATCAAAGGCAACGTCCTCGATAACAAGCTCCTTACCGAGCTTTGCGGCAACTGCTTCCATAATCTTGATGTCAACGCCTACGATCTCGTTGTTATAGAAGAACTCGTAGGGAGCAAAGCCGGCCTCAGTGTAAACAACCAGCTTGTTGCTGGTACCGCCGCAGGAAGCGAGAGCTGCTGCGCAGCCGAAGCAAAGCACGACTGCGAGAATGAGTGAAATAATTTTTTTCATTGTTTTTTCCTTCTTTCTTTTCAGGGGGGTGTGTTCCCCTGTGTTTGTGATGTCATAATTATACACTAACGAATGCATAAAGTCAAGAGTTTTTTGCAAGAAAATTCATTTTTGTAAATTTTATGCACTTTTGCTCTATTATACACATTTGTTTTGTGCATATTTACCTGCTTTTACAGCGCTTTCGCACAAAAAACAGACTTGTAGCAGTGTGGAGGCTTTGTTTTTTATTTGATTGAGCCGTCTTTTTATGCATATATTCACCGAATATGCATAACCAAATATGCATTTATATGTGCATAAATATGCGTTTTACGCCGCTATTGATTTTCCGCTTGATTTATGGTAAAATATATAGGAAATCACACGGAGGTATGCCTCGGGAGAGGCTTTTTATTATATAATGATAGCTTTATCGGTTTCCGAGCTTTGTCTGTCCTTTGGCACGGACGTGATACTGAAGGACGTCACGTTTGCCTTGAACGACGGCGACAGAGTGGGAATAATCGGCGTCAACGGCGCGGGCAAGACCTCGCTGTTCAGAGTTATAACAGGCGAATACCCTGCCGACACGGGCGGAGTTTACATACAAAAGGGACACACCGTCGGCTGCCTTGAGCAGAACCCCGACCTCTCGCGTCTGCCGAGCGAGATAACCTGCCTTGAATATATGTACACGGCGTTTTCGGGGCTTTTAGACCTTGAAAAAAGAATTGCCGAGTGCGAGGGCGAGCTTTCCCTGGCTTCATCAGAGGCGGACATACTCGTCTTGACGGCGCGCCTTGCCGAGCTCAACCGCGTCTTTTCCGAGGGGGGCGGGCTCGAATTCCGCTCGCGCTGTCGGGGAATGCTTTTGCGCCTCGGCTTCACAGAGGAGCTGATAGAGCGCAAGATTAAAACGCTCTCGGGCGGTCAGTACACAAGACTTGCTCTTGCAAGACTTCTTGCGACAGAGCCGGATATTCTGATGCTCGACGAGCCGACAAACCACCTCGATATTGACGCTCTCGAATGGCTCGAGGGCTTCCTCGCCTCATACAAAAAGACGGTGCTTATCATATCGCACGACAGATATTTTCTTGACAGAACGACCTCGAAAACGCTCGAACTCCAGTACGGTAAAGCGCGGCTCTATAACGGCAGCTACACCGCCTGCAAGGACGAGCAGGAGCGCGAGCGCGCCGCAGTTGAGAAGCGCTATCGCGAGCAGCAGAAGGAAATTGCCAAAATCCGCGCGAACATCGAGTTCCAGAGCCGCTGCAACCGCGAGCACAACTTCGTCACCATTCGCTCGAAGGAAAAGCAGCTCGCCAGAATGGAAAAGGTCGAGCTTATGCCAAACGCACCGCGCGACATCAGGCTCTCATTCTCTGCCGAGGAGGAGAGTGCGGGCGACGTGCTTTCCGTAAAGGAGCTTTCCTTCTCTTACGGCGGGGGCGACCTTATCAAAAACCTATCCTTCCTTGTACGACGGGGCGAGCGCGTCCTCTTCCTCGGCCCTAACGGCTGCGGCAAATCGACCTTGATGAAGCTCATCAACTCACAGCTCACGCCGAAAGCGGGCAAGCTGACGCTCGGCTACAACATCAAGATAGGCTACTACGACCAGGAAAACCGAGGGCTCGACGCGTCGAAAACCGTCTTTGACGAGCTTCACGACGAGTACCCCGACAGAAGCGACCTCGAAATCAGGAGCACACTCGCGCTCTTCCTCTTTGGCGCTGACGATATAACAAAGCAGATTTCCACCCTCTCGGGCGGCGAGCGCGCGAGGCTGACCCTCGCAAAGCTGATAATGAAAAAGGTCAACCTTCTCATAATGGACGAGCCGACAAACCACCTCGACATTGGCTCGTGCGAGGCTCTTGAAAACGCGCTTCTCGCCTTTTCCGGCACGATAATCGCCGTGTCGCACGACAGATATTTCATAAACCGAATTGCCACAAGAATTATCGAGCTTGACACCGAAAGAGAGCGTGGAATGCTTGACTACTCGCTTGAGGATTACGACGACGCCTTTACCGAGTATATGAGGCTTCGCCGCCTTCGTTCAGAGGACCTTGCCAAAGCGACACCCGAAAAAGCCCCCACCGACGCGAAGACCGACTACGAGCAAAAAAAGCGCGAGAACGCAAAGCGCCGCTCGGAAGAAAAGAAAATTGAGCGTGCAAAGGAAAGAATTGCCGAGCTCGAGGCAGAAACCGAAAGGCTCGAAGCCGAGCTCTTCGGCGAGGCGGCAACAAACTACGTCAGAGCCGCCGAAATAGACAAGCGAAAAGCCGAAATAGAGGAAGAGCTTCTCGCCCTATACGAGCTTGTTATGTAAGCGGCTCTGCCGCTTGACCCGCGCTGTGCGCGGATTTCATCTGCCACAGACAGACTTCATCTCTTCGAGATTTAATCCACCGCAAAAGCGGTGGATTTCATTTTAGGCTCTCTCCGGGAGAAAAAAGCCTTCTCCTCTAGGAGAAGGTGGCGCGGGACGCGACGGATGAGGTGTAGCCTAAAAAACGGGAGGCGAAACGCCTCCCTTACGACAAATTTCTATTACGCTAATACAGCCTGAAATTTAACACGCCCCGTGGGTAAATCCACGGGGCATCACTCGTACCATTAGCCGTACGCATCTTGAAGACGGGAAGTTTTCTTGATTTAATCGCAGGGATTTGGTAATTCGATATTCTCTGCTTCTTTTGCTATCATATCAAATCTCGCGGATATACCCTCGCATAGCGCTTGCTTGAAAAGCTCGAGGTATTCCTTTCTTTTCTCCTCGCTTATCTCGGGATTTTTATTAGAATTTTCCATAATTTACTCCCCATAAAAATCTGTATAAAAACAAAAAGTGCGGCAACCGAAGCTACCGCACCGAAAAACGCAAGACTCCGATTTGTCGCCCAACAAAATCGAATAGAATTAAGGCATAACCGTAATCATTCTACCCGTGGAATCTGCGCTTTTACCAAATTCTAAAGGTAGAATGTGCGAAAAAAAGGTATAATATCCCCAAATGGCAAAATACCTTAATTCAATATATTCGATTTTGTTGGGCGTGTTAATTATATCACTATTTGCTTAAATTGTCAATAGGAGCGACAAGTAAGTTTTTATAGTTAATTAAAAGCCGCTCTTAAAGTAAAAGCCTTCTCCCTCGGGAGAAGGTGGCGCGGAACGCGACGGATGAGGTGTAGCCTATTTCCGTTTCTTCCTCGCGCGTGCGCTAACAAGTAAGTAATAATGTTATTATTGGTTGTAGTAGTATAAATACTTAATTATAAGCTTAATTATAATCTTAATTATACTTCATTATATGTGCGACATTTTGTCGCTCTTTCGCGACATTTTGTCTGTTGAAAGTTGACATTTTGTCTGTTGAAAGTTGACATTTTGTCTGTTGAAAGCTGTTAGGAGCTGTTGAAAGCTGTTCAAAACTTTTTTTGGGGAAAGGGCGGGCGGAATTTCATTCACTTCCTTCGATATATAGGACGCCAAGTCAACGTTAGTGAGATTTCTCGAGCCTATAACGAAAGGCAACACCAAGCCAAATGCTATACCGTGAGTAACCTTAAGGGTTGCTCATTTTTATTTGCCGTGAGTTGTGCAGATTGCACAAGTTTTTGGTTTTGATATGCCATTTTTTTGGAAGGCAGCTATACTTACACGGCGGAAAAATTGCTGTATAATGGTCTTGCCAAGGCAAAACGGCAGGCGGAAAGCCGAAAAGGCAACCCTCTGCCGACGCTCACTCGGTTGCAAACGAGGTGAGCAAAAAACGGCGCATACAGCGCGCGGCAAGGCGTGGCAAATGCCAAGCCAAAAAAGTCGCCCTCGGGCGAGAGAGGAGAAAAAATGAAGTATTCGAAGGATTTACCGAGAAAAATGTACCTTTATTTTACAGGGTACTCGGACGGCGTGGGAGCGCCGAGCTTTCAAAAATTTGCGAGAAGCATAGGTGCTACGACGGCAGAGCTTCAGGCTTTCAGAAAGAGGCCTCACTTTGACCGAGCGTGGCGCGAATGTCTTGAAATCAGAAGAGATTATCTTATTGACTCGGCGCTCTCAAGACGCTTTGACCCGTCGTTTACAAAGTTTCTTCTCTCGGAGAGTGAAGGCGACGGCGGCGGTGAGGGCGCAAAGCTCTCGGTGCTTTTAGAGGTGATAGAATGACGCTAAATCTGACGGTAACCAAAAAGCAAAAGGCTTTTATTGACGCTACGGAGTCCGAGGTTCTCTTCGGTGGGGCAGCCGGCGGCGGAAAATCCTACGGTCAGGTTGTGGACGCTCTGCTCTTCGCACTCAAGCACCCCGGCTCAAAGCAGCTTATACTCAGGCGCACCTTCGCCGAGCTTGACAAGTCGCTGATAAGACTTGCTCTCGCTCTTTATCCGCGCGAAATTTTCACGCTGAACTCTTCCTCGCACACGGGCAGGTTCAAAAACGGCTCGCTTCTCGATTTCGGCTATTGCGCTGCCGAAAACGACGTTTATCAGTATCAGTCGGCTGAATACGACGCCGTGCGCTTTGACGAGCTGACGCACTTCACCGAGTCGCAGTACCTTTATCTGATATCGCGTGTGAGGGGCGCAAACTCCTACCCAAAGCAGATAAAGTCCTCGACCAACCCCGGCGGCGTCGGACACTCGTGGGTCAAGGCTCGCTTCGTTGACACAGCGCCGAAAAACACGACATTCGTCGGGCGGGACGGTATGAAGAGGATATTTATCCCATCTTTTCTTGACGACAACCGCTTCCTCACCGAGCGCGACCCGTCCTACCGTGATAGGCTGCTTGCTCTTCCCGAGCGCGAGAGGCGCGCGCTCCTCTTTGGCGACTGGGACATTTTCGAGGGACAATACTTCACCGAATTCGACAGAGCCCGCCACGTTGTAGCTCCCTTTGAGATACCGCGCGAGTGGCGCAAGTACAGGACTATTGACTACGGTCTTGACCGCCTTGCGTGTCTGTGGATTGCCATAAGCCCCGACGGGTGCGCCTACGTGTACCGTGAATACTGCGAGTCAAATCTTCCGATAAGCGAGGCGGCGCGCGCCATAACCGAGAGAACTCCGCCGTCGGAGAACATATACGCAACCCTCGCCCCCCCTGACCTTTGGTCGAGAAGTCAGGAAACAGGAAAGACCAAGGCGGGACTTTTCGCAGAGTTCGGCGTTTGCTTCACCAAAACCTCAAACGACAGAGAGTGCGGCTGGCTTGCCGTAAAGGAGCTTCTTTGCGGCGGGGGGAAAATGCGCCTTTTCTTCTTCGACTGCTGTTCCGAAATTATACGCTGTCTGCCCGCTCTTGTGGTTGACAAGCTCCGTCCAACCGACTGCTCGACAGAGCCTCACGCAATAACGCACGCGCCCGACGCTCTGCGCGGCTTTGCAATCTATCACGCAAGGCCCGAGGGCGCTCAGACAAAAGCGCCTAAGGTTTATTGGTCGCGCGATATGTGGGAGGACTACCATAGGGCAACCGAGGAGGAGAAAAATTATTTAAGACGAAGATACGGAGAACCAAATTGAAAACCGAAACAACATCTAAAGAAGCGCGCCTTCAGTTCTTTTCCGAGCTTTACGAGCGCGCAAGGTCGGCTGCCCTTTTGCTCTACGGGGAGCTTGACCGACATTTTGCACAGTATAAGGGCTCGCGCGAGATAGACGGCTCGTCAGAGGAGGCGCTGACGGTCAGAAACATCACCTACGAGATGATAGAAAGCCAGATTTCCTCTGAAATTCCGATGCCAAAGGTCGATGCAGACCTTTACAGCAAGAGCCGCGACAATAACGCTCGCTCGATTGAGCTTCTTCTCGCGTCGCAGAGGGACAGACTTCCCTTCGAGCGAATGAACGACATTGACGAGCGCTACACCTACATATACGGCGGAAGCGTTTGGCTCGTCGAATGGGACAGCTCCATCACCGTCGGAAACGAAAGGGGCGGCGTGCAGGTGCGCGTCATCTCACCGCTTGACTTCATACCCGAGCCCTGCGTCTTCTCGCCCGAGGATATGGAATACTGCTTCATTAAAAGAACAACGACAAGAGGCGACGTAAAAAGACGCTATTTAGTAAAAGAGGACGACCTCTCGCGCCTTGAGTGCGAATACTCGGCAGACGATGCCGAGTGCGAGGGGGACGCTGTAACCGTCGTCACCTGCTTTTATCGCTCTGACGACGGCGAGGTGGGAAGATTTGTCTTTTCGGGCGAGGTCACCCTATCCGACCTTCCGCGCTACTACGCAAGAAAGCTCATCTCTTGCTCGGTGTGCGGCGGCGCTTACGGAAACTGCTCCTGCGAGGGCTCAGAGCCTGCCGTCAGCGAGGTCGAATACGAGAGCGTAGCTCTCACAGCCGAGGAGGCTACAAGGATATTCGGTCACACGGTATCCCGTCCTATTGAGCTTTCCTTGCCCTATTATCTGCCGAAGCACTTCCCTATAATCGTAAGGAAGAACACCTCTGCCGACGGTATGCTTCTCGGTCAGTCCGACTGCGAGTATATCCGTCCTCTTCAGCAGGCGATAAACAAGGTTGAGTCAAGGATACTTCAAAAGCTTCTTCGCGCGGGCATTACCCCGATAATCCCCGAGGACGCGACGGTGTCCTTAAACAACGCGGTCTTCGGTCAGGTGATAAGAATGAAGCCAGGCGAGAGCGCGGATATGTACGGAAAGGTGGACACGACCCCCGATATATCTCAGGATATTATCGAGGCTGACAGGCTCTACGAGCAGGCAAAGAGAATTCTCGGAATTTCCGACGCCTTCCTCGGCAACGACACTCTTGTTGGCGAGTCGGGCTACGCAAAGCAGCTCCGAATTTCGCAGGCAAACAGCCGTCTTGACTCCAAGAGGCGAATGAAAAAGGCAGCCTATGCCGACATATACAAGGTTATATTCGAGCACTATCTCGCCTTTGCCGACGAGCCGAGGGAGCTTTCATACGCCGACTCGCTCGGAAGGGTGCACACCGAGTTCTTCAACCGCCGCGACTTTATCGAGCTTGACAGAGCGACGGGCGCTCTTGCGTATTCCGACGCATATCTTTTCTCGTCTGACTCGTCGGGCGACGAATACCAGCGCGACGCGCTCTGGGAGAGAAATCTCGAAAACCTCAGAGCCGGAACACTCGGCGACCCCGCCGCGCCCGCAACACTGCTCCGCTATTGGCAGAGCCAAGAGCGCGCTCACTATCCCTATGCGCGTGAAAACGTAGAGTATTTTACAGCACAACTCGAAGAAAGGAAGAATTATGAAGAAAACTAAAAACCCCGGATACAGACAGCTCGGGCTTGACAAAGTCCCCGCGAAAAGCAAGCCGAAGGACGAGCCCCGTGTAAGAGCCATAAAGGCGAAATCCGACCTTCGCGTGAAGGGGGGCTGATAAAATGGAAGAAATTCTTGAAAGCGGCGACCTCGCCGAAGATACCCACCCCTTGCCCGAGAGCGAGGCGGCTCCTGCCGCCGACGGCGAATACGAGCCCTCTGCCTGCGAGGAGTGCCGTGCGTCCACCGAGAGCGAGCTTTTATCGCTCGCCGAGAGCTTCCCTGAAATTCTTGCCGCGGAAAATCCCGATGAGGTTATAAACCTCGAAAGATACGCAGAGCTTCGCGCGCTTGGGCTCACCGAGCGAGAGGCATATATGGCTACAAGACGCGCCGTAAGGCGCGAGGACAACCGCGCGCACCTCTCTCCCACCGTGACAAAAGAGACAAGGGGTCCTCACTCGGCGATGCCCGAGGGCGAGCTTCGCGCTTGCAGGGAGCTCTTCTTCGGAATGAGCGACGCCGAAATAAGACGCCTTTACAAGAAAGTAAGCGTCTAAAACACAGGAAAGGAAAAATCAATGTTTAAATTAAAAAGAATAGTAAACTCCGGTGCAAACGTACCCGAGCCGGAGCTGCTTTCGTCACAGCTGTCGGTCTTCTTGAAGGCGGGCTCGACTGCCTACTGCAAGGACGGCCTGATTTCCCCCGGCGGCGAAAGCACCATTCCCACGCACGTGCTCCTTCGAAACAAGGATAAGGGCGAAACCGAGGCTCTCTGCTACAAAATATATCCCAATATGATTTTTGAGGTAGAGGTTGTCGGCGACAACGTTGCGGCACTCAGCAAGGGTAAGAAAATCCGCCTCTGTAACGAAGGCTTTGGCTACTCAAAGTGCTCCGACGAGGTCGAGGGCGGCGTTGCCCTTATCGTCGATATGAACGGCGCTGTCAAGAGCGGCGATACCGTTTACGTATCATTTATATAAAAAGAAAGGAAAAATCAAGTGATAGTTTATTCAAAATCCTCCGGTCTTACTTCCGGAGCATACGGTAAGCTCGAAACTCCCATCAAGATGGTCATCGAGCACGAAAGCGATATTCTCTCAAAGAAGGGAGGCATCTGCTCTTGGCTCTTCAACGTAGAGCGTAGCAACAAGTTCGGCGAGACCATTATAGGTCAGAACGAGTTCGACGTATTCAACGCGGCTCTTGAGGGCGCGGGCGCTGAAAACGACACCATAGTCGAAACCTACCGCAAGTTCATCGAGCATATTCAGTTTATGAAGGAGTTCACCGTCACCGCAGAGATGATGGAGGACGCAAACTACGGCGTCGCGCAGGACACCAAGCGCCGCGCAGAAAACTTCACGAGAGCCTACTACAAAACCATAAACAAAATCTGCGAGTACGCGCTCTCTAACGCCACCGAAACCGAGGGCGTTTTCGCAAAGGCAAAGCTCGACCTCACCTCTCCCGACGGACTTTCTCTTTTCAACTCCGAGCATATTTGGGGTACTGCCGAAAAGAGCGGCACACAGTCGAACTTCTTCTGGGGCGATATCTTCAAAACCGGCGCAGACAGCGCAAGAACCGCAAGAGTTGAGGTCTTCGAGGAGGCTCTCGCCGCGCTCTCGACTAAAATCAGAAATATGAAGGACGAAAGCGGCGACATTCTCGGCTACACCGCCGACACTATAATTCTCCCCGGCAACCGCCTCGTTTCCGAGTCCATCGCAAAGAAGGTCTGCGGTACGGAGTTCACACTCGGTAATGCAAACAACGACATCAACCTTCAGTACGGAAACTGGAACATCGTCATTATGCCCAACTGGCAGACCGAGGACGACAGAGTTATGATAATGTCGAGCGAGGCTAACAAGAACCTTGCCGGCAATATGTTCTTCAACCGCGTTCCACTCACCGTAACCAACTGGGTTGACCACCACACCGGCAACTACATCTGGAACGGCAGATGCCGCTTCGGCGTAGGCTTTGGCAGCTACAAGCACATTCTTCTCGCTGTTGACTCTGCAAGCACGGTAGAGGGTGCAACCAAGCTTTGATAACGGACAGCGGCTTTAAAGAAGCCCTAACACCTTAATCAAGGCGTCGGAGCCGCCTTGAAAAATCTGCGGCGGCTCCGACAGGAAAGGAGCAAAAATATGACTCTAAACGAACTTAAATCGGCGGTTTCGGCTCTGCTCTCGGAAACGGTGAGCGAGCGCGACCCGATATTCATCGGCTCGGCAAACAGCTCGCTCGATATGCTCTTTGCCGAGCTTCCCTCCTTGAAGGCTCTGACCCTTCCCGTGACAAAAACGGGCTCGTCTGTTGTTGCAGAAAAAATCGAGCACAGGGGCGGCGATAAAAACGCCTTTGCCCTCACGGGTGGCGCGTACTCCTTCAAGGCTTCGGGTGTCGGCAGCTACACCGTGCGCGACGCTGACGGCGAGATTACGAGAGATTTCGACACGCAGCTTTCCACGTTCCGCGGCTTTATCAAGGGCGGCGGCGAGATTATCTTCGAGGGCGATTATCGCTACACGGTATTCTCTCTTGCAGTATTTGACGGTATCAGAAGCGGACGCGCCGAGGACATTCCCGACGCCGCAGGCGAAAGCATAATCCGCGCAGACGACTACGCCGACGACGTTCTTTCGCTTCGCGGTATGCCGAAGGACGCATCGGGAAGGCTGATTTCGGGCGCAAGAATTTTCGGCAGAAGCTACATTTTCCCGAAGGACTTCTCGGGACTTGCAACGGTATGCTACGAAAGACGCCCCGAGCCTATCAGCGAGAACACGGCAACAATCGACGCCGAGCCCGACGCCGCTGCGGCTCTGCCTCTTCTGACTGCGTATTTTCTCACCCTTGAGGCAGATGCCGAAAGAGCTGCGGAATACCTCTCGCTTGCAAAGGGCTTAATAAACGGTCTTTTAGCCCGACGGGTGCGCGGTGGCACTGAATATACCGACGTTACGGGGTGGGCGTGATGGGAATAAACAGAAGAGCTCCAACGAGCAAAAAAAACGTATATACCCGTTCATACCCAAAATTTCTCGGCGTTGACCTCTCGCAAAGAGAGGGGTCGGTAGGAAAGCGCCTTGCCTATTCGGAAAATATGTACCGCGACTACGACTCAGGCGAGGCAGGAGCTATCGAAAGTATTCCCGGCTTCAGAAAAATATACTCCGGCGCGGGCAAAATCAACGGTCTTTTCCTTCAGAGAACAGCCGACGGCGAGGTTTTCGTCATAGTGCAGGACGGAAAAACCGTAAGGCGCTTCAAGCCGAGCGCACCCGAGGAAATAGCAGACCTTGCGATTAAACCGCTCGTGTCGGATAAGGAGAGCTTTTTCTTCAACTACGGCAACTATCTTTATCTCATCAACGACAGGAATATATACAGAATAAACGACAGCGGCGAGCTCCAATCGGTAATAGACAGCGTCAGCTCAGCGCCCTACATTCCCACGGTGTTCAAAAACGGAAAGCCCTTTGAGGAGAGAAACCTCGTCACCTCGCGCTTCATTGAAAGTGCCGAGCTTCTCACGCCCTCGGACTACGCCTACGGAACTCCGGGGCTTCGTTACAGGGTTACGGACAAGTCGCGCCGCGAGTGCGCCGTCAGCGGTATATCCGAGGCGGCAACCACCGTTTTTATTCCGGGAAGAGTCCTTCTCGGCGGTGAATACTACACCGTCACCGAGATAGACAATTCCGCCTTTTCGGGCAACTCCTCTATAACGAGGGTAACTCTTGCCGACACGGTTAAAAGGATAGGAAACGGCGCGTTTTACTCCTGCTCGGCGCTGAGCCGCGTCGTGTCGGGTGACGCTCTTACCGAAATCGGTGATTCGGCGTTTTCCTCGTCGGGACTTGGCGAAATCTACATTCCCGCAGGCTTTAAGCGCTTCGGGACTGCCTCTGTGCCTACGAGAACGGTTATTCTTTACGAGCTTGGTCAAGAGGACTTCAATAACATAGACGGCAAGCCCTCAAATTCGGTTTCCTACGGAAAAAAGGTCAAGGAAATAACCCTCGGCTACAAGCTGAAAACTCCGACGAAAAACATTATTTCGGTAACCCTTGACGGTGTGAAGCATACCTACACCACCGCAACTGACCAAGACGGCTTTATCACCGAAATTATTATTTCGCTTACCGATAAAAGCGCTATTACGGGTGCAGTCCTGAAGCTTCTCGGAGGTATGTGGGAATACTCCTATTCTCCAAGCGACGAGGGCGTGGACTTTACGCTTTACACCGAAAAAATCACTCTGAACTTCTCGTCGGTCATAAGAGCCTGCACAGCGGCAAGAGTAATAGACGGCAGAGTATTCCTCTGGGGACACCCCAGCTTTCCCTCGGTGGTATTCTACTCAAAGCGCGGCTCGGACTACGGCTCGGCTCTGTATTTCGGCTCGCTTGACTACATACGCGAGGGCGACGGCGACAAAAGGGTCGTTTCGGTCTTGGGCCTCACCGACGGAATTGCGGTATTCACCTCTGCCAAGGGCGGCGCGGAGTCGGTATATTTTCACACGCCAAAGGACAAAAGCGGCGTGCAGGACAGAGCCTATCCCGTATCAGAGGTTCACATAGGCGACGGCGCTGTCGGAGAGTCGCTGAATTTCGGCGACGACCCCGTCTTCGTATCCGACAGAGGTCTTCTCGGCATCGGAACGAAGCCGCTTTACCTCTCAAAGAGCATCTCTTCACGCTCGTCCTCGATAGACGCGGCGCTTACCCGCGAGGACCTCTCCTCATCAAAGCTCGCCCTATGGCGAGGCTACCTCGTTCTCTCGTGCGGCGGAAAAATGTATCTCGCCGATTCCCGTGTAACCTACGACGGCACTTTCGGTAAGGAGTACGAGTGGTTCGTGCTCGACGGTATAGGAACTTACAGGGACGACGAGCGCGTTTATCGCTACTCGGCTGCGGCACACGACGGCTACGGGACTTCACTCACTCCCGACGCTGTGGCAGAGGGAACGGTATATAGCGAGGACAGGGGCGCGGGGCTCGTTTACTTTGTCTATGACGGAGATGAGAAGGTTGAGGTCTATCCCACCGAAGAAATGCGCGGTGGCGAGTTCTGTCCTGCGGAAAGGATACTCTCCTTCGACGGACTTCTTATGTTCTCGACGGGCGCGGGCGACCTATGCGTATTCAACAGCGATATGCGCGGTGTTCCGCCAAAGAGAATTTCATCGGCAGAGGACTTCGACGCACTCGAATACGCGCGCGTCTTCGGCAACAAAATCCACCCTGATTTTTATGACTTTGCATCTCACGCGCCGAGGTACTCTATCAAAACCGCCCCCGACGACTGCGGTCTTCCCCATATGGCGAAAAAAACTCTGCCCGGCTCTCTTGCAATAAAGCTCAAATGCTTTATTGGCTCGCGCGTTAAATGCGCCGTAGAGTACGACAACGACGGGTATATTCCTCTCGGAGAATACAATGCGTCGGCTCTCGACCCAGCCTCGCTTGGATTTGACAGCTTCACGTTTGCATCGTCGGACAGCACGGTCATTTTGCCCGACGAAAAGCTCCGAAGCTTTACCGAAAAGAGCATTTCGCTCTCATCAGAGGAGTTCCGCTCGCCGATGGGCGTCTATTCGGTAAGCTATCGCTACAAGGCGGCGGGAAACCCCGACCCACAATAAACAAACGAAAGGAAACGCTATGAACGCAACTAAAATAACCGACGGAGAGCTAAACGAGGCAAAGGTTGCCTCGCTCCCGACAAGACCTACCTCTCCCGCCTCTTACGGCGGACGCGGTTACACAGCCGCCGAGATGAAGGAGGCTTTTGACAGGCTTCCTATGCTTCTTGCCGAAAGATACAATCTTCTGCTTGACGATATTTCCGCGCTTGGCGACGGCTCGCTTGCAAATTCCGTGCCGACCGGACTTTTCGAGGAGCACACGCTTTCCGACCTTTTCGGCGACATAGAGAGCGGAAACCTCGCGTCCTATCTCAAGGTCGGCGACAAAACTCTTTATTCCATTCTCAACCGTCTTATGACGGCTGTTTTCGGGGAGGGTATATGAGCAGCTTCAGATATGCACTCTCGGGCGGCTCGTGGGAGCTTATAGCCTACAGCGAGGAGGGCTCGGGCGCTGCCTTTGCCTTTCCGAAGGAAACCTCGGGCGAGCTTTATCTCGGCTCTCACGCCTACCCCTTAAAGCAAGGAAGGGTGAGCATCACAGCGGCAGGTCTTGCCGACGGAATTTACACCCCTTACCTTTTGTCAAGGGACAAAAAAGCAGCTCTCCCCACGCTGCGAAAATGCGGAAACAAAATCACCTTTATCGGTTACACAACTCCCGAGCTTTGCGAGAAGTTCGACGAGGTTCGCAGACTTAAAAGAGCCTGCCGAGAGCTTGGCGAGAAGTACAAGGCTCTTGAGGAGTACGTGTTCGGTAAGGGACTATTTTAGAAAATTCACGAAAGGAAAAATTATGAAAAGAAAATTTATTCAAAGGCTTCTTATGATACTCGCCTGCGTTATCCTTCTCTTCTCCCTCTCGTTAGTAGCGGTATCCGCCGAGGGCTCAAAAGCCGACGCCGAGATGGCAGAAGAGCCGGAGAGCCTTCAGACCGAGGACAAGGAGAACGCTGAGCTCGGCGCTACGAACATCTTCGAGGATGCCTTCACAGCCCTTGAGGGCTTCTCGTCCGAGATACTTTGCGCTCTCTCCTTTATCGGCTCTCTGCTCATCGCCTTCGCGTACAGACGCGGGCTTCTGCCCACCGTTAAAAACGGCATAGGCGCGATAGGAAACGCCATAGGCTCAATGAAGGAAAGCACAGAAAGCTATGCAAAGCAGAGCGAGGAGCTTCTCAATCTTATGTCCGAGAGGCTTTGCCACGCCGAGAAAACTCTCGAAGAGTTCGAAAGGGCGGTTGCCGAGATAGCAGAAAAGTGCGAAAGCGGCGAGCACGCCGCGCGCGACAGAGCCGAAATGAAGGCCCTTATGACAGCGCAGATTGATATGCTCTACGATATCTTTATGACCTCGTCCTTACCGCAGTATCAGAAGGACGCCGTCAGCGAAAGAGTTCGCGATATGAAAGAGGTGACGGGTGAGTGACGGGCAAGGAAAAAAGTAAAGCCGTGCGCTCGATTATACTGAAATCGCTTGGGCTTATCCTCTGCGTCGTGCCGGTTACGGTGTGCATTTTCCTTTACTTTCCCGTCTGGCAGGCAAGGGGAGGCGAGGTTTTGCTCTCGGGAATTGCGCTGCTTCTGCTGCTTCTTGCAATTCTCCCTCTTTACAAGACGATTAAGGAGGCGCTTCGCTCGCCTGCCGCCTACACGGTATGGCTCATAATCTTTATAGCCTTTCTTCTTCTCTCGAGAATTGCCGACGAGATGGTAATAATATCCTTTACCGGCTTTGTCGGAAACGCGCTCGGCGCTGTATGCTTTAAGCTAGCGAAGGAGAAAAAAGATGAGCGAGTTTGACAAAAGGCTTCTTGAGGAAGGAAGCTCCTTTAAGCAGGGCATATCCGTCCTCGCCGCCAATTTAAGCAAGGTTATAGCCGCCATTACCGCCGTCGTTGCGGTGCTGGTGACCTTTACCGAGGTGAGCTTTGCATCTCTTGGGGCATACGAGGTCACGACAACGCTTACGGTCCTTCTTATCGCGTCCTACGTAATCTACTTTTCGCTTGAGGAGGCGGGAGAAAAGCAGGGAGAGGAAACCCGCGAATACACCGAGGCTCTTGCGCGCCACACGTCGCTCACCGAGAAAATCACCCCCGAGCTAATTCCCGCCCTGCGCGATTTCGCAGAGAAATATGCTAAAGCCGAGGCTGAATACAGACGTCGCTGCGAGCTCTTACGGCTCGGATACAGCACCGAGGATTTTCTGGCTTACGAAAGGGGCGAGCTGAAAGAACGTGAAGCCTCGCGCGCTTTGTCAAGGGTTCGCAAAATCAAGCCTATGCCGATTTCGGCGGCGACCCTTCTTTCGCGTGAGCGCGGAGCAAAAAGAAGCGAGCTTAGCGACCCGTCGCGGCAAAAGCACCTCAAAATGATATTGCAGCTCATTCCGACGACGCTCTGTATGCTCGTCACGGTTTCGGTAGTGCTCAGCACTAAGGAAGGACTTGGTACAGCCGAGATATTCGAGGGCATAATGAAGCTCTCAACGCTTCCCATTGTCGGAATACGCGGTTATCTTTCGGGGCTCTCCTACTCAAAGGAAACCCGCACAGGCTGGCTTGAGGTGCGCTCACGGCTTCTCGAAGCCTTTCTTTCCGAGAATACCGAGCCCTCGGAGCATTGACATTTACCCTTAAATATGGTAAAATAAATTGATACTGTAAAAAAGGGGGACGGAGATGATATACGATGAAAAGCTTTCTGCCGTGCGGATAGGCGTATCTGAGCTTGTAAGCATAGCAAGACGCGGTATATCTCCCTCCGTCCCGAAGGACGAGGACGAGCCGCGTGACAGCTCCCCCTCTAAAATCGAGCTTCGCTCACTGGGAATTCCACTCACCGAAAGAAGCCTTCTTCTCGCTCTCGGTGAGGGCGAGGGCGCTCTCGTTATATCAGGGCGCGTGACGCTCAATTCCGACGGCGGCATAGTGATAGTCAAAGAAACCGACAGAATGAGGGGCAAGCCCTCGCGTGAGCTTTGCGAAAAGACAAGGGGCGAGGGATTTATCTACGCCTATCTTCTTTCGCGCGAGGACAAGCTTGACAAAATTTCGCTAACTTTAGTTTACATTAACGCTGTAACGGGTGAGCGAACCGAGGCAAAAGAGGAGATAGCCTTTTCCTCAGCAGAACGCTTTTTCAACAAATGTATGGCAACCGTGTCGATTTATGCGCGTCCCGAGCGCGAAAGAGTAAGCCTCAGGCTGCCTACTATGCGCTCACTGAAATTCCCCTACAAGACGGTGCGCGAGGGACAGAGCGACTTCGTAAGGCGCGCCTATAAGACCTTGTGCCGAGGCGGCTCTCTCTTTGCGCTTGCGCCCACGGGCACGGGTAAAACCGTAGCGGCGCTCTTCCCCGCCATACGCGCGATGGGCGAGGGCAAATGCACGAAGGTATTCTACCTCACGCCAAAAACCACCACGGCAAAAGCGGCAAAGGAATGTATCGAGCTTATGACGCGACAGGGCGCAAGCATCAAGGCTACAATCCTCACCGCAAAGGAGCGCGTATGCAAAAACGGTCTTCGCTGCCGTGACGGCTTTGACCTTTGCGAGAACTCCGCCCACAATAGACTTTGCGACGCCGTTCTTGAGCTTTATTCTATGAATATTCCCGTCGTTACCGCAGATAACGTGGCACCCGTGTCGAGAAAATACGCCGTTTGCCCCTACGAGCTCGCCCTGACCTACGCCGAGCTTTGCGACGTCATTATATGCGATTTCAACTATCTTTTCGACCCAAGAGTGTATATAAGACGCTTCTTTGACGAAGGGGGCGACTATGCCTTTCTCATCGACGAGGCGCACAATCTCCCCGACAGAGCAAGAGAGATGTTCTCCGCCGAAATATCGGCAGAGGAGCTTGCCTCGCCATCAGGCTCGGAGCTTCTCGGAGAGCTCTCGCAGGTAAAGCTCGTATCAGTCGAGGCAAGTCACGCGCTCTTTACAGCACTTTACCCACTCGTCAAGGACGAGATACGCCTGACGGGCGAGGGCGAGGTCGGCGCTGTGCATCTTTCAGAGCTTCCGAGTGCGCTTTTCGGCATCTTCGAAAGGCTTCTTTCGGTCTGTGAGGAAGAAATTACCGACACACTCCGCGCACGCGACGAGGAAAAAAAGCCTCGCCTTAGGCTTCTGCGCGACTACTATTACAGGGTAAAGCGAGTATATGACGCTATGGTTGCGTTTGACTCCGATTATCAGCTCTTTATCTTCTACGAGCACGCCGAGCTTCGCTTCAAGCTTTATTGCATAGACACGGGCAGGCGGATTTCCGACGCCATATCAAAGGGACGCTCTGCCGTATTCTTTTCCGCAACGCTCTCGCCGCTCGACTATTACCGTGCGGTTCTCGGCGGGGACAGGGGCTCGGAGATTATGGAAGCGGACTCGCCCTTTGCGCCCGAGCAGCTTGCAGTCTGCGTGATGGACAGAATAAGCACGAGATACTCCGAGCGAGAGGACACTCTTCTTTCGGTATGCCGAGCTATTGCGGCAACGCTCTCGGCAAAGCGCGGAAACTACATCGTTTTCTCGCCCTCGTTTGCCTATTCCGAGGCACTTTCGGGCATATTTAAATCAAAATATCCGCACATCAAAACCCTCGTCCAAGAGAAAAACATGTCGCAGACGGAAAAGACAAGCTTCCTCTCGGCATTCAGCGAGAAAAACGGCTCGTATCTCGTCGCCTTCTGCGTTATGGGCGGAATATTTGCCGAGGGCGTTGACCTTGTCGGCGACTCACTTATCGGCGCTGTCGTCGTTGGAATAGGTATGCCGCAGCTCTCCTACGAGCGCGAGGCAATCGCCGCCTACTTTGACGATAGATACGAAAAGGGACGCGAGTTCGCCTACGTATATCCCGGTATGAACCGCGTTCTTCAGGCAGCGGGCAGAGTTATCAGACGCGAGGAGGACCGCGGCGTTATAGTGCTGATAGATGACCGATTTGACGACCCAATATACAAAAAAAGCCTTCCAAAGCTCTGGCGCGGAATTAAATTCATATCCGACCCAAAGGAGCTGAAGGTAGCGCTTGAAGACTTCTGGCGCGAGGCATACTGACATCCCTCGCCGTTTGACAATTTTAAAAAGCCATGCGGCTGAACGGAGAAATTCAATATGAAAATTCTTATGCTGATTTGCGAAATAGTTATAGGACTTGTTGGAGTATTCACTATAATCACCGGAAAGGATACCCACGACAGAATGCACGGCATTTTCGTCGTTCTTCTCTCGTTTTGCGGTCTTTGCGACCACTTCTTCTCACACTTTGCCATAGTGAGCGAAATTATGCTCGGCATCACCGCCATATACGCCCTCTTCTTCATCATTTTCTTCTCGGCTAAGGACGTCCACGAGCGCGTCCTAAGGCTCAAGGAGCGCCTGAAGGGTGATAAGGATAAGGGATAGTCAAAAGATAATATCGAAAAGACAAAAAGCACCACGAAGCCGAAAATAAAAAGCACTCCGCGAGGAGTGCTTTTTATTTTCAGAGCTTTACTATCCTATAAATTATATGCTTTTATCAGAGCGCGTCAGCCCTTGCTTTTATCAACACTTTACTTTTTCAGCAAATCAATTAAGGCTTGCTGCTTAACGTCCGAGAATTTTCTAAACAAAGAGATAATTTCTTTTTCCCTCTTGTTCAAAGCCTCTAATTGTTCATCTTCCATAAAAAATTGAGCAAGCGTTATTCCAAACGCTTCGCAAATGCATTCTAATGTATCTATTTTTGGCGGATTGCCCCTTTTAATCATTGACGTCAAAGTTGATTGCGTAATTCCCGCTTCCTGTGCCAATTCATACATCGACCAGCCTCGCTGAAAACGGAGTTGTTCAATTTTCTTGTTTATATCCATATTTTTCTCCAAATATTCGTTTTTTTTATTATACTACGCATTTGCGCAAAAAATAAAACGCAAACCTATTGACATTAGAACGCATTTGCGTTATAATTGAATAGCCAAATAAAAATGATAGGAGAAAACACTATGAAAAAGGCAATAATATTTATAACCCTATTCGCATTAGTTCTATTAACTCTTTGCTCCTGCATAGACACAGGTAGCACTCAAGACCAAGGCAGCGGAAGCGCCTCGCAGAACGGTTCTTCCAATTCCACTTTGGGAGATTATGAAGTAATCATTGAAAGCTGCCGCCTTGCAACCGACTATGAAGGCGAACCTATTGTTATTGTTAAATACGAATTTACCAATAACGACGATGAGCCCGCTTGCTTTGCTTGGTCGCTGAGCTGTGACGTTTTTCAAGACGGCGTTGGCTTGAACGAAAGCTATTTTGTTGACGAATCTGCAAATTACTCGGCAGAGAATCAAACCAAAGAAATTAAGAAGGGAGCTTCTTTAAGCGTAGAAGTTGCTTACAAATTGAACGATACCACTACTGATGTCGAAATCGAAGTATCCGAACTTATTTCCTTTACTGACAAAAAATAACCAAGACATTTTCAATAAAGTAAAACAATCACAAAAAAGCACTCCTCGCGGAGTGCTTTTTCCATAATCTACCGTCTATTTTGGTGCATACCGCGTAAGCGGTATATTGCCGTGCGAGGAGATGCGAGTTTCAAGAAGAATGAAGCGGAACAATTACCGGGGACTACACCCCGAGCGGCAAACAAGTACGGGAATCTGCTGCGCGGGGAGAATTTGCAGGAAGCGTTCCCTGAATATCTATGATAACGAATAGCGCCGCGCGACGCAGGATACCGCCTGCGGCGGTATGCGAACCCAAGCGCACGGTTACCATAAAAAAAGAAAACAAACGCCTAAAAATGCAGAAACTGCAAAATCAAGCCGTAGCTGTATGTGCGCTGGGTTCGAGGTTGTGCGGAGCACAACAAAAAACGCAGACACCCCTTGTGGAGTGTCTGCATTTTTTTATTGGTGACCCGTACGGGAATCGAACCCATGTTACAGCCGTGAAAGGGCCGTGTCTTAACCTCTTGACCAACGGGCCTTAATAAAGAATGTCGAAGCCGAAGTAGGCTTCGACATTCTGGTAGCGGATGTCGGATTTGAACCAACGACCTACCGGGTATGAACCGGGCGCTCTAGCCAGCTGAGCTAAT
This sequence comes from Clostridia bacterium, assembly GCA_017501175.1. The sequence goes on along the minus strand of JAFVXK010000006.1, from coordinate 20,722 downwards.
CCGCCAAACAAGACTTTCAAATCTCGCTTTGCTATTATACCACAACTGTTTTCAATTGTCAAGAGCTTTTTTAAAGATTTTATGGCTTTTTTGTTTTCCTCGGTATTAGGACGCTTTCGACTGCACCTTTCGCATATCCTCAAGGTGACAAACAATGGCAAGTGCCGCGAGAGGATAAAGCATTGGATAAAAGCAGAAGACGAAAACGTCAAGAAGGCTTCCAAGCACTATCGCAAAGGTTGAAAGTCCGAGCATCGTTTTAATGAGCGAGGGCTTTTTAAAGCAAAGGCTCGCCGTATCCCAAACGTACACGGCATAGGCTGAAAGTCCAAAAAGTCCCGTAGAGCCGAGAAGCTCGAATACCGTGTTATGCGCCATCGACGGCATTATGGCTATTGATACGTAAACTCCGTCATAGACGTCGTCGAGCGAGAAAAATCCCGCGCCGAAAAGCTTATTCTCCGTGAACAAATCCCAAGCGTATCCCCAAAGGGCAAAGCGTCCGTTATCGCTCGCGCCGTACTTTACGAAGCTATTAAGAAGCAAGGCGAGCTTCTCTCTCAGTATCACCGCAAGCACTGCTACCGCTACTGCGCCAAGCGCGAGCGTTGCTATAAACATCGGGCGTCTTTTTCCCGATTTCAAGCAGGCAACGACGATACAGACAAGCATCATCAGCGTTCCGAAAAGAAGCGCGTTTCTCGAGCAGGTAACGACAGCTCCCACGTAAACGAGGAGCGCTGTCAGAAGATAAAGCCAGCCCTGACGAGCCTTCATTGCTCCGTAAAAGAGCATTGGGATAAGTCCAACGAGAATCGAGCCGAGGGGATTGCTGATAGCCCAACCGAGATGGATATTATCCTTGATTATAGAGCCCTCCTCCGAAATGACACCGCCAAACAGGAACATATGTCCCATCTGCACGAGTATCATATAGGCGATAACGAGCGTTATATACGTGAAGTAGTCAATGAGCTCCTCTGCGTTTTTTTCCTCCGCAAGACCTAGGTAAAAAAGATAAAAGACTAAAAGGTATATCAAAAGCTGACCTGCGCCGAAGGCAAGAGCCTCGGGCCGCCAGCTCTCCGAGCCAAGACCGTTTGTCAAAAATGCAGCCGAGAGAAGAAGCGACGGCAAAAGAAGCGCAGTTTTGCTAATGCTTATCCTTTTATAAAGGCGGTTGCGCAGGATAAAGAAAACTATCGCAAAAACCGCTATCGCACCGAGAATAAATAGCACGGGAAGCCGCCATTCTGTAAAGTAATAATCGGAGTAGTCGGGGTTTGCGGGAGAATGTCCTCTCGACACCTGACAAACAAAGACAGGTATCGTTATGAGCATTGGTCTTACCGAGCGACACACAAGCAGTGCTGTCACCGCGAGAGCGAGGCTTACGAAATTGAAGTAAAATTCAAGTCCTGTGATATGCCCAAGCGTTACTACCGCGGCAAACACGAGAGGATAGAGCTTACCCATAAAGAAGCCGTTTAACAGCTCGCGAATTTCTACGGCGTTTTGTCTATGCATATCTTCTCCCCTCTCTTAAAAATTATTTAAGCTCGGCTTCTATTGTTTCCAAAACGAGAGGGAAAACCCTCTTTTTCTCGAAAAATGCGTATCTTTCCTGCGATGCAGAAGAGCCCGAAAGCCCCGCTTTTTGAGCCGTACAAACCGCCTCTGTAAACGCCGAGGCATCTCCCTCGGGGTATAATGTGCCCACCCGTGTTGAATTTACAACGTCACAGTGACCCTTAATATCCGAGATAACGGTATAGCAGCCGCAGCCAAGCGCCTCGACTACGTTAAAGGGCAGCCCTTCTATTTTTGCGGCGCTGACGTAGAGGTCGCAGGCACGCATAAAATCGCAGGCATCGACCCGCTTGCCGAAAAAGGTCACAAAATCGGCACAGCCAAGCTTCTCTGCGAGCTTTTCAAGCTCCTCTCGAAGAGCACCGTCACCTACGAGCCAAAGCACTGCGTTTGGAATTTTCTCTCTGATTTTCGGTAAGGCGCGAATAAGGAGCTCCTGATTTTTCCTTGCCGAGAGCTCACCGACGAAAAGAAGCGAGTATTTTCCCTCTCCGTACGCCTTTTTTATCTCGCTCGGCGGAGTTATTATATCCCTGACCGCAACGCCGACGCCGTCAACCGAAGATATTTTCCCACGGCAAAGCCTCATTTTCTCGGCTATTCCGCGGTCCTCTGAATTCATTACTATTATAGCGTCGGTTCTTTTTGCGACTAGCCTCTCGCAAAGCGAAAGAAGTGTTTTTTTGATAAAACCCGTGTTTTTCGAAAACAGATATCCGTGGACTATGTTTATAACCCTCGGACGCGCAGAGCGCGGCAGGGCAAGTCTTATATGAAATGCCGCAAGAGTTGTATTAAGAATAACGGCGTCAAAGCGCTCTTTTTTTATTATTTCTCTAATCCTTCTGCGGCAGGCGGTGTTCTTTGCCGAAAAGAGCTTTTTCTCAAAGGGGATATCGTAATCCGCGCCCTCGCCGCGAGCCATAACCGACACCGTGTGTCCGTTTTCGCGCAGCGCCGCTATATAGCCGAGATGGAAGTTGTTTATGTGCGTCATATTCGAGGCTGCGTAAAGTATCTTACTCATTATTCTCTGTCTCGCTCTTTTCCTCGTCGTTATTATCCGCTGCGCCGTCCTTCGCGTCCGCCTCGTCGGTGCTTTCCTCTGTCGGAACGGTGTACATCTCATTTTTGTTGAACGCCTTGAAGGGTGTTGCGAAGAGTATCGCAAGGTCCATACCAAGCGTCCAGTTCTCTATATACTCTATGTCCTCGCGTATGCGCTTCTCCACCGAGGTGTCACCGCGAAGTCCCTTGACCTGCGCAAGTCCCGTCATACCCGGCTTTACGTAGTGCTTTACCATATAAAGCGGTATCGTCTGCTTGAACTCCTCAACGAAGTGAGGTATCTCGGGTCTTGGTCCTACGAGCGACATATCGCCGAAAAGAACGTTGAAGAGCTGCGGAAGCTCGTCTATTGCCGTGCTTCTGATAAACGCGCCGAACTTGGTTTTTCTCGGGTCGCCCTTGTGCGACCACGCCTTCGTTGACTCTTTGTTAAGACGCATTGAGCGGAACTTATACATAGTGAATATTTTGCCCATCTTGCCGACCCTTCTCTGCTTGAAGAGGACGGGACCCGGCGACGAGATAAACACTCCGACGGCGGCAAATATCATAATGGGGAGCGTTACCAGAATGAGCGCCGTCGAGCCCGCGATATCAATCGCTCTCTTCACGAAGGCGTTTGCAGGGTTATCAAGCGGGGTGCTGTGGATATTAATTATGGGCATATAGCCGACGCGCTCTATCTGACGTGCGGTTTTTAGGAAGCCGTAAATGACGGGCAGGAAGTAAACCTTGATGCATCTGTCGTCACACATATTGACGAGCTTTATGAGGCTTTTTTTATCATAGGAATCTATCGCAAATACGACGAAGTCGGGACGGTGCTCGTCAAGCACTGACTCGAGGTCCTCGAAATCTCCGAGCCTTTCGCAGCCGACATCGGCGCCCATTTTTCTTCCGACAGCGCCTATTACCTCAATTCCGTTGTCGGGAGTTTCGGATATTTGATTTATATACTCCTTTGCCGTCGTGACGTTGTCGCCGACGATTATGACCTTCTGAAGCTTGAACTGATTTTTTCTCCACGCGAGGATAATGTTGACTATTATGCGCTTTTTAAGGAGCAGAAACGCCGTGCTGATTACCGTGAAAATAGCAATCCATACGAATACGAATTTTCTCTCCTCACCCTCAAGCAAAACCGAATTGAATATGACCGCAAGCGAGAAAAATACGCAATTGGCTCTGATTATATGGTGAATGAAGTGCGATACTCTCACGTGGGGTACGGGGCGGTAGATATTGAACGCCTGATAAATAAACGAAAGAAGCAAAACCGACACGAACATAGGCAAAATGACGGTGTACTCGAAGATGTTGAGTGCCGCATTGTTCATAACTACGACGGTGAGCATATAGGACGCTATCATAATAGCGAAGTTTAAAACTATATCGATAAAATTCTCAAGCAGGTACAAAATGCCCGGTCTTTCGGATTTCATAGTAGCTTCCTTCCCAAAATACTTTTAAATATATAATAACACCTTTAGGAGCGTTTGTCAACCGTTCTAAGCTTATGGCTTTTATCCTTCTTTCGCCAATCGCCGAAGAAGTAGAAGAAAATACCGATAACGAAGGGCGTAAAGCCTGCGAGCGCGTCGCCAAGCCAGAAGCCGTAGTGCCTCATATCAAGCGCCAAGCCAAACAGCAGTGAAAGCCCTATTCGCATAATTATGCCGTCGAAAATTGCCGTCGCAAAGTTGACCTTGTAGTTTCCGCTTCCGTTAAGAAGGGCGTTCATTATCGCGCGAAGCGCACTTCCGAAGAAGAGGAGCACGACTATCGGCAGATATCCGTCAACTATCGCAAGGGTGTCGGGCTCGTCAGTGAAGAGCGAGAAGAGCGGATAGGGGCTTATACACACGAGAACCGAGGCTGCCGTTGCAAGCGAGAGCATTATAACCGAGAGCACGCCGAGGGTGCGCTTTACTCTGTCGGTCTTCCCTGCCGCGATATTCTGTCCGACTATCGTAGAGCCTGCGGTGTTCATTGCCGCGGAAATAAGGTTTGCGAAGCTGTTTATCTTGTTGGCAATTCCCGAAAAGGCGGATATTGCAAGGCTGTAAGAGTTTACCCAAGAATTTACAAAGAGGCGCGACACCTGTATTGCCGCCATCTTTATTGCCATAGGCGTGCCGAGCTTGACGAGGTCTTTCAGCATTTCACCGTCAAAGGAGATAAGGTCGCGCGCCCCGATATTGAGCGAGAAGCGCTCGCGGTTTTTAGCAAGGAATACAAGCGAGATAACGAAGCTTGTCGCCTGACTGATTACGGTTGCAAGGCCCGCACCGAAAGCGCCCCAGTGTAAGCCGAAAACGAATATAAGGTCGAGCACGACGTTCACCGACGCCGCAATGGCTATGAATACGAAGGGGTGCTTTGAGTCGCCCATTCCGCGCAAAACCGCGCTGACGGTGTTGTAGCCGTAAATGAATACAAGACCAATCATACACACGGTTGAATATTCAAGAGCTCCGCTGTACGCCTCGTCGGGAGTATTCATAAGCAGGAGTATTCCGTCGCGGAAAACGAGGGACAGAGCGCTTATAACCGCCGAGCTTATAAGAAGAAAGGCTGACATCGTGCCGACGAATTTGCCTATCTTGTCGCGTCTTTTCTCGCCTATATACCTCGCTATCAGGACCTGTCCTGCGTTTGAAAAGCCAATAGCCACAAAGGTCAAGAGCGTTACGACGTCGCCGCCTACCGACACCGCCGAAATTCCGGGGTTGCCAAGCTCCGCGCCCACTATTATCATATCGACCATATTGTAAACTACTTGTAACAGATTGGATAGGAAAAGCGGAAGCGAAAATACTATAAGCTGCTTTGTGATACTGCCCTTTGTGAAATCCTTGATTGCGGTTGTGCTCATTTGTCTGTCCTTTAAAGTTATTCTAAATATTTATTTTAGCACACTTTATATAATTTTTCAAGATTTAAGGCAAACTTACCCAAACTTTTTTTATTTTACTTGACACGGGTGGGTGCTTGTGCTAAAATGTTAGTAACAAAATGAAGGGAGAGCCACCGTGAAATTTGACGAAAGCATCGAGAAAATCGAAGAGATAATCGGCTACCGCTTCCGCGACAGGTCGCTTCTCAGGCAGGCGTTTACAAGAAGCAGCTTTTGCAACGAGCAGGGGCGTCTTTCTCTGCAGTCAAACGAGGTGCTCGAATTTATAGGCGACAGCGCGCTGTCAACGGCAATAATCACCCTGCTTATGAAGGAGCGCTCAACGCGTGACGCGGGCGGACTTCGCACCACGCTTGAGGAGGGCGATTTTTCGAATATCAAGGCGGCGCTGAGCAATAAGCATAATCTCGCAGTCAGCACAGGTAGGCTCGGTCTTGAAAAATATCTCATTATGGGCGAGGGCGACGAAAGGCTCGGCATAAGGTCGCAGCCGTCGGTTATGGAGGACCTCTTTGAGAGCATTATCGGCGCAGTCTTCGTCGATTCGGGAATGTCCATCGAGCCTGTCATCGCCTCGGTTGAGAAAATGCTCGACACCTCGGTGTACGACTTTACCGACGCAAGACGTGCCGTCCCCCAGAGCGCGAAAAACGAGCTTCAGGAATGGTGCGCGAAAAAGACGGTAAGGCTTCCCGCGCCCGTATATAAGACGCTCTCGGAGAGCGGCCCCGACCACCAAAAAATCTTCACAAGAGGCTGTTACATAGGCTGTGAGCTTTACGGCACGGGCGAGGGCAAAAACACAAAGGCGGCAGATACCGCAGCGGCGGCAGCAGCCCTTGCAAAGCTAAAAGACGAGCGGAAAAAAAGAGCCGACGCGCCCGAATATACCGAAAGCCTAAGGCATATCGCCGCCGAGGCGCATACCTCTCCCCCCGAATACACCGACCTCGGTGAAACAGAGCGCTCGACGGCGTCCGAGAGGGAGTACAGATGCGAGTGCCGACTTCTCGGCAAGCGCGCCCTCGGCATCGGAAAAAGCAAGCGCGAGGCGAGAAAAAACGCCGAGGCGGCGCTTCTTTTGCTCTTTAAGTGACCTTTATCCCCCGCTTTTCGAAAGTCCGCCAGTCGCGAAAATTATTAAAAAGTATTAACTTTTTTCGCTTTGTCACTTGATTTATCAATCTGAATATGATATACTGATAATGGTGTTATGCCAAAAAAACTTTAGGAGAAACGAAATGAAAGACTTAATCAAATCCTTTGACAATCTTCCTTGGATAGCAAAAATTATCCTCTGTATCCCCGTGCTTGACATCGTTTGGGCTATTTACAGAATAATCAAGGGCGTTGCTAACAACGATGCAGTTCTTATCATCGTCGGCATCATCTGGGTTATCGGCGGATGTACTATTACTTGGGTTTGGGACCTTGTCACCACTCTTCTTTACAAGCACCCGAAGCTCGCATAATGTAAACTAAAGCTTACATAGAAAAGCAACCGCAAAAATGCGGTTGCTTTTCTTCTTTTTGTCGCTAGAATTTAACACGGGTGTCACATAATATGCGTCAAGACGCTGTAAGTATTCCGAAAACTTTTGTGCAAAATGAGGTAACTAAACGGTGGGATTTTGTTTCTTGTGCATAATTCTTAAAAAATGTGTGAATTTTTTTGAAAAACTATTTATTTTTCACAAAAAACGTGCTATAATATAGATGCGGATAGGTATCCGCAGGGTAATCTTAATTACACCGTACGGAACTCCGCAACATCAATGAAAGGGTGCTCCGACAGTGGAGCAAGGTAATCGGTATGAAGATTTCGATTTACGGAAAACAGATGACAGTTCGTGAAAGCCTAAAAGCGCTCGTGGAAAAGAAGCTTGCAAAATTCGACAAGTTCTTTGGCGACGACACCGCGGCGCTTGTCACCTGTAAAACGCGCAAGGGGACGAAAATCATCGAGATTACCATAAATTATAACGGCACGGTTTTCAGATGTGAGGACGAGGGTGAGACCTTTATGACCGCCCTTGACCGCGCTGTCGAAGGTCTTGAAAGACAGATACGCAAAAACAAAACGCGGATAGAAAAGAACCTAAAGCGCGGTGCATTCGTCATAGGCGATGAGGACGATGATGAGTACGTCGAGGAGGGCGAGTTTGAGATAAGAGTAAAGACCTTCCCCTTAAAGCCAATGAGTCCCGAGGAAGCAATTCTCCAGATGAACCTCATAGGGCACAGCTTCTATGCATTTACCGATGACAAGTCGGGCGAGGTGTGCGTGGTTTACAAGAGAAAAGCGGGCAGCTACGGACTAATCGTACCGACCAAGGAATAATTCCGGAATACAGAAAAGGCGACCCCATAAGGTCGCCTTTTTTAGTTGTTTAAGATAGGTCTTATTTCTCTTTGGTTTTCACAGCTCTTGCGCTGACCTTGCCCTCGGGGTCGATTTCGCCCGCCGCCTCGAGCGCCTTCTTCGTCATAAACGGACCAACTATCTCGTAGACGAGCACCGCGAAGAGCGTAATGTTAAGTACAAGCTCACCGCCAAGAAGATAGTCGTTTGCCGTGTTAGCCATACCGAGCGCAACGCCCGCCTGCGGCAGAAGCGTGATACCGAGATACTTTACGATGTTCGGCTCACACCTTGACATCTTTGCGCTTGTGAATGCGCCGAGAAGCTTTCCCGCAGAGCGCGAGATTATGTAAATCACTCCGACGAGCACTATTATACCGTTTGAGAGCACTTCAAGATTAAGCTCCGCACCGCTGAGCACGAAGAAAAGCACAAGAAGCGGGGCGCTCCATCTATCGACACGCTCCATAAGCTCCTCGGAGAAGTCGCAGACGTTGCAGAACACCGTGCCGAGCATCATACAGGTGAGAAGCGAGGAGAATACGAGCGTTACGCCCTCTGCAATCGGAATCTCGATTTTGGCAAGCGCAACGGTGAGAAGCACGAAGGTGACCGAAACCGCCATACGCTTTGAGCGCGAATGGAAAACGCGCTCGGTGAGGTTGAAGAGAAAGCCCATAACCGCACCGAGCAGTAGCGAGCCGACAACCTCAAGCAGCGGCTCAAGCACAACCGAGAGGATATTTACGCTTCCAGCCTCGATGCTTCTTGCAATTCCAAAGGATATAGCGAAGATAACGAGTCCCACCGCGTCGTCAAGCGCGACGACGGGAAGAAGCGTTGATGTGACAGGCCCCTTTGCCTTATACTGCTTGACAACCATAAGGGTTGCAGCAGGCGCGGTAGCTGCGGCAATAGCGCCGAGCGTTATCGCAACCGAGAGCGAAAGCACCTTGGGCATTGCGAAGTGAAGCCCGATAAGCACGGCGTCAACGAGAAGCGTTGTGATAACCGCCTGAAGAATGCCTATAACGGTAGCCTGCTTTCCTATCTCCTTAAGCTGTGACACGCGGAACTCGTTACCGATGGCAAAGGCGATAAAGCCGAGCGCGAGGTCGGAGAGAAGCGAAAAATCCTCGACGGACTCAAGTGAGATAAAGCCAAGACCCTCGATGCCAAGACGTCCGAGCACGAACGGGCCGACGAGAATTCCCGCGACGAGATACGCCGTTACCGCCGGCAGCGACAAAAGCTTTGCAAGTCGGGACAAAAGAAGTCCCGCGAGCAGACACACCGAAAGTGATAGTAAAATTTCCATAGAAGCCTCCTTGACGCCATCTTTGGCATCTTATGACGAAAGTCCCAAAAAAATTCCGGTCGAGAGCCTGCCCGACCGGTAAGTTCTTTATTAACGCAAATGATTATAGCACTCTTTACGTCGTTTGTCAAACCTTTTTTGAAAAATTTTTCAATATTTTTTTATGTTTTAAAATCTGTCCTTCATACTGCGCTCAATAACTCTGTCAGCGTCGCGCTTTGCGGCGACGTCGCGCTTGTCGTAGAGCTTCTTACCCTTGCAAAGTCCTACGGCACATTTGACGTACGAGCCCTTGAAATAAAGCGAAAGCGGTACGAGGGTGTATCCCTCGCGCGAAACGAGTCCCGTCAGCTTCATTATCTCGCGCTTATGCATAAGGAGCTTCTTCGGGCGGAGCGGCTCGCGATTAAAGATGTTGCCCTGCTCGTAGGGACTTATATGTACGCCGAGGGCAAACATCTCGCCCCCGTCTATCTCGCAGTAGGAGTCCTTCAGATTGACGCCGCCCGCGCGGAGCGACTTGACCTCTGTGCCGAAAAGCTCAATGCCCGCCTCGTAGGTTTCCTCGACGAAATAGTCGTGGCGCGCCTTTCTGTTATCGGCTATTATTTTGGTTGCGCTCTTCTCTGCCATCGTGCGCTCCTTTCGTTTTTAGGTTAACAAGAGCAATCCGAACCCGTTTTAGAGATGCGAATTTCGTGTAATACTTCGGTAAAAATCCTTATAATATCCGCATATTATTTTGAATTTTAACCTCGTCTTCCACAAAATTCGCTATCTCGAAAATTCGAGACGAACTCTCAAGCATTAATTTTTAGATGATTTTGGTGCTTTGCGCTCGCCGCCAAGTGCGCACTTGGCAAGAGTGATAAGTGCCGAAAGCGCTGAAAATTCAGGCTTTAGAGCGAGTTCTGATTACTCTTGTTAACCTAAGATATTTTATCACAAACGGGAGAGAAAATCAACCGTTTAGTCAATAAAATCCGAAATAAGCTCAAGAAGCTTGAATTTCACCCTGTATTTTCCGCCCGAAATCAAGGAAAGCTCGCTCTCGGTATAGTCCGACACCCAGTCGTCGCTCGGCGCGTCGAGCGCCATATCAAGACACATCGGCGGATACATCACGCACCACCAATTTCGACCCTTGCCCTCGCCTATTTTGACTATAAGCGAGCTATACACTCCGCGCGGAAGCGAAAAATCCTCGTACTCGCGCGTGTCGTACCATTCCTCGCCGAGCGACACCTCGACGGAGTAATCGTAGCCGTTTTCCTTAATGCAGCGCTCTGCCGTCGCCTTAATGTCGCAAAGAAGCGCCTCTGCCTCGGCAAGTGCCGCGTCAAGCCCGTCCTGTCCCGAAAGCTGTGCCGAGTATTCGGCGAGAATTGCGTCGCGTACCAAAAGCTTCAAGGCTTGGTCCTCCTCGGTATCCGAGGCGGCAAGGATATGTAGCCGCAGTGTGTCCGAGTAAATCTCAGCGTCCGCCTCGGTAGGCATAGCTCCCATAAGAAGTGCCGCCGTGAGAAGCGAAAGCGCCATAGTCAGAATTTTTTTCATATAAAAACCTCTCTTTCCCAAAATCAAGCGTTGACGGAAAAGAGAGGCGTTATTCACTTTAGATATAATTACCTGAAAAACTGCACCCGAAGCCGCGAGAGCTTATCGGCGAGGAAATTAAACGCAAGCGGGAAAAGCACCGCGTTGCAGGCGAGCTGTATCGCGTAAAAGGCTATTCCGCGCGCATAGTACACGCCGAAGCGATATATAAAATTGTCGAAATTTCCTGAAAGAAGCCCAACGTCTATAAGCGAGGAGAGAACCCCGAAGAAGAATGTCAAGACGAGTGCCGCGGCAGTCAGAAGCCAGCGGTTTTTCAGCCTTATTTTACCGAGAAGCATAAAAGTGAATGCCACAAGCGGCCAATAAATATAATAGGAAACAACCCAAGTGCCAAAGCCGTAGATTATAGGCTCTATACTGACGAAAACGACAGCCGAAAGCACTCCGTACCAGCCAAAAACGTAGCCGTAAAGGGCAAGAAGGAGAGTGACGACCTCTACGTTTGGGATAGCCGAGAGCGCAAGCTTTGCGCACTCGACGGTAGCAGCCGTAATACCGACGAGCGCGATAGCCTTAGCACCCGAGATTGCTCTCCTTTTAGGTGCTGATTTCATATCAATAGCTCTCTATCCTGCAGAGAATCACAGTTCCCTTTTCAGCCGACATAGAAGTGAAGCCAAATCCCGAGGTCTTAAGCGTAATACCCTCGTATTCAAGCTCTTTAACGTAATCGCTGGTATCGAAATCGCGCTCAAGCGAGGTATAGAGGCAAACGTATTCGTTCTTTGTTACGTCGGGGGTGAGCGAGCCTATCGCGTTGACGTACGCGCCGTAGGTAGAGTCAACGATGTCTGCGGTGAGGGGATTATTCTCCCTCTCCATCAGGTACTGAATGACGCCGTAAACGCCCTCTCCCTTGTTTTCTACATCCTCAAGGTATGCCTTGTAGACAGTATAAGTACCGTCGCGGTTCTCGATAACGACGCTGACGTCGCCCTGCTCTGCAAGCGTTCCGCCGCAGGCTACGAGCGAGAGCAGCATAACTGCTACGAGAATAAGTGATAAAATCCTTTTCATTTTTTTGTCTCCTTTTCTTTTTTGATTTCAGGGAGACATTCCGAGTAAAAAAAGAAAGCCCCTGCACCACTCGGCGCGGGGACGCAAAACGGGCGTGAATATACCGTCCGCTAAGCTTTTTCCTCCGTTTGCCCAAGGAATGCTTCCAAATGTTTTGGGACAGTCAGTTCGCAGGAAGAATCGTCGTTTTCCGACCCGAAGGCGTATCTACATACGTCGAGAGGGAGGAAACGGCGATAGGAAAGACAAAGCTTTTGTCTTTTCGTTCTTACGCAAAATGACGTTCCAAAACTTTCGGGACAGTCAGTTTGCAGGAAGAATCGTCGCTTTCCGACCCGAAGGCGTATCTACATACGTCGAGAGGGAGGAAACGGCGATAGGAAAGACAAGGCTTTTGTCTTTTCGTTCTTACGCAAAATGACGTTCCAAAACAAAGCGGCAGGCCTTCCGACTTAGGACACGGCTGATTCCATTACGGCAATGGCTGTTGCGGTGGATTTTCACCACGCTTTCCCTGCTTGAGCGAATACTCGCTATCGCTTTGCGAAAACATTATAGCACGGACTGCGAAATTTGTCAACAGTCCGTGCCGTTTTTTCGAAAAATATTACAGCTTACGCTCCTCGTAGGGCATAAGTATCAGAGCGTCCTCGAAATCGAACTCCGAGGGGTCAATAGAATCGAATAGCCCGTAGTGAACGGGAACGGCGCATCTTGCCCCTATCTCGTAGGCAAAATCAGCAGCGTCCTTCGCATTCATATTGTTGCCGACGCCGTTGATTGGAAGGAAGGCGTAGTCAACGCCGTTTTCAACGAGGTCGAGCACGTCGTCGATAACGTCGTAATTATAGAGCGTGTCGCCGCTGACGTAGTAGGTCTTCTTCGCGTCGTCGATAATAAAGCCTGCCGCCGTTCTGTCGCTGTGCTCCGCCTTGACCGAGTAGAAGGTCACACCGCCCTGACTCCATACCGAGTGGGGCGCGAGAAGAACGTAGTTGTGTCCGCCGCCAAGCGCAAGAAGCTTGCCGTAGGCCTTCTCTGACGCGAGGAAGGTTATCGGCTTTTTCGCCCTTGCAATAAGCTCCCCCAGCGTTTCGGGGTCGAGGTGGTCGAGGTGGTCGTGAGTTATGAGTATAACGTCGGGGACGGCGTCAAAATATTTCTCGTCGACGGGTATTCTTCTCTTCTTTTCGGGGCAGCTATTGCCAACCGAGTCCGAAAGATAGGGGTCAACCATAATTTTAAGCTTTCCCGTGTCGAAAAGCAGTCCTGCCTGTGTAAGCCAAGTTACCTTCATAATTTATTCTCCGTTCCGCCGCACAGCGCGGCTGTAAAAATCATAAATACAGTATAATCATTCCAAGAGCCGAGCTGAAAGCTCCGAGAAGAGCTCCGAAAAGAACGTCGCGCAAAAAGTGCACTCCCCGAAGAACTCTCGACACCGCGAGGGACGCTCCGAGAATAAGTATCACCGCCGCCACCGCGGGATAGACGAAGAGGAGCTCCGTCCCTATCGCAAAAACCGAAAAGGCGTGGCGCGAGGGAAAGGAATTACCCTCTCTTTTTTTCGGCGGGGCGGTATATATATCAGTATATACCTCGTAGGGACGCGGTGCGTCTATGAGCCCTCTCACAAGGCTCACCAAAACGAATGGAATACCCGAAATCAGAATAAGCCTGACAGCAATATAAAGGTCCGCCGTGCCCACCGCAACGATAGATGCGGCATAGGCGCACACGGTAAAGCACACCGCAAACGTATCAATAAACTTAAGCAGCTGCACAGCCACGGGTCTTTCATTAACACGCGTCAACAAACGCTTGTAGCCTTCCATTCCGCTATCCGTCCTTCTTTTCCTTGTAATAATATTTTATCACTACTCTCGCTCTTTGTCAATACGCGAGGTAAAAAATCAAGGCAGGCATCGGTTAAGCTTTGTTTTCCGCTATGAACTCTAATACATGCAAAACAGTCATTTTGCGCCTTTTGATATAAGAATTTTGAATTTTTTACCCCATTTTCCAAAAAAGACTTGCAAAATCATAAAATATATTGTATAATATCAAGTAGTTATTAAAAAATACGATTTTTCGGAGGTTTATTATGAAAAGAATTATTGCAGCTGTCGCGCTCCTGTTCGTGCTCGTTATGGCACTTGCTTCCTGCGGAGGCACAAGACTCGCTATGGGTACGGGAGGTACAGGCGGTACTTACTACGCATTCGGAGCGGTTCTCGGAAATCAAATCAAGGCCTCTACCGGTATGACCTGCAATGCGGTTTCTACCGACGGCTCAAAGGCTAATATCCTTGGTATTCATCAGGGCGACTATCAGCTCGGTACTGTTCAGTCTGACGTTATGGCTTATGCTTGGGAGGGTGCTAAAACCTTCGAGAGCAACGGAAAGATAAGCTCCTTCCGCGTTATCGGCGGCCTTTACGCCGAGGCTGTTCAGCTTATTACCACCAACCCCGACATCAAGACGGTACAGGACCTCAAAGGCAAGACCGTTTCCATCGGAGCTGCAGGCTCGGGCGTTTACTTTAACGCTATCGACGTCCTCTCCGCAGCAGACATCGCGCTCGAGGATATAACTCCTACATATCAGAGCTTCAACGACAGTGCAGAGGCTCTCAAGAACGGAACTATTGACGCGGCATTCGTGGTTGCAGGCGCTCCCACTCCCGCTGTAATGGACCTTATGGCTGCAAAGCAGGCGTACCTCGTTCCCATCGACGGTGAGATTGCGGCAAGCATTATGGCAAGCTGCCCCTACTACACCGAGTATAAGATTCCCGCCGGCACCTACAGCGGTCAGACCGAGGACGTTACCACCATCACCGTTAAGGCAACCCTCATCGTATCCGCAGATCTCGACGAGGATACCGTATATAACATCACCAAGGCTATCTTTGATAACATTGAGGCTATCAAGGGCGTTCACGCAAAGGGTGCAGAGCTTTCAATCGAGAACGCTACCTCGGGTATGGCAGTTCCCTTCCACAAGGGTGCGGCAAAATACTTTGCTGAAAAGAACGTGACCGTAAACGCGCAGTAATCCTTTTAAAAGGTAATCAAAAACGTGAGTTCCGCTGCCGACTCGTCGGCAGCGGACATTTATCTGAAAGGAGAGATTCTTTTGAAAAGAAATCAGGACGAAACGGCAGAGTCTGCCGTTAATTCGAGTGAAGAAACACTAACCGAAGAGCAGATGGCGTCAAGAGTTGACGAGGTTATGAAAAAATACGACAGAGAGTCCAACGTTCGTGTTTGGAACGGCGCTCCGAAGTGGGTGGTTACTGCCGTCCTTGCCTCATTCTCAATTCTTTGCCTTTATATCGCTCTTCTTTCAACCTGGAGCGAGCATTTCCGTTTGCCGCTCTTTATGGCGTACATAATCGTTATAGGCTTTCTCGTTTTCCCTGCAAAAAAGGGAATTCATAGACCTAACTATATCCCATGGTACGACGTTGTGCTGATGGCTGTCGGAAGCGGTTGCTTCTTATATATGACGGTATTCTATCAGAAGCTCATAGACCAGAGCTCTAATATAGCCGTCTATGAGCTTATTATAGGAATTCTCGCGATTCTTGTGCTTGCCGAGCTTTGCAGACGCGCGGTAGGCTTACCGATTCTTATCGTGGCAGGCGTTCTTATCCTGTACGCGCTTTTCTTTGGTCTTATGAACCCGTCGCTTTTGGGAAGGCTCACGAAGCTCATTCACACCATCGTCTTCTCTGTTGGAGACGGCGGCGGAATTATGTCTATTCCGATAGGCGCTTGTGCTAAATTTATAGTTGTCTTTATAATCTTCGGCGCGTTCCTTGAGCGCACGGGAATTTCAGACTTCTTCATAAAGGCAGCAAACCTCATAGTCGGACGGTTCTCGGGCGGTCCTGCAAAGGTTGCAGTCGTCGCGAGTGCTCTTGAGGGTATGGTTTCGGGCTCGTCGGTTGCCAACACGGTTGGAAGCGGTGCGGTTACCATTCCTCTGATGAAAAAGACGGGATACAGCCCCGAGTTTGCCGCGGCGGCAGAGGCCTCCGCATCTACGGGCGGACAGATAATGCCCCCCATTCTCGGCGCGGCGGCGTTCCTTATGGCAGAGTACGTCGGCGTAGGATACGGCAGAATAGTTCTTGCCTCCATTCTTCCCGCACTTCTCTACTTTGTGGGCGTTTTCGTCACGGTTCACCTCGAGGCGAAAAAGAACAATCTCCGCGGTCTTTCAAAGTCAGAGCTTCCCGATTGGCGTCCCCTTGTTAAGAAGATTTATCTTCTTATCCCGCTTTGTCTGCTTATAGCGCTCGTTTCATTCAACCTCTTTACTATTCAGTATTCGGCGGCGCTTGCTATCGCGGCGGTTATAATCGTCGGACTCTTTAATAAAGAGAACAGAATAACTCCCAAAAAAATACTTGAATCTCTTGCTGCAGGAGCTCAGGGCTCAATTGCTATTGCCGCCGCCTGCGGAATAGCGGGTATAATTTCGGGCGTAATTTCTGCCACCGGTCTTGCAAACATAGTCCTCGGCGGAATAATCAATCTCGCAGGAAATCAGGTCATTGTCGCCCTCTTCCTCACTATGTTTTGCTGTATCATTCTCGGAATGGGTGTTCCCACAACCGCTAACTACTGTATTATGGCTACAATCTGCGCCCCGATACTTATGGAAATGGGTGTTCCCGCTATTGCGGCGCACTTCTTCGTATTCTACTTCGGTATCGTTGCAGACCTTACTCCTCCCGTCGCCCTTGCATCGTATGCGGGCGCGGCTATCGCGCAGTCAAATCCGATGAAAACGGCGCTCCAATCGACAAAGCTCGCTATCGCGGCGTTCATCGTTCCCTACGTGTTCGCGCTTAACCCCGTTATGCTCTTTGAGGGGCTCGAGGGCTCTGTTGGAATGCAGATTCTCAAGGTCGTCCTGATAATATCGACCTCGCTTGTCGGTATCTTTGGTGTGTCCTCTGCTCTTGAGGGCTATCTTCTCAAGAATATGAACGTCTTCCAGCGTATTCTTGCAGCTGCCGGCGGCATACTCCTTATCGACCCGAACTGGATAACCGATATTGTCGGACTTGCGGCAATAGCTGCAGTAATAATATGGCAGGTTATTGAGAAAAAAGCCGGCGCGAAGCCGAGTGCGGCTTAATCCGCCACCAAAGGAATATCAAAATGAGAAAATATCTTCTTCCCGAGGGAAAGCACGCCTACAAGGCAAACCTGCACTCACATTCCACCTGCTCCGACGGTGATTTTTCACCCGAGGAGCTGAAGGAGCTTTATAAAGCGCAGGGCTATTCGATAGTTGCCTTTACCGACCACGACGTATTTCTTCAGCACAACGACCTCACCGACGGGAGCTTTCTCGCGCTCAACGGCTACGAGATGGAGATAAACCAGAAGAAATTCCAGATAACGCTCGCGTCGGGCGTCAAAAAGGCGTGTCATATGTGCCTTATCGCGCTCGAGCCCGACAAGGTAACGCCTGTCTGCTGGCACAGAGAGAACTACTTCATAAAAAACGGCATAAATTACCGTGACCAAGTTAAGAACGACGAAAGCCTTCCCGACTTTGTCAGAGAATACACCGGCGAGTGTATCTCCGAGATGATGATGCTCGGCAGAGATAACGGCTTTTTCGTCACCTACAACCACCCGACCTGGTCAACCGAGGACTATACCGACTACACGAACTACCACGGTATGCACGCGATGGAGATGGTAAACTACCAGAACCTTGTAAACGGCTTTGCCGAGCATAACGAGAGAGTTTACGACGATATGCTGAACGTCGGCAAGCGCATCTATTGCATAGCCGCCGACGACTGCCATCACGCCGACGGAATGTTTGGCGGTATAACAGTGATACTTGCAGACAAGCTTGAGTACAGGGCGGTTACCGACGCGCTCATACGCGGTGATTTCTACGCCACAGAGGGTCCCGAAATCAAGACACTCTATATCGAGGACGGGCGTCTTGTGGTTGAGAGCTCACCCGCCGCTAGTATCCGCGTAACCACCGGCACACGCCACGCCGACATGGCGTATAACAAGGACGGCACACCCGTCACTAGAGCCGAGTTCGATTTGAACGGAATACCTAACCTCTACTATTTCCGCGTCACCGTCACCGATATGGGCGGCAAGTGCGCCTACTCAAACGCATACTTTGAGGACGAGGTTATGTGAAAAACAGAAGAAATTTAGGACAGAGAACGAAAAATTCTCTGTCCTTTTCATATTCAAAATTATATTGCTGAAATTAAAGAGAGTCTATATATCTGCAAGCAGCAAGAGCCGCAACTGCGCCGTCGGCTGTTGCCGTGGTGACCTGTCTTACCGACTTTGTACGGCAGTCGCCTGCAACGAAGATTCCCTTGCAATCGGATTTCGGCAGACAATCTTCACCTGCCTCGACGTAGCCGTAGTTGTTAAGTCCGACGACGCTTGCAAATGGCTCGTTTTCGGGCACTTGACCGATAGCGACGAAGATGCCGTCAACGTCGAGAACTCTCGTCTCGCCGGTTTCGGTGCTCTTGATTTTCACACCCGCAAAGGTCTTATCGCCGAGAAGCTCCTCAACCACTGCCGAGTATATAATCTCGACGTTATCTCGCTCCTCAAGTCTTGCAAGAAGGCTCTTCTCGCCCGTCATAAAGGCAAGGTTTTGAACTACGTAAACCTTGGTGCAGCCGTCGGCAAGAAGATTTGCCTCCTGAAGCGCGGTGTTACCGCCGCCGATTATAGCAACCGTCTTTCCCTTATAAAATGCGCCGTCACATACCGCGCAATAGGACACGCCCTCTCCGACGAAGTCCTCCTCACGAGCGATGCCGAGCATTCTGTGCTTTGAGCCTGCGGCGATAATGACGCTCTTTGCCTCGAACTCACCGTCTGTGGTGACGACCTTATATCCCGCATCGCAGGGCTCAATGCCCGTGACCTCGGAAAGCTCAATTTCAGCGCCCTGACCGAGCGCCTGCTCGAACATTTTATCGGCTATCTCGCTTCCGCTGGCAGAGGCAAAGCCGGGGTAATTCTCAACTCTCGGCGAGTGGGTAATCTGACCGCCAAAGGTCGATTTCTCAATAACCATTACGCTCTTCTCTGCGCGGCGCGCGTATATTGCGGCGGTAAGTCCCGCAGGACCTGCGCCGACTATTATAATGTCATACATAATTTCGTCCTCTTATAGATTGAGGGGCTGACGGGCAGCCCCTCTTTTTGATTTAATTACTTTGCGGTTGCTGCCTTCTCGCAGAACGCCTTGATGTTAGAGGCGTTTACAATCTTCTCTGCCTTACCGCCCGAGATGTGAATGAGGGTGGGTGCCTGCTTTATCTCGAACTCTTCGACGAGCTCCTTGTTATCCTCTGCAAGAAGCTTCTCGTAGGAGATGCCTGCTTTATCGAGGAACATAGCCGCCATCTTGCAGTTGGGGCAGGACGCCGTTGCGAAGAGAATGGTTCTGTCCTCGCCGGCGCACTCACAGCTCTCCTCTGCCTCGCCGCTTCTGGTTTCATTGAGGTAAAGAGGCTTTTTGCCTGCAAGCTTACCCTCTGCATAGACCTTTCTTGCCTTGAACTCCTGCGACTTACCGTCGTTCCAGTTCTGGACGGGGCGGTAGTAGCCGGTTATACGGCTGTAAACCTCGGTCTTTGCATTACAGTGAGGACACTCGTAAACCTCACCGGGAATGTAGCCGTGGCTTCTGCATACCGAATAGGTAGGCGAGAGGGTGTAGTAAGGAAGCTTGTAGTTCTCGGCAATGGTACGAACGAGGGTTGCCGCACTCTGCCAGCTCGGAAGCTTCTCGCCAAGGAAGGCGTGGAATACTGTTCCCGAGGTGTAGAGGGTGTGAAGCTCGTCCTGAAGGTCGAGAGCCGCGAAGATATCGTCGGTGTAGCCAACGGGAAGGTGGCTTGAGTTGGTGTAGTAGGGAGTTTCACCGTTTGCCGTGTCGGACGCGGTGAGAATGTCGGGATAGAACTTCTTGTCGTGCTTTGCAAGACGGTAGCTCGTGGACTCCGCGGGAGTAGCCTCAAGGTTATAGAGGTCACCGTACTTCTCCTGGTAGTCGGAGAGCTTCTCACGCATAAAGTTGAGAACCTCCTTGGTGAACTCAAGAGTTTCGGGGTTAGTCATATCCTTGCCGAGCCACTTTGCGTTAAGACCAACCTCGTTCATACCTACAAGACCGATGGTCGAGAAGTGGTTATTGAACGTGCCGAGGTAACGCTTGGTGTAGGGATAAAGTCCCTCGTCAAGAAGCTTTGTGATAACCGTTCTCTTAACCTTGAGAGAACGAGCCGAAACGTCCATCATATGCTCAAGACGGCGGTAGAAGTCAGCCTTATCGGTTGCGAGGTATGCAATTCTCGGCATATTGATGGTAACGACACCGACAGAGCCGGTGGACTCGCCCGAGCCGAAGAAGCCGCCCGACTTCTTACGAAGCTCACGAAGGTCAAGACGAAGACGGCAGCACATTGAACGGACGTCGTTGGGCTCCATATCCGGGTTGATGTAGTTCGAGAAGTAGGGAGTACCGTACTTCGAGGTCATCTCGAAGAGGAGTCTGTTGTTCTCAGTATCAGACCAGTCAAACTCACGGGTAATAGAATAGGTAGGAATAGGATACTGGAAGCCGCGTCCGTTGGCGTCGCCCTCAATCATCGTTTCGATGAAGGCCTTGTTGACCATATCCATTTCCTTTTTACAGTCCTTATACTTGAAGTCCATCTCCTTGCCGCCGACGATACAGTTAAGCTCTGCAAGGTCTGCGGGGACGGTCCAGTCAAGCGTGATGTTCGAGAAGGGCGCC
>JAFVXK010000005.1 GCA_017501175.1 Clostridia bacterium | reverse complement strand
GGGCATAATGCCGAGCATTGCGGTAAAGAGCATTGCAAATATAAGAGTGAAAGCTAAAATTCTTTTCATTTCATTTCCCTCCTTACTGATCGAGCTCAGCTGCGAACCAGCCGCCGTTAAGAATATCTCTTTCAGCGTCGTTAAACATATTGTTTAAGCCGCCGCCGGAGGTCGTGATTACGTCGCATGCGTTGACGTTGAGAATAAGAGCCTTAGGTGCTTCATATACGTTGTTCTTCATATTCTCGTCCTCCTTAGTTCATTGCCGCAACGGCTGCGCCGTATGCAAGCATACTTTCTACAAGCTTTACCTGTTTTGCGTACTCGGGATTTTCGCCGTACTGTGCGATGTAGGCTGCTCCAAACTGTGCAACAGAATATTTTACAGTCTTCTCGCCTATCTGTGCAGTTACAACAACGTCCATATCTGAAGCTGCGAGATTGGAATACTCGAAGAGTATGTAGTCAACGCCACCAATCTGGTATGCGCCAAGCTTCTCTGCTGCCTCGGGCGCGTCAAGTACTACATCGTCCTTAGCGGTGATAACGACAGTGGCGTCATCATTGCCGGCAGCCTTAACCGCATAAAGAATGGATACAGTTGCCTTCATAGGAACGGTAACTAAAATATCGTCTGCGGACTCTTCTGCCGTTACGCCGAAGCCAAGCATACAGGTGAATGCAAGTGCTACGGCCAAAAGAAGTGCTAGATTCTTTTTCATTGTGTTTCCCTTTCTTATTTATCTAGTTTAAGCATATTTATAACTATGCTTTATATCATTTTAACATACTATAATATCAACGTCAACATCTGTTTAGGTGTTATTGCCTAATTTTTATATGATATTTTATATTTTTACGGCATATTACCCAACGTAAAGAAGGAAAGAGTGTGACTCGGCTTATATCCGAAACACACTCTCTTTTCCATTTATTTAATGAAGTCTTGCGAGGCAACCTTGAAATCCAAGAGCTACCTCTTTGCGTTTTGAATTACTTTATTTCAACTATCCAGCCACGAGGCGCTTCGATACGTCCCATCTGGATACCCGTGAGGGTGTCGTAGAGCTTCTTCGTGACGGGGCCCATTTCGGTCATACCTGCGGGGAAGCAGATTTCGCGTCCGTGGTCAACAATCTTACCAACCGGCGAGATAACTGCCGCCGTGCCACAGAGTCCACACTCGGCAAAGCTGTCAAGCTCGTCCTTCGAAATTACTCTCTCCTCTGCCTTAAGTCCGAGGTAGTCGCGCGCAACTATAAGAAGCGAGCGGCGGGTGATAGAGGGGAGAATGCTATCCGATTTAGGAGTAACTACACCGCCGTCCTTGGTAACGAGGAGAAGGTTTGCTCCGCCGGTCTCCTCAAGGTTGGTGTGAGTTGCCGCATCAAGATATATATTCTCGTCATATCCCTGCTCGTGAGCGTCAACGATGTTATAAAGGCTCATAGCGTAATTAAGTCCTGCCTTGATATGACCGGTTCCGCGAGGTGCGGCGCGGTCAAGGTCGGAAAGTCTTAGGGTAAGAGGCTTTACGCCGCCCTTGAAGTAAGGACCAACGGGGGTTACGAGAATACGGAACTGATACTCGGTTGCGGGCTTAACGCCAATAACCGCATTAGTTCCCATCATATAGGGTCTGATATAAAGAGTTGCGCCCGAGCCAAAGGGAGGAACGTATGCGGCGTTTGCCTTAACGACCTTCTTTACTGCCTCGATGAACTTCTCTTTGGGGTATACGGGCATTTTAAGTCTTCTTGCCGAATCCTCCATACGCTCTGCATTGAGGTCGGGGCGGAAGGTTACTATTCTGCCGTCCTCGGTGGTGTACGCCTTAAGTCCCTCAAAGCAGGTCTGCGCATACTGGAACACGCAAGCGCACTCGCTAAGGGTAACGGTATGGTCTGCGGTAAGAGTACCCTCATCCCACTTGCCATCCTTATAATTAGAAACAAAGCTATAATCGGTTTCCATATATCCGAAGCCGAGAGATGCCCAGTCAATATTTTTCTTTTCCATAATCGTCTCCGTAATTTAATTTAGTTTATTTGCAGAGGGAGTTTAGCCCCTCTGCAAAGCCGAATTTTTAGTTTTTGTAATCTCTTCCCAAATCAAGCGCCTTCATATTAAGCTCCTTGAGCGCCGCCTTCTTCGGCGGAACGAGCTTTTCAACCACACTCTCTGCTCCATCAAAGGAAAGCTCGGGGTGATTTTCGAGAAGATGTCCGACTATTATCATATTGGCGAGGGTCGCGATGCCGGCCTCCTTTGCCATCTGGGTCGCGGGAATATAGAATACAGAAACGTCGGTTCTCTCAACCTTTGCGTCGATAAGCGAGGAGTCAACGTAAATCTGTCCGCCGGGAGCGACGCTGTTCACGTACTTCTGGAGCGAGGGCGCGTTCATAGCGATGAGCACGTCGGGAGTAGTAATGATAGGCGAGCCTACGGGTGTATCCGAGAGAATGATGTTACAGTTTGCAGTACCGCCGCGCATCTCGGGGCCGTACGAGGGAAGCCAGGAAACCTGAAGCTCCTCGCAAAGTCCCTTGTATGCAAGGAACTTACCCGAGAAAAGAATTCCCTGTCCGCCGAAGCCTGCGATAAGGATTTGAGTAGTTTTCATCTTATTTATCCTCCTTTGCAGCGCTTCTGTCCTTGTAAGTACCGATAGGATAATAAGGAAGCATATCGCTCTCAATCCACTCAAGAGCCTGCTTCGGAGTCATACCCCAGTTGGTAGGACAAGCAGAAACAACCTCTACGAGAGAGAAGCCCTTGCCGTCCATCTGATTCTGGAACGCCTTTTTGATAGCCTTTTTAGCCGCCATAACGTTCTTGACGTTGTTTACGGCAACGCGGGCGATGTACTCAGGGCCTTCAAGGGTAGCGAGCATTTCGCTGACACGGATAGGCCAACCGCAATGGTTGACGTCACGTCCGTAGGGAGAGGTCTGGGTAACCTGACCGGGAAGGCTCGTCGGAGCCATCTGACCGCCGGTCATACCGTAAATTGCGTTGTTAACGAAGATAACGGTGATATTCTCGTTTCTTGCCGCAGAATGTACCGTTTCAGCCATACCGATAGATGCAAGGTCACCGTCGCCCTGATAGGTAAAGACTATATTGTCGGGACGGCAGCGCTTGATACCGGTAGCAACCGCGGGCGCTCTGCCGTGAGCCGCCTCTATCATATCGCAGTTGAAATAATCATATGCCATTACCGCGCAGCCAACGGGAGCTACGCCTATTGCCTTGCCCTCTATACCAAGCTCATCCATAACCTCGGCAACCAGACGGTGAATGATACCGTGAGGACAGCCGGGACAGTAATGGAACGGAATATCGGCGAGTGCCTTTGGCTTTTCAAATACTATTGCCATAACTTAAAACTCCCCTTTCTCTGCCTTGCGGATAGATTCAAGAACCTCGTCGGGACCGGGAATCATACCGCCGCAGCGGTTGCAAAGATAAACAGGTCTTTTGCACTCGGTTGCAAGTCTGATATCCTCAATCATCTGACCCATACCGAGCTCAACCGAGATATATGCCTTAACCTTATCCTGTACCTTGTCAAACGCAGCCTTCGGGAAGGGCCAAAGGGTGATAGGTCTGATAAGTCCAACCTTAATGCCCTCTGCTCTTGCCGCAACGACGGCGTTCTTTGCCACTCTGGAGGCGATACCGAATGCAACAACGCAATACTCTGCGTCGTCCATCATATATTCCTCCCACATAGCCTCGTTCTCTTCAACGAGCTTATATCTCTCAAAGCGCTCGAAGTTCTTCTTCTCGAGCTCGTCGGGCTTTAAGTAAAGCGAGTTTACAACGTTGTGAGGACGCTTGCACTCTGTGCCGGTAAGTGCCCAGGGCTTCTCAAATTCCTCGAGCTCGCTCTCCTCAAAGGTGATGGGCTCCATCATCTGTCCGATAGTTCCGTCGGCGAGAATCATCGCGGTCATAAGATACTTGTCTGCAAGCTCAAAGCCCTTCATAGTGAGGCTCGCCATCTCCTGTACCGAGGCAGGAGCAAGGACTATCATACGGTAGTCGCCGTGTCCGCCGCCCTTCGTAGCCTGGAAATAGTCAGACTGAGAGGGCTGAATACCGCCAAGACCGGGGCCGCCTCTCTGTACGTTAACTACAAGCGCGGGAATATCCGAGCCTGCTATGTAGCTGAGTCCCTCTGCCTTAAGCGAGATTCCGGGGCTCGACGATGAGGTCATTACTCTCATACCTGCCGCAGCAGCACCGTAGACCATATTGATAGACGCGACCTCGCTCTCCGCCTGAAGAAATACACCGCCGATTTTAGGCATCTTCTTTGCCATATAAGCGGCAATCTCGGTCTGAGGAGTGATAGGATAACCGAAATAGTGACGACAGCCCGAACGGATTGCCGCCTCGGCAATAGCCTCGTTACCCTTCATCAAAATTCTTTCTGCCATTTTAATTCCCTTACCTTTCAACCGTGATTATGCAGTCCGGACACATGGTCGCACAGAATGCACATCCGATACATTTTTCCTGATTCTTTGCGTACGCAGGTGAATAACCCTTCTTGTTAAGCTTGGTTTCGTCTATTGCGAGGCAGTCCTTAGGACAAGCGTCAACGCAAAGACCGCAACCCTTACACAGATCGGTATTAAAAGTTACTTTTGCCATTTATATCCTCCATTTTACGATTTTCCGCATCTTCTCAGCGCGGCAAATCAAAGTATTTCTTTTGAAGCACGAGGGGCATAACGGGTAAATCGGAAAGCTCCCCTGCCACCGAAGCCTCTGCCGTGTGCATCCACAATGGCAGGCCGGAAATCCGACACAGCTTCTCGATATATTCAAGAGAGTCAAGAACGACCCTCGGCACAGTTTCCTCTCCAAGATTGGAGTTGTTGACTATGCAATTAAACTTAAGACCGCACGCCTCCTCTATCTCCCTCATAATCTCAAGGGCTTCCTCGGGTGTCGAGGTCAGGGGACGGTAGCAGTTGACGACAAATGCCATACGGTAGTCGTCCTCTACCTTTATTGCAGGGACAAATCTTCCGAGCGCATAAGCGCCTCTGTCATCTCCGCCGATATCCATAATCCCATAGACCGACCTGTCGTGAATCAGACGGTAGCTTTCAGCCGGCAGAGCCGGAAGGTCAACGTTGCTGTTGGCAAACTGCGGTGAAATAAGCTCTATTCCCTCGCGGGTAAGCTCTGCCTCGCTATCCTTCGTCCTGAAATACGGATTTACGATGTCGAGGTCTGCAATCAAAACCTTTTTGCCCTCTCTTGCAAGCCTTATCGCGTAGTTGACGGCAATATTCGTCTTGCCGCTTCCGTAATGACCTGCAAAAAGAGTAAGTCGCTTGTTTTCCATAATTTTTTCTGATTAAAGTTGTTTTCTTATTATTTTGCCGCTCGTAGTCTTGGGCAGACTCTCACGGAACTCAACTATTCTCGGATACTTGTAGGGAGCTGTGCGCGACTTGACGTAGTTCTGAATTTCCTTTTTCAAGTCGTCCGAGCCCTCATACCCCTTAACGAGAACTATGCTCGCCTTTACGACCTGACCGCGAATCTCGTCGGGAGCTGCAGAAACTCCGCACTCAAGGACGTAAGGAAGCTCCATAATGACGTTCTCAATCTCAAACGGACCGATTCTGTATCCCGAAGACTTAATAACGTCGTCGGCGCGTCCGACGTACCAAAGGAAGCCGTCCTCGTCACACCAGGCAAGGTCGCCCGTGTGGTAGTATCCGTCGCGCCAGGTTTCCTTTGTAACCTCCTCGTTACCCTCGTAGGCATAGGCAAGACCGCAGGGCAAACCACTTGAGATATTGATGCAAATCTCACCGCTTTCGCCGGGCTTGACCTCCTCGCCCTCGGGATTAAGCAGATGCACGTCGTAAAGCGGCACAGGCTTACCCATAGAGCCAATCTTGTGGCTTCCGCCTGCAAGGTTACCGATAATAAGAGTGCTCTCGGACTGACCGAAGCCCTCCATAATGTGAAGTCCCGTATGCTTCTCAAACTGACGGAACACCTCGGGGTTAAGCGCCTCGCCTGCGGTAGATGCGTGCTCTATCGTAGAAAGGTCGAAACGGGAGAGGTCCTGCTTGATGAGCATTCTGTACATTGTGGGGGGAGCGCAGAAGGTTGTAATCTTATGCTTTGCGAAGAGCGGGAGTATCTTCTCGGGGTCGAATCTGTCGAAGTCGTAAACGAAGGTCGCCGCCTCACACAGCCACTGACCGTAGAGCTTACCCCACATTGCCTTCGCCCAGCCGGTGTCGGAAATCGTAAGGTGAAGTCCCTCGGGGTTTACCTGATGCCAATATTTTGCGGTAATGAAATGTCCAAGGGGGTATTTGTAGCTATGCGCCGCAATCTTCGGGTACCCCGAAGTACCCGAGGTGAAGAACATAAGCATCGGGTCGCTTCCGCAGGGAGCGTCCTCGCCGCGCTCAAAATGACTGCTGAAGAGTGGGTATTCCTCGTCGAAATTACGCCAGCCCTCACGGCTGCCCCCGACAAGAATCTTGTGCTCGAGATTCGGGCATTTCAGGGCCGCGCTCTCAACCGCATTCGAAACGTCGCCGTCAGCCGTACAAAGTATCGCCTTGACCTTACCCGCCTCAAATCTATAACTGAAATCCTTCTCAAGAAGCTGGTTGGGTGCGGGAATTGCAATAGCACCAAGCTTATGAAGACCGAGGATTGCAAACCAGAATTGATAATGGCGCTTAAGCACCAGCATTACTCTGTCGCCCCTCTTAATTCCTATGGATTTGAAATAGTTAGCGGCTCTTGCCGACTCCTTTTTCATATCGCTGAAGGTGAAGCGCCTTTCGGTACCGTCACCGCTTATATGTAGCATTGCAAGCTTATCCGGCTTACGTCTGCCGAGAGCGTCAACCACGTCAAAGGCGAAGTTGAAGGACTCCTCGTTCTTAAAGGAAATACCCGTAAGCACGCCGTTTTCCTCGGTGGGAATGATGAAGTCCTGATATATGCGTCGCTCGTTATCCTCCTCGCGTCGCTTGGTCATAACCGAGACTTCAGCTCCTGCCTCTCCCTCTCGTGCCGCCTGGTTGCGAAGAACTATTGCATAGAACGAGCAATCAGCGCCGCCTGTGGCAATCATACCGTGAGGCGTTGCCGAGTCGTAATAAATACAGTCACCGGGGTTTAGTATCTCACTGTGCGCGCCAATCTGAATTTTCATCTGACCGCTTATGACGATGTCGCACTCCTGTCCCTCGTGCGTGGTCAGGCTGATGGGCTCACTCTCCGCGCCCTCGCGGTAGTTAAGCTCCATATAAAGCGGGAGCGCTATTCTGTTACGGAAGCCGGAGGCAAGGTTGTAGCCCACCATATTGTGAGCCTCCTCTATCCTCTGTCCGTCGCCTCTTCGCGTCAGGGCGTAGGAGCGAAGCGTAGGGCTCTTTCCCTCGAGAATATCTCCCATATCGACGCCGAAGCTGAGCGTACAGTGATAGAGAAACGCAACGTTGAGATTGCGGTTACCCGCCTCACACTGCTCGTATTCGTACGCGCTGATGCCCGTACGAGCCGCCATCTCCTCGACTGAAAGTCCGGAAATCTGGCGAAGCTCCTTAATACGATTGGCTATCTGCTTCATCTTATGCTCTATGGTATTCGAATTCTGTTCCAAATTGCACCTCATTCTGACTATCGGGCAGTTTATTCGACACGCTTCGCCGTTTTTCTGCCGTGAAGAAAATTTATCGCGCTTTTACTACAAAAGGACCTTTTTTTTCCTTCCTTAAAGTGATAATTCGCGTATTATAAAATATATTATACTAAAATTCAGCTGCATTTGTCAATAGATTTGAGTAAATTATTGCTTAAAGGATCGTTTTTAAAGCCTGTTTATCATTGATTTCCAAGTCAACATCCTTTTCAAGCCTCATACGGCGATCCGTCCTTTGTTCAGGTTGATTTGCCGTGCTTTCCTACCTATTTATAAATTTACCACTTTCGTTTGCAAATGTCAAACCTTTTTTCTCGAAAAAATCAACAAATTTGCGCACAAATCAGATGTTTTTTTAGGATATTATGTTATTTTTTTGCATTTTTGCGATTTTTCTCTTGACAAAAGCGTTTCTTTATGGTTAAATATACTCATTATAGATAATTTTGAAAGACATTGACGGAAAATACGTCCTTACCAGATGCCACAGAGAGCCGACACTTGGTGCGAGTCGGTGCAAACGGTTTGGATGTTCTCCTTCCCGAGTCGGTCTCGTCAAAGCGAAAGTAAGTAATGAGACACGGATGCCCCCGTTACAGGGCAGGACTCTGCTTGGAGTCTTTGAGTGATTTCCCTTTTGATAGGGGATAATCAGGGTGGTACCGCGAATCTATTTCGTCCCTGAAGCCGTGTTGGCTTCGGGGCTTTTTATTTGAAAGGAGAAAAACCATGAAACAAATCAAATTCAGCGATTTAACGATGAAGCAGTCATCGGAGAATTTCCAGCTATCCTTTAAGGAAAAAATAGAATTATCCAAGCTACTTGACAGGCTCGGTGTCGATTTTATCGAGCTTGACGGCATAAAGAATGCACGTATTGACTCATTGCAGATTAAGGCTATTGCCGCCGCAGTAAACGACAGCGGCATCGCAGTTCCCGTTGAGCTTAACAGCGAGAGCGTCGAGAGAGTCTGGTCTGCTCTTTGCGAAGCAAAGCACCCGAGGCTTCAGGTATGCGCTCCCGCAAGCGCCGTGCAGATTGAGTACCTCTATCACATGAAGCCCGACGCAATGCTTGCGGCTATCAAGAGCACCGTTTCCGCCTGCCGTGCGCTCTGCCCTGACGTTGAGCTTGTAATGGTTGACGCAACGAGAAGCGAGCAGGATTTTCTCACTGCAGCTATCGAGGCGGCTATCGGCGCGGGTGCTATGACGGTAACGCTTTGCGACACCGCCGGAGCTATGCTTCCCGCTGATTTTTCCGACTTCATAAAGGCGCAGTACGATGCTATTCCCACCCTCAAGGACGTCACGCTCGGCGTTGGCTGCTCGAGCAATATTTCTCTTGCAGATGCGTGTGCGGTTGCGGCGATTGCAGGGGGGGCGTGTCAAATTAGCGCCGCTTCCTACGTCATTGACGCCGTATCTCTTTCAAGCGTTGCGAGAATCATTTCGGAGAAGTCCGACGCTCTTGACGCCACTTCGAAAATCAGCGTAACCCAGCTCTCGAGAATAGTTGAGCAGATAACCGACCTTTGCCAATACGGCAAGGGCAAGGCGCTGACCGCAATCACCTCGGGTGCTGAAAACGACGGTATATTCCTCAACGCTCACGACACCCCCGAGGCTGTTTCAGGCGTGGTAACGAAGCTCGGCTACGACCTTTCCGAAGAGGACGTCGCAAGGGTTTATTCAGCCTTCCGCCAGATTGCAGACAAAAAGGAAAGAGTAAGTGCAAAGGAGCTCGACGCCATCATTGCCTCCTACGCTATGCAGGTTCCCGAAACCTACAAGCTCGACACCTACGTTATCACCTCGGGAAACACTATTTCGGCAACCGCTCACATCAAGCTTTCGAAAAACGGTCAGTCGGTAGAGGGCGTTTATATCGGTGACGGCTCTATTGATGCGGCATTCCAGGCTATCGAGAAGATTACCGGCTGTCACTACGAGCTTGATGACTTCCAGCTTCAAGCGGTAACCGAGGGCCGTGAGGCTATGGGACAGACCGTAGTCAAGCTTCGCTCGGGCAGTAAGGTTTACTCCGGACGGGGAATTTCCACAGACATCGTCGGCGCGGGCATTCGAGCATACCTCAGCGCTCTCAACAAAATAATCTACGAGGAGGAAATTGAATGAAACTCTCCTTTTCAACACGCGGCTGGTCGGGACTTTCCTTCGATGAGATGCTCGACACCGCAATTGATATGGGATTTGCCGGTGTAGAGGTCTATAATCTCACGCAATTTGATCCGCTTATGGATAAGGGCGGCCCTTTCCACAAATACAACACGGCTGCAACGGCAAGACTCTTGCGCGAAAAGCGTCTTTCTATACCCTGCTTTGATACATCTCTTGATATTTCCTCCGACGGCTCGGCGGTTGAGGCGGCTCTCAATCTTATCGACGTAGCAAGCGATGCGAGAGTGCCGTACGTCGTCGTATGCGCTCTGACCGACAATGAAGAGGCGGTGTACTCGGCTCTTGAGAGGCTTCTTCCCGTGGCGGAGGCAAAGGAAGTCACGGTTTTAGTCAAGACCAGCGGAATTTACTCCGACACGGCAAGGCTTCGCGCTATGCTCGACAGATTTGCGAGCGACAGACTGGCGGCTCTCTGGGACGTTCATCACCCCTACCGCGACAACGGCGAGTCGGGTGACGATACAATCAAAAACCTCGGCTCGTACGTTTGCCACGTTCATCTGCGCGACTCCGACGACAGCGGTAATTATCAGCTCATCGGCGAGGGCACGATGCCTATCGTTGACGTGATGCGCGCTCTTTCCTCCGTCAACTACGACGCATTTATCTCACTCGAATGGAAGCCCGAGTGGCTAGGCGACCTTCAGGACCCCGAAATCATTTTCCCTCATTTCGTTAACTATATGTCGAGATTCCATTCCACCCGCGATATGAAGAAGAGCCTTTACTTCAATCACGACGGCACAGGACAGTACGTCTGGAAAAAGGACGAGCTCATCGACCTTACATTCTCCGAGGTGCTTGATCGCGTTGCCGAGGAATTCCCCGACCAGTATTGCTTCAAATACACCACTCTTGATTACACGCGTACCTACGCAGAGTTCCGCGAGGACGTTGACCGCTTTGCAAGAGCGCTGGTTTCGCTCGGTGTCAAGGCAGGCTCAAAGGTTGCCGTCTGGGCAACCAACCTCCCTGCGTGGTACATTACGTTCTGGGCTACGACTAAAATCGGTGCGGTTCTCGTTACCGTAAACACGGCATACAAGATTCACGAGGCGGAATATCTGCTTCGTCAGTCGGACACCCACACTCTCGTTATGATTGAGAGCTGTCTTGACTCGAATTACAAGGAAATCATAAACGAGCTCTGCCCCGAAATCAAGGAAGCCGTCCCCGGCGAACCCCTGCACTGCAAGAAGCTTCCTTTCCTCAGAAACGTTATCACCGTCGGCTTTGACCAGCCCGGCTGTCTTAATTTTGACGAGGCTATGGCTCGCTACAAGCTTGTAAGCAAAGAGCAGGTCGCACGCATGGCGGCGGCTGTTCGTCCGAGCGACGTCTGCAATATGCAGTACACCTCGGGTACAACCGGATTTCCCAAGGGTGTTATGCTTACCCACTACAACGTCGTCAACAATGGTAAGTGTATCGGTGACCGAATGGGACTGTCAACGGCAGACCGTATGATGATTCACGTTCCTATGTTCCATTGTTTTGGAATGACGCTCTCGATGACCTCATCGATGACGCACGGAACTACTATGTGTCCGATGCCCTATTTCTCGGCAAAATCCTCTCTCGCCTGCATAAATCAGGAGAAAATCACCTGCTTTAACGGCGTTCCGACGATGTTTATTGCGATGTTCAACCACCCGAATTACCGCTCTACCGACTTCTCGCATATGAGAACGGGTATTATGGCGGGCTCGGGCTGTCCCCCTGAGCTTATGCGCCGTGCCGCTCGCCCCGACGAGATGAATATGCGCGGTATCGTCAGCGTTTACGGTCAGACCGAGTGCGCTCCGGGTAACACTATGAGCTCTTGGACCGACTCTCTTGAGGTTCGTACCGAAACGGTTGGTTATGCGTTCCCCCACGTACGTTGCAAGATAGTTGACCCCGAAACCGGCAATGAGGTTGGACCCGGCGTTAACGGAGAATTCTGCGCCAAGGGCTACAACACGATGAAGGGCTACTACAAGATGCCCGACGCAACGAAGGATACGATAGATGCTGACGGCTGGCTTCACTCGGGCGACCTTGCCTCCTGTGACGAAGATGGCAACTACCGCATCACAGGACGCCTAAAGGATATGATAATCCGCGGCGGCGAGAACATCTACCCCAAGGAAATTGAGGAGTTTATCTATACTCACCCCGCAACGAAGGACGTTCAGGTTATCGGCGTACCCGACAAAAAGTACGGCGAGGAAATTATGGCGTGCATAATTCTCAAGGAGCCGGGCAGCGTCACAGTCGAGGAAATGACCGAATATATCAAGGCAAGTATGGCTCGTCATAAAGTGCCGAAATATATCGAGTTTGTTGACAGCTTCCCGATGAACGCGGCAGGAAAGGTACTCAAGTACAAAATGCGTACCGACGCTGCGAAGCGTCTTGGACTTATCGGCGACGGCGCAGATACCGCAGGCCCCGGCAAAAAGTAATCAAAATCAAATTCACCACGGCAAAAGAGCATAGACGCACACCGCGTCTATGCTCTTCTTTTTACTTATTCGCGCCGTTTTCACTCTTTAGCGCTTTACGGCGATTTTTTTACATTTGTTTCCGTCAAAGTAGCTGCGCTTTGTGTCCTCAAACCAATAACCGCTCTCAAGCTCGACCTCGCAAAGAACTCCGTCGGGGGCGTCAACGGTTACGGAAACCCCGCCGTCCACGCGTTCCCATCTTACAAAGACTCTTCCGCTCGGCAAATCGTAGTAAGCCTCGGCAAAATCAAGAGCCGAAATGAAGTGAGGCTTAATATTCACTCTGTCGTGAGTGGCAACGTCAAGACCTGCAACGCATCTGATATACCAGTTTGTAACGTCGCCGAGGAAGTGATGATTCTTTGAATCACGGCATTCTTTGTCGTTAAGGGTTGTCTTAAACACCTCGGGCAGAGTTGTTTCGCCCGAATTGATATGATATGCGTAGGACGGGAACTCCTCGCGCGTAATCATATAATGCGCGAGGTCGGCGTAGCCTGCGTTTGCTAAAACGTGGAACATCGTGCGCAGTCCGATAAAGCCAACCGTGAAGAATTTGCCGTCGCGCTCGATGATTTCGACAAGTCTGTCGGTTGCGAGCTTTCTTTCGCTCTCTGTGAAAATCTCATAGAAAATCGAGAGAGCCTGCGCGCTCTGGCACTCGCTCTTGACCGTCATAGTGCTGAAGTTGATGTATTCTTTTCTTATAGCCTCGAGCACCTCAACGCCGAGCTTTTTAGCAAATTCCTTGTGAAGAGTGAAGCCAATAGCATCGAACATCACCTCTGCCTTTCGGCATATATCAACCACCATAACCGAGTCGGTAAGACCGAGCGGAGCTTCAAAATCGTCCGCGTTCTTTCGTCCTACGGGAACCCAGTCGCCAAGACCGTATTCGACAAGACCGCGTCTGTCGCGCTTTCGGCTGATATATTCAAGATACCTGAGCATTGCGTGAGCGTTGTCGCGAATGACCTTAACGTTTCCTCTGTACTTGAAGAGATAGAAGGGCAAATTGAAAAGCACGCTGTCCCAAGTAGGACCGTTACCCCAGGTATATCCAAACGTATCGGTAGGAACAACACCTGGTATAATTCCGTCCTCTCCCTGAGCCAAGCGAATATTGTTGAGCCACTCCTCAAAGCTACGCTCGCAGTCGAGCGTCATCATCATATGCTCACTCGAAATCGAGGCGTCGCCCGTCCAACCGTTTTTCTCTCTGTGGGGGCAGTCGTTGGGGAAATAGTAGAAGTTGGAAATGTCGCTTCTTTGTGCCGCAGCTATAATTTTGTTAACCATTTCGTCGCTGCAATCAAATCCGCCCGTCCTCTTAAGGTCGGAGCTCATTACAAGGTAGGTTAAAAGGTCCTCGGTTGCCTGCTCCTCGGTAATTCCCGTGACGTACAAATATCTGTAACCGTGATAGGTGAACTGCGGCTCAAAAATCTCGACGCCCTCGCCGCTCAGCGTGTATTTATCTCTCTGGCTGTATCCGTCGGGATAGTAGTGGACGTTGTTGTAGTCAACCTCACCTTCGGGAGTAATTCTTTCGCTGCACTGAATGTCAACGACCTGACCGCGCTCACCCTTGATTTTAAGGCAGAAAATACCCGCGTTGTTTTCACCAAAATCGAAGACGTAGCCGTTTTCTCTGTCGTGAAAGTCGCGCTCTATTCCCTCTTTTTCTATCATAGCGGCTACGCCCACGCGCTCTACGTAGGGCGAGAGCTTGCCTCGATAAATCTTAACCGGCTTAATCTCTCTTGTAACCCTTATCGGTTCAGCATCGCAAAGCTTGGGCTTGCCGGAGGGACGGGGAACGAGGATTGGCGCGTGCCACCCCTCTTCGACAAAGCCAACGTCATTCCAGCCCTTCTCATAGAGGCGGTTATCGAAGAATACGCCCGAGCGCAAGCAGTTGAAGGTATAAGCACCCTTTTTGCAAACGAAGTCGTCGGCCTCGAATTCCAAGGTCGCGCCACCCGACGAAACCTCAACCGAAACAGCCATTTTCGGCGCGGAATTAAAGACGTTTTCGTTAAAGCTCCAAATGCAAGTCTTGCTATTGATAAAGCCGTCGCCGAGCATAATGCCGATAACGTTTTCTCCCACCTTTAAGTAAGAGGAAATATCGTAATTATCGTAATATACGATGTGGTTCGGGTTTGATATGTAGGGAGCGAGGTAGCCCTTGGTTATTTTCTTGCCGTTTACGTAAAGGTCGTAAAATCCGAGTCCCGAAACGGTAATTTCGGCTCGATTGACGCTTTCCTTAAGCTCGAAGCTTTTTCTGAAGATAGGGTTTCGGACGTGATTTTTAAACGAGCTTCTTTCAATACACTCGCTGACGAAAATCTTTGAAAATTTCATAATGCGCTCCGTTTGGCAGATTTTTCTATGAATTTTTTGACTTTTGCTACTATTAGTATAGCCTATCTCGACAAAAAGCGCAATACCCCTTTTAAAAAGTGGTGGAAATTATTTTCAACAGGGTGTGTATAAGTCTACAAGGTCCATCGTTTTTTTTGCGGTTGACTTCGCACTTTTGATATGTTATTATATATTTGAAGACTTAAAATCCTTCTCTCGGCTGAAAATCATTTTTGCCGTCGCAGATATAAATTTTGTGCGACTCGAATACCGAACAGCAATTTTTGCAATGCAAAACGCAAGAAATACACAAAAAATGTAAGCATTCTTATTGACGAAACTGTATTTATATGTTAAAATAAAACAAATCAACATCTGAAAAGGAAAAGAAAAATATTAAAATAATTGAAAAATAAATAAAAAGGAGCAGACATGAAAAAAAGAATTCTTTGCCTTCTTCTTGTTCTGGCGATGATGCTTGGCATCACGGGTATGCTCGCGTCTTGCGGTGGAAACGAGGACGAAGATTTCGGCGGCGACCGTGACGATAGCGAGTTCACCGACGACGAAAAGGGCGTGTCGAAGTACTACGAGTACACCTGGAGCACAAAGACGCTCAACGTTGAGCTTTCCGAGCACACCTGCGCTCAGGAGCTTGTTTCACAGGTTAAGAGATACCTTGCAGGAAAGGATAACAGGTACAACGACCCGCTCGACGACGATATCCGCTACAGAAACGGAAGAGCTACGGCGGTCAGCAGAACCGATATTAATTACACCTACCTTCCCGATATTACCGCATACGAATGGGGCGCTAACATCAGCCGTATGGCTAACGAGGCTAAATCCTACTCGGATACGTCCGCAGATATCTACGTTAACTTCATTTACGACACCGTCAGCGCATCTCTTCAGGGTGCGTTTGCGAACCTTCGTTCCACCACGATGTACAAGTCGGAGGATAAGAACTACTTCGAATTCGTTTATGACAAGGACTACAATCCCGTTGTCGATGACGAGGGTTATATGTACGACCTTATGAACTCGCTTTCCTTCTCTACGAGAAAGATGTACGTTCTTGCGTCTGACTATCTTACCGACGTCGTTCGTGCGTTCTTCATCGTCCCCGTTAACATTGCTATGCTTAACGGTATCGACGTAACGATGGTTGAGCAGTACAACGCAGACGGCGACGATAAGTTCGACATAAGCGATTTCTACAAATCTGTAATTTGGGACTATCAGTGGAACTTTGACGCTATTAAGGTTCTCTCAGCTGCCGTTCATGACCAGATTGGCGAGAACGTAAACGTCACTGAGGACATACACGGATTTATACTTGACGGTTGCGCGTCGGGACTTATGGGCTCGGGACTTCTCTACGGAAGCGGTATCAGAATCATCTCGAGAACTCTTAATGAAGAAACCGGCTTCTATGAAGTAACCTACCCCTCCTCTGCAGGCTCTTACGGTGAGTTCTGTGACGCTGTAACCTCTCTCTTCCAGTCCACCGGCGTATATGGACTTAAGAAAAACAAGGATAACGGCGAGCCTGATTACAATATCAGAACCAGCACCCCGGCTATGCTGATAGAAGATCTCTTCGCTAACGATCAGGTTCTCTTCGGCGGTATCATTTGCGCAGGAAACCTTGAGCGTGCGGCATATCAGGAGATGCTTGCAAAGGGCGAGGGATACGGCGTTGCTGTTGCTCCCGTTCCCATGTACAGAACCTTCGATACAGCTCTTGACGTTGACGCAAACGGTGTTAACAGATACTACCGTACCGCATCTCACAACATAGCAAAGGTTGCGGCAATCTCGGTTGCTACCACCAAGTTCAAGGAGTGCACCGCTTGGCTTGACTATCAGTCCACTCACTCCACCGATATACTTAACTACTACTACGATACCGAGCTTCAGTACGCTATCGCAGGCGGTGATAAGTACACGGTTGAGGTTCTTCAGGAGCTTCGTAAGAACGTTTCTACCGCACTTGACAAGATCTACGACGACGCTATTTGTACGCAGATACGTAGACTGGACCAGAGATTCTGTCAGCTTTCTTGGATCGGCGGCTTCCAGCCTACCGACATTCGTACCAAGTACACTGCCGCAGTTCAGCTTAAGGAAGATTTCCTACAACAGCTTCAGCAGAAGTTCGAGGACGATTCTCTCTTGGCTCCGTAAGCCAAATATAAATTTTAAGCCGAGCGACTATTCGCTCGGCTTTTTTTGTCTTCCTTTAATTTATAATGGGATAGCCTCGAAAAACAGTCTTATCGCCTCGGGAAGATAGGGATAGATAAGCTCGGCAACGAGCACCGCTCCGACGGCTGATGCCGACACCACGAGCAGTCCTCTCTTAAAGCAAGCAAGAATAACAGCCACCGTAAAGCCTGCAAGCGCAGAAAAAAGCCACGCGGTTGAGGAGAATATCGCAGGCACGGTCATTACGGTAAGAACCGAATAGGGTACGTAATACAAAAAAGAGCGTAAGAAGCGCGACTGAATTTTATGTCGCACAAAAAGAATAGGCAAAAGTCTTAAGAGATATGTAACCCCCGACATCGCCAGCAGATATATAATGAAGGCTAATATTTTGTTTTCAGGCATCGGCGCTCACCTCTTCTTCCTCGGGGAGCGGAGCTAAAAGCGCAAATATCAGGCTTACCGTGACCGCGCATATTATTATCGTAAATCCGCCAGATATTTTATTAAGCGGCGAGATGTATTTGAACAGGCATGACATGACTATCGAAGCTCCGACGCACAGCGCGGTTTTCATATTTGCAATAGAAGCAGGCACGATTATCGCTATGAACATACCGTATATTGCAATACCGAGAGCAGACACAAGTATTGCGGGAAGTACATTTCCTGCAACAGCTCCGATAACCGTACCAAGCGTCCAACCAAAATAAGGCGTCAAGGCAAGTCCGAACATATACTTACGCCCGACGGGCTCGCCTCGTCCCGTAGCAACGGCAAAAATCTCATCGGTGTTGGCAAAGGCTATCCATAGCCTATCTCGAATTCGCACGCTTTTTCCCATGCTTTGCGAAAGCGAAACCGACATCAGCGCATAGCGCGAATTTATAACGAACTCAGTGACGATAAGCTCGACGAGCAAACCGCCGCCCTCAATGATTGGTACTGCGGCAAGCTGTCCTGCCGAGGTAAGATTAAACATAGAAATCAGGGTTGCTTCCCAGAATGAAAGCCCCGAGCCGACGGCAAATATTCCAAATGCGAAGGAAACCGAGAGATAACCGAGGCAAATAGGTATTCCGTCGCGCAGTCCCATCAAAAAATTGTTGTTTTCGTTCCTGCTAGTCATATAAAAAATCGTATCCGTATTTAAAAAGTATTCGTCTTACGTTTTCGGCATCTCTGTCCGACCCGAAATGCTTTTCAAGGAGCCTTTCCTTATTCTCGTGCAAATTTATTTCGCCTGTCCTTGAAAGATTATTGTAAACCTCTTTTATGTCAGAGGCGCTATACCCCTTTGCCAAAAGACGAGGAAAAATTTTACGCGGGCCGAGAAGCTTTCTGTTTGAGTCCTCTAAAATAAGCCTTTCAAGCTGTCGCCGCTCGTCGATATACCCGAGAGAAATCATCTCACCAACGATTTTTTTGCCCGTTTCCTCGGAAATAGAACGTCTGCATAGCTTTTCTAACAGTGTTTTTGCGTTATTGTCACCGTAAGAAAGTATCGATAGAGCCGCCCTCTTTCCGCGGTAATATTCGTCAGCATCGCGTAGTATGTGCATATTTTCTTCGGTAAGCGCGGCAGCCTTTTTCGGTGAGCCAAGCTCCTCATATACCGAAACGCGAACGGTATAAGTCTTTTCTTCTCCGTCCTCGGACACGATAATGCTTATGTAGCCCTGAACCGAGTCCCGAAGCCTTAAAATATTATACATGCTCCCGCCTTTCTCTCAAAAAAAGCAAACAAAAGTTTACACAGCTTAATCAAGCTTGAGGGTGTTGCAAATGCAACACCCTTGTTTTTTAAATAAGGTCTTCCTCGTCGAAATCCTTAATTTCAAAATCGTCGTCAGTGAGAGCGGCACTCTCGTCCGCACCCATATTCTGCACCTTTTCTCTTACAAGGCTCTCAAGCTTATCCATAAGCTCCTTGTCCGACTCTATGAGCTTTCTGACGTTATCCTTACCCTGACCGAGTCTGTCGCCGTCGTAATAGAACCAAGCACCGCTCTTCTCTATTATTTCAAGCTGGATAGCCATATCTATTATCTCCGAGGACTTTGAAATGCCCGAGCCGTAAAGTATATCGAACTCCGCCGTCTTGAAGGGGGGAGCAACCTTGTTCTTAACTACCTTACACTTTGTATGTGAGCCATAGACCTCAGTTCCGTTTTTGAGGCTCTCTACACGGCGCACGTCAATACGCACAGAGGCGTAGAACTTGAGAGCGCGTCCGCCGGTTGTAACCTCGGGGTTACCGTACATTACGCCAACCTTTTCACGAAGCTGGTTTGTAAAGATAACTATACAATTTGACTTTGCGATAGAGCCCGAGAGCTTTCTCATTGCCTGCGACATAAGCCTTGCCTGCACGCCGACGTGGGACGCTCCCATATCACCCTCAATCTCCTGTCTAGGAACAAGCGCGGCTACCGAGTCAACGACGATAATATCAATAGCGCCCGAATTAACAAGAGTTTCGGCTATCTCGAGCGCCTGCTCACCGCAGTCGGGCTGGGAAACGAGAAGATTGTTTATATCAACTCCGAGCTTCTTTGCATAAACGGGGTCAAGAGCGTGCTCCGCATCAATGAAAGCAGCCTCGCCGCCCTGCTTTTGCACCTCTGCTATAACGTGAAGCGCAATGGTAGTCTTACCCGAGGATTCAGGACCGTATATCTCGGTTATTCTGCCTCTCGGAATACCGCCGATACCGAGAGCAAAGTCGAGTGAAAGCGAGCCTGTGGAAACGGCAGACACGTTCATCGCCGCGTTCTCACCGAGGCGCATTATTGAGCCCTTTCCGCACTCTCTTTCAATTCTTGCCATTACGGTTTCAACAGCCGCCTTTTTATCATTGCCACTTACCTTTTCAATAGGTTCTTTTGCAGTTGTCTTCTTAGTAGCCATTTCTTTTGTTCCTTCTCTATGTTGTTATTCTGAAATTATTCTTTAAATTACCTGTTGTTTTCGAAAAGCTGTCCAAAAAATCCCACAATCAACCCGAAAACGATAGCAATTGCGTAGAGCATTTTATTCCCTCCTGTTATGATGCATTTTTGCTTTGCAAATACATTATAACAGGTTTTGTGTCCGATAAATTGTACTTTAAAACAGTTTTATCGCTCCGCGAGGGCGAATATTAAGCTTCATTGCCGAGCCTTCGCCAAGCACTGCATTTATTTTTCGGCAATAATCATCAGCATACTCGTTCTTGACAAACACCTGAATTGTTCCGGCAAATCCACCGCCGTGAACTCGGTACGCGCACCCCTTGTCCCCGAGAAGTCCGTCGGTGACACACAGCGCAAGCGAGATTCCCTGCTCGGAAACGTTTTTCGTCGTATATACGTTCTGCAAATACTCAAACGAGGACCTGCCCGATTCAAGCACTAGTCGAAGAAAATCGCCGACGTTTGATTCAATAAGCGCACGGCGCGCAGAGTTCACTCTATCATTCTCACGCAAAAAATGAAGCGAGCGAAGAATTGCTCTATCACCAACCTCAGCGCGAAGCGATGCTATCCGTGAAATAATATCCTCCTCGGTAAGACCGCGAAGGTTTTCCTTCCCGAACACCGCCGAAACAGCCCTCATCTCTCTCGGAATTGCAGCATAATCGTCGGTGAGGTTTGCGTGATTGCCACCCGTATTGACTATGCAAAGCGAATAACCTGCCTTAGCCATTGAGAATTCTATACTCTCAACCGCGGGCGCGCTCGGCGTCTCGAAATCAATATATACAAATCCACCGACAGCGCACGCCATCTGGTCCATAAGACCGCTCGGCTTGCCGAAATACTCGTTCTCGGCATACTGCGAGAATTTTGCTATCTCCTTGTTGTCCACCTTTCCGTCATTGTAGAGGTGGTTTAATATATTTCCTACCATTACCTCGAATGCCGCAGAAGAGGAAAGTCCGCTTCCCTTCAGCACCTCGGTAGTAGAATATGCATCGTATCCTCCGACACTATATCCATCGTTCATAAAGGCATTGATAACTCCGCCAACAAGTGCACGCGATGAGCCCTGCTTGAAGCCAGAGTTAGTCCTCGCGTCCTCGATGGAAACTACGTCCTCCGGGTATCCCTCGGAATGAAATCTGACAACGTTATCACAGTTTTTCGACGCAACGGCGATTATATCTCTGTCTATTGCTCCTGCGAGAACGCAGCCGTGATTGTGGTCGGTGTGATTGCCCATTATCTCGCTTCTGCCGGGAACTGAAAAGATTGCTATATCTCTATCCTCTCCGTACATCTCGGAAAAGCGGTCTATTGCCTTTATCATTCTATCGGTGTGATATTTTATATCCGAGTAAAGCTCGGAATATCTCTCCAGCGCTCCTTCTGAAAGGAGCTTCTTAAGTTCTGCCGTTTTCACATATTTCCTCCGTATGAAGTCTTGTATCTCTTATTTTACAATCCAAAGCTTCTTGCTGCAGAAAGCAGCTCCTCGATAAGCTCTCGCTCGGTACACAGCTCTCCGTCCTCGGTATCAACGAAAAGTCTGTACGCGTCGCTGTGACGAAACCAGGTAAGCTGCCTCTTTGCATATCTGCGCGATGCCAGCTTTATCTCTTCGGTAGCCTCGGAGAGCGACTTTTTCCCCTCGATATATCCGAGAAGCTCCTTATAGCCAATAGCCTGTCCTGCCGTCGTGTCGAGCGAAAGAAAGCCTCTCTCATAAAGAGAGCGAGCCTCCTCCAAAAGCCCCTCGGCAAGCATCTTATCAACTCGCTTGTCTATGCGCTCGTAAAGCTTTTCACGATGATGAAAGTCAAGGGTTATCATATTTATTTTTATCGGTGATACAGCACTCCTTGTGAGAGTGTCAAAGTAGGTCTTGGTCTTGCCTGTTGCGTCGTATATTTCAAGCGCGCGCACCACTCTTTTGACGTTGTTTTTATGCGTTTTCTCGGCAGAGGCGGGGTCAACCGCATAGAGCCTTTGCCAAAGCGCCTCTATATCCTCGTCGGTTTTTATTCCCGCGAGAACACGCTCTCTGTAATCAGGGTCGGACGGCGGCACGTCTATGGCGGGCGCTCTTGCAACGGTATCAATATAAAGTCCCGTTCCACCGACGAAAATCGGGAGCTTTCCCCTGTCGGCAATCTCCCCTGCCACTCTTACAGCGTCGCTTCTGTAATTATCCGCACTGTACGGTACGTCGGGAGAGAGAAAATCAACGAGGTGATGCGGTACCTGCTTACGCTCCTCTTCGGTAGCCTTTGCCGTTCCTATATCCATCTCTTTATATATCTGCATCGAATCGCAGGATATTATCTCTCCGCGAAGCTCACGCGCTAGGGCTATTGAAAGAGCCGTCTTGCCCGATGCCGTAGGTCCTGTAAGCGCAAGTGCACAAATCATTTATTAGCTACTCCGTTACAAAATGCAACTATATCAGCGAAAACTTCCTCGCGGTTAGTTTCGTTGAAGAGCTCGTGGCGCGCACCATCGTAAATCTTCAGCCTGACGTTGCTGACACCCGAAACCATGAGCTTCTTATAAACGTAATGCGGCCCTTTTCCGTAACTTCCGACAGGGTCGTCACCGCCACTCATTATGAGTGTGGGAAGCTCCTTTGGATAAGCCGCAAACCAAGCCTTCGAGTTCGAGTCACCGACCATCTTAAATAGGTCGCCGTAGGCAGAGGCGGTAAAGGTGAAATTAGACATTTTATCATCATCTCTTCCGCTTACAGTTGCGCCGTCTCTTGTGAGCCAAGCGTTCTTGCCCTCGGATTTATCAAAGTGAGAGTTGTAGCCCGAAAAGGCAAGGTTTTCAAGCGTCTTGCTCCTGTACCTTTCTCCGCGGAATACCTTCTTCAAGCCGACAAGAGCCTTACCGAAAGGAAGAAGCGGGTTAGGGCCGCCCGTGCCGTGTATGATGTGCCCCGCAATGCTGTGCGGGTGGCGCTCTACGTAGAGCCTCGAGAGAAACGAGCCCATACTGTGTCCGAGAAGAATAACAGGCACTCCGACAAACTCCGAGCGAAGATATTTATTCATAATGTGAATGTCGCGCAAAACCGAGAGCACTCCGTCGCGCTCGGCAAAAAAGCCGAAATCCTCATCACACGAAGCCGTCTTGCCGTGACCGAGGTGGTCATTGCCCGCAAAGACAAAGCCGTGCCCCGTCAGATACTCGGCGAGGTGACGGTATCTTCCAACGTAATCAAGCATTCCGTGGGAAAGCTGAACTACACCCCTTATATTGTTATCCTTAGGAGTATATATTTCTGCATTTGCGGTGTTTTTGCCGTCAGCTGACGGAAATTTAATTTCTGAAAAGCTATAACTATCCATAATATACTCCTCTCAAAATTGCTTAAATGTACTGTTTATCCAGCAGCGCTTTTACCTCAGCCTCGGTGGGAACCGAAACCGACGCGCCCTTTCTTGAAACGGCGATAGCGCCAGCCGCGCAGCCGTACTTGACCGCCGCCTTTATGTCACCGCATCTGAGATACTCAAGCGTCATTGCCGCCGTGAAGGAATCTCCTGCCGCAGTGGTATCAATAACCTTATCCGCCTTCATCGCGGGTACCATACTGTAATGCTTTCCGTCGTAGATAAAAGCACCTCTTGCGCCCTGCTTTATAACGACGTATCTGCACTTAACTCTCTTATAAAGAGCCAGCGCCGCGCGAAGCGCAGAATCCGCCCCCGACGGCATTATGCCTGTATATTCAGCGGTTTCAAGCTCGTTTGGAGAAAATACCTCAACAAACGGAAGATTTTCAAGCTGATGCTCCTTATCCGCAGGCGCCGGGTCGATGAATATCGGAATGTTTCTTGAAGCCGCAATTTTAGCCGCCGCAAGCGCAACCGAAAACGGTATCTCAAAGCCTATATATACGGCGTCGGGCGCACATTCAAACGCCTCAAGCACGTTATCGGTGGAAAGGTGGGCGTTAGCACCGGGATAAACGACTATTCTGTTAGCCCCGTCAGCCTCCTTCATAACAACGGCAAGACCTGTCGGGATATCGTGGTCAACCTTAATTCCGGCGGTAGTTATTCCCATCTCCTTGTAGTAGGAGAAGAGCTTTTGCCCGTGCATATCCGCACCGAGCTTTGCCGAAAGGACCACGTCTGC
This sequence comes from Clostridia bacterium, assembly GCA_017501175.1. The sequence goes on along the minus strand of JAFVXK010000005.1, from coordinate 16,002 downwards.
GCCAAGCTTTTTGAAGGCGAGGGCGGCGTTTGCGCCCTTTCCGCCCGGAGTATATGCCACACCGCCGTCGTCAATCAAAGTTTCGCCGGGCGAGGGCACTTTAAACATATTCATCGACAGGTCTATATTTGCACTGCCGATAACAAGTATTTTCGTTGACATAATAAGTCTCCTCTTAAAAACGGAAATTATGCGTATTCCTCATCAACCACAGAGAGCTTGTAAACTCCGCTGTCGCGTATGAGCTCCTTTGCAAGTGCGCCCTCTCTTGCGCGGCAGGTGAATACAAAGCTCTGCGCTCCCTCGTCGGAAAGCTTCTTGAGCCCCGCCATCATCGAGCGAGCACGCAGGTTATCCTGGTGAGCAAAGCTCTCGTCAAAGCAAATAGGCGGCTTCTCATCAAAGAGCATATCAATAAGAGCCATACGGACGGCTATATAAGTGAGGTCTCGCGTACCGCCCGAAAGGAAGTCAACCGACTTTTCCTCGCCTTCATCGGTTTTGAAGCTGACCCTAAGACCGTCGTTTACGTCAAACGAGGTATATTTCTTGTCAGTCATTATGCCCATAAGCTCAGTTGCGTACTCTCCAAGCCTCGGGGATATTTCCGCGCGAAGATTATCCGACGCATTCTCAATAGCGGTAAGAGCAATAAAGTATGCGTTGTGAGAAAGCCTAAGCTCCTCCATTCTCTTTTCAATGGCGTGAATTTTTGCGTGAAGGTCTGCGGGGTCGCCTGCCCTCGCCTTTATTGAGAAGAGCTCACTCTCTACGTTGAATGCAAGTCTGTCCTGCTCGGCAATTTGAGCCTTGAAATCTGCAATACCGTTGATAATTTCGTCGTGATTAACTCCGGAGAGCGCCTTTCTCTTAAGCGGCGAAACCTGCGCTCTTATGTCAACCTCGCTCTTATCTGCGAGAGTTCTTCTTATTTCTCTTACGGTTATTTCGATATTGTTCTTTTCCTCGTAGAGAGCATTCTTTCCCTCAAGGTATTTTGACACCTTCTCCTCAAGCTTATCGAGGAATTTATTGAGCTCGGTTTCCGGCGGCTGCTCGCCCCAGCGAAGTATCACGCTCGTGAGCTCGCGCTTTGCAAGCTCGTAGGCTTCCTTCGCGCTCTCGGTTGAAGCTCTTGCGCTGTCGGTGGAAAGTATCATATTGTCGCGCTTCGCTCTCGCCTCGGCTATGACCTGTATTTTTGCTTTAAGGTCCTGATAGGTTTGAGTGGAAAATTCCGATGCAAGCGCAAGAAGTCTTGCTCTGCTCTTCATAAAGATGAGCGCAAATATGACACCTGCAGCAAGTGCGGTAACCGCAAGAAGCGCAACGCCGATTGTCGCAACAGGGCTGTAACTGTTAACCGCCGCAATTATCTCGAAAACGATAGCGGCAATTATGAGAAGAGCACAGCCTGCGACAGCCGCAAGGCACTTCACCTGATTTGAGAAGAATTCCGAGGCTCTCGCAAGTATCGAAGCCTCTCCGCCCTCCTCGTCAGCCTTCTCTATCGCGCCCTCTATTTCTCTTGTTATTCCCGCGGCATTTCTTCTCTCGGAATAGGTATCCTGCGCCGAGGTAAGATGCTGGTATGCGTCGTTAACTCCGCGTCTTGCAACTGCAATATCGGTAAGGTACTGCTGCGTGGGAGCAAAGCCTGCTCTGGTATTATCCTCCACGTATTTATTGTATGCCTCGGTTTTAGCCTCGCATTCCTCCTCAAGCTCGTGAAGCTTGTCGAATGTCTGTATAAGCATAACGTTTCTGTAACAAAGGTCAAGGTCGTGAAGCTTTGCAAGCTTGTCCTCCGCCTCAGCGCGCTTCGTCTTTATTGCGTGAAGCTCTGCTTCCTTTGCCAATATCTGCTGATTGTCCTCGCGCGAGCGGCGAAGCTGCTCCTCAAGAGCCTCCTTTTTCGCAACGAGGTCGTGTATAGCTCCGCCGGTTCCGTTTCTGCTGTGGAGCTTCTCCATCTTCTCGGATATTCTCGCGGCAGCCTTCTGGTTGTTGATGCGCTCACTTCCCGAGAAAAGTATATTCTCTATGGAGTTTTTGACAGCCCCCTCGTTGATTGAGGCGTCACCTATCTGACCGACGAAGGCGGTGTTTTCAAAGAGCTCTCTGTCAACCCCGAAGAAGACCTCACCCGCAGGGAGCTTGCCAAAGGCGGGAGCGCCCGTTTCGAGATCGATTATCGAGGATTCCTCCTTGTAAAGCGTGCGCTGTCCGGCTTCGCTCGCAGGAACGGTAGAACGCGTAATAAGGTAACGCTTATCACCGACGCTGACGGTCATCGAGCCCTCGGCAATTCCCGTGTCCCAGTTAAGACGCTTGCGGCGCTCTCCAAGCTCGGAATCGCCCTCCTCGGCATCGAAGCCGTAGAGCATATATTTGATGAAGGCGGCAATAGTGCTCTTTCCAACCTCGTTCTGTCCCTCTATGACGTTGACGGATTTCGTAAATTCAAGCGTCGTGTCTGTAAGCTGACCGAAGCTCTTAATGTCAATCTTCTCAATAATCATACTCTTCTCCTTCTCTATTCTTCATCGCCCATATCGCCGGTTAGGAATTTAACCGCGTGATAGACCGAATCCTTTGAATTATACCACGGTTCAGCCTCGTTTTGATAGTCAAACTTCTTGCAAAACCAATTTACGTCGCCGCGAAGCTCGGTTATATACCGCTTTTCCATCTCGTGAGCCGCTTTGTAAAATTCCGCGAAATTGCGCTTGTTCATCTTCTTTGATGCGTAATCCACGAGCCTTTTGTAGTGAGGAAGACACAAATACGGCGCCGCCTCGTACTTCTTTCTGAAATCAAAGTCGGTTTCGTAAAGATACGCCACGGTCGCTATCATTGCCGAGAGGTTTTTCTCTATTCTTCCGCAGACGTAGCAGGACGCCTCAAGCTCACCGAGCGACTTAACTGCGGCGGCAGGCTTGTTGCCGATAAGCACAGGGCCGTCGAGCCTCTTTTCAACCTCGGGAAGATGGCTGTCAAGCATAAGCGCGATGCCGAGCATTCTCTTCCGCTTCAGCATCATAGCGTAGTGGTCGGAGCAAAAGCCCTCTTCATTAGTTCTTATTCGTATATCGGGCTCCATCATCGACGCGCCAAGTATTATGTCAAGCTCGTCAGCCTGAAGCTTTCGGTACAAAAGGCAGATAGGACAGCCGCACTCGGGGTGCTCACTAACCTTATCAAACGCCTCGTTGACCGGAATAGTATAAATCTGCTCCAAGATTTTACCTCCGAAAAATTTAAATATTATACTTGATTAAACCTATAATTTATGCTAAAATATATAAAAATATGAAACGCCAATTTAATTATACACTACAATTAACCTTTTTTCAAGGGGTAAGTACTAAAATGTTCGTCAAAACAAGAGAATTTTTAAACGAAAGAGAAGCGCTCGTAATATCCGGACTTGGAAGCTATTCACTCACGGATACCTTTGAGTGCGGTCAGGCCTTCCGATACGAGTGTATCAAAAATGAAAACGGCTACGTCGAGTATATGACGATAGTAGGTAATGAAATAATTACCGTCGGTCAGAGGACGGCAGGCGAGCTGATATTTTACGACATAACCGACGACGTCTTTGATAGCGTTGCCCGTCCTTATTTTGCGCTCGATACGGATTTCTCGGCGATACGCGACGATATTGTAGCGCGTACCGATTCGGAGTGGCTGAAGCGTGCGGCAGAGGAAGCAAAGGGCGTTGTAATACTGAAGCAGGACGAGTGGGAAGCCTTGTTTTCCTTCATAGTATCCCAAAATAACAACATTCCGAGAATAAGAAAGATAATCCGTCAGCTTTCCGCGGAGTACGGTGTAAATATTTGTTTACAAAAAGGCATTAAAGTCTGCCCTCTCGGCAAAATTAGTACCGCCCCGTGTGAAGAATTATGCCGTCTTTGCGGCTCGTGCTACACTTTCCCAAAAGCCTGCGACGTCGCCGAAAATCCCGAAAAAATGCTTGTGTCAAAGCCCGGTTTCAGATATAAATACCTGCTTTCCGCGGCAGAGAGAGTAACCTCGGGCGACACAAATCTTGTAAAAATCGCGGAAAAGAATAGCTACTCTCACACGCTCTCGGAGCTTAAGAAAATACTCGGCGTAGGTGATAAGGTAGCCTCGTGCGCGGCGCTTTTCGGCTTTGGAAACCTCGACGCGTTTCCCGTTGATGTATGGATGAAGCGCGCAATAGACACCTATTTTGACGGGCATCTCGACCCCGAGAGCCTCGGCAAGTACGCAGGTGTTGCACAGCAATACATATTCCACTATATAAGAAATCTTGAGAGCAAAAGAGAAAAATAATGCAAATTTTAAAGGGTTGAGTCAAACGACTCAACCCTTGCTTTTATTTTGTTATTTTGAAGCAGGTTATCTCGCAACCTCTTCCATAATGAAGGCTTCAAGAGTATCTCCCTCGCGAATATCGTTGAACTTCTCAATTCCGACACCGCACTCGTAGCCCTCGGCTACCTCCCTAACGTCGTCCTTGAATCTGCGAAGCGAGGAAATCTTATCCTCGAAGATAACGATACCGTCGCGAACTATACGAATCTGCGCCTGACGGGTAATTTTTCCGTCCTGGATATAACAGCCCGCGATTATGCCGACGTTAGGAACGCGAATGGTCTGTCTGACCTCTGCGTGACCGAGGAGAACCTCACGGAAGGTAGGAGCAAGCATACCCTTCATTGCCGCCTCAACCTCGTCTATTATCTCATAGATAATGCGGTGAGTACGAATATCAACGTTGTTTCTCTCCGCCGAGTCAAGAGCATTCTTGTCGGGACGGACGTTAAAGCCTACAATAATAGCATTTGAAGCCGCCGCAAGCATAACGTCGGACTCGGTGATACCGCCGACAGCAGAGTGAATTACCGAAACCTTGACCTCTTCGTTCGAAAGCTTGATAAGCGATGCCTTGGCAGCCTCCGCAGAGCCTGCAACGTCAGCCTTAACGATGATGTTGAGTGTCTTAACTCCGTCGGAAATCTGGCTGAACAGCTCGTCGAGGTTAACACGCGCGTTTGCGGCGAGAATTTCCTGTCTTTGCTTTTCGCGGCGCTGGTCGGCAAGGCTTCTTGCCATCTTTTCGTCCTCAACAGCATTAAGCTCGTCACCCGCCTGGGGAACGTCGTCAAGACCTATTATCTCAACGGGAACTGAAGGACCTGCGGTTTTCGTAGTTCTGCCCTTGTCGTCAACCATTGCACGTACACGTCCTGTCGCATTACCGACGATGACGTAATCGCCCTGATGAAGAGTACCGTTCTGAACGAGGACGGTAGCAACAGGTCCGCGTCCGCGGTCAAGCTTCGACTCTATAACTATACCCTTTGCACGCTTTGCAGGGTTAGCCTTAAGCTCCTTGACCTCGGCTACGAGAAGAACGCTCTCAAGAAGAGTGTCTATACCCATTCCGGTAAGTGCGGAAACGGGAACACAGATAACGTCGCCGCCCCAATCCTCAGGAACGAGCTCGTGCTGAGTGAGCTGATTGAGTACGTTGTCGGGATTAGCCTGAGGCTTATCCATCTTGTTTATTGCAACGATAATATCAATTCCCGCAGCCTTTGCGTGATTTATAGCCTCAACGGTCTGAGGCATAATACCGTCGTCAGCCGCAACAACGAGAATGGCAATATCGGTAGACTTTGCACCTCTCATACGCATAGCGGTGAACGCCTCGTGACCGGGAGTATCGAGGAAGGTAATGTCCTTGTCGTTTGCCTTAACTCTGTAAGCGCCTATTGCCTGAGTAATTCCGCCTGCCTCGCCCTTTGTGACACTCGTGTGTCTTATTGCGTCGAGTATAGATGTCTTACCGTGGTCAACGTGACCCATAACGCAGACGACGGGAGCTCTCTCAACAAGGTCCTCTTCTCTGTCCTCTGCCTCTGTGAAGAGCTTCTCCTCAATAGTAACGACAATTTCGCGCTCTACCTTTGCACCGAACTCGGTAGCAATAAGCTCAGCGGTATCGTAATCAACAAGGTCGTTAAGCCCCTTCATCTCACCCATAAGCATGAGCTTCTTAATAACCTCGGCAGAAGTCTTCTTAAGACGCGATGAAAGCTCGGAAACCGTAATCTCATCGGGAACGGTAATCTCAAGCTGCTTGTTTCTCGCGCGCTCAGCCTCAAGACGCTTCATTTTCTCCTTTGCCGCGCGCTCCTTATCCTTTGCGCTCTTCTGGTTCTGTCCCTTGTTATCCTGCTTTTTGAGCTTCTGCTTTGAGGTGTTGTTGTCACCGCCGTTGAGTATTGCGTAATACTGGTCGTTGTAACGCTCGTCGTATTTCGAAAGGTTAACGTCGGATGTTCTGGTATCTACGACACGGGTCTTTCCGTGTGCCTCCGACGAATACTCACCGCCGATGTTGACACCGCCCTTTACATCGCCCTTTGCCGTAGGCGTGATGGTACGGAACTGCTGCTTAACCGCTGCGCGCTTTTCGTCCTTCGGCTTCTGCTCAACCCTCTTCTCTGCCTGCTTTGCCGCTTTCTCCTGAGCGAGCTTCTGCTTTTCAAGCGCCGCCTGCTGTGCGGGACGGAGGCCTGACGGCGCACTTGCCTGGGTCAGCGGTGTGCGAGGCTGTGCTGCGGGCTGCGGCTTTGTCTGGGGCTGAGCTTTATCAAATCTCTGTCCGTCGCTACGCTTGTATCCCTCTGCGGCTCTGTTCATATTCTCGCGCTTTTTAGCAAACGGGTTCTCCTGGGGAGCTCCGTTATAGCGCTGGTACTGCGGTCTTTCTCCCTGTCTTTGTCCCGAGAAATCGCGTCTTGCATCGGGTCTGGCAGGTCTATCCTGCGCTCCCTGCGTTCTCGGTCTATCGAGAGGTCTTTGCGCTTCGGGCTTTGTCGCCGTAGGCTTCGGCGCTTCGGGAGCTTTCGGAGCAGGCTTCGCTTCCACCTTCACCTCAGGGGCGGGCTTCTCTTCTACCTTCACCTCGGGGGCGGGCTCTGCCTTTTTTTCCTTGACGGCGGAAATTTTATTCTTTCCGTTGAGGTAGGCCTCTACGTCCTTTATTTGATGCTTTACCATCAGTGTTTCCATAAAGAGCTCAAACTCGTCGCCGTCTGCCGACGCTCCGCTCTTCTTATCTATACCGATATCCTTAAATCTATCGGTTATCTCCTTGGATTTGAGATTAAAATCCTTGGAAAGCTGTGTAATCTTTATTTGTACCTGAGCCATATAAGTCACCGTTTTTGCTCTCGCAAAAACTTCCTTTCTTAGTACTTGGCAAAAGCGATAAGCGACAGCAAAATGAATTTAAGCCGTTTGCCTCTGCCTGAATTAAGATAAAAGTGCGCGTTTGATTTCCTCTGCAAATTTCTCGTCGGTAATTCCCAGCACCACAGGGGCGTAAGTCTTACCGAGAAGACTGCCAAGCTTATCTCCGCCGACGTCTATCTCGAGTGCCTCTATGCTATAAAAATCGCTCTTTGTAATTACCTTTTTCTTCGTTGCCTCCGAGGCACCGTGAGAAATCAGAACAAGCATCGGCTTTGCCCTTCCGCGCTTTGACATTGAAGCGCACACGAGGTCGGTTCCTATTATCACACGCCCCGCTCTCATAGCGAAGCCGAGCATTCCGTAAAGCCGTTCCTTTCCGTCAACCATTAAAAGCAATTTCCTCTTCGAGTTTTTTATAGATTTCCTCGGGAATTTTACATTCGAGAGAGGTTTCAATACGCTTAGACTTAATTGCCTTTTTAAGACATTCCACTCTTTTGCATATGTATGCGCCTCTTCCCGATTTCTTTCCCGTTACGTCAAGAATTATCTCCTCGTCGGGAGTCCTGAGTACCCGTATCAGCTCGCCTTTGGGGAAATGCTCTCCACAGCCCGAGCACTTTCTTACGGGTATCTTTCTAACCTTACCGCCTGCCATATTATGCCTTTATATCTATCTTACAGCCGGTGAGTCTTGCAACGAGCTTTGCGTTCTGTCCTTCCTTACCGATAGCAAGCGAAAGCTGCTCGGGAAGAACGGTAACTCTGCAGGTGCGCTCGTCCTCCATAACGACCGAAAGAACCTTTGCGGGAGAGAGTGCCTCGGCAATATAGGTGGGAAGGTCGTCGCTGTATCTTATAATATCAACCTTTTCATTTCCAAGCTCGGCGAGAATGTTCGAAATTCTCATTCCGTTCTTACCGATACACGAGCCTATCGCATCAACGTTCTCATCTCTCGACTCTACTGCTATCTTGGTTCTGCTTCCCGCCTCGCGCGAAACGCCTCTTATAACTATCGTTCCGTCCTGTATCTCGGGAATCTCAAGCTCGAAAAGACGCTTTACAAAGTGAGGGTGATTTCTCGAAAGAGTGACTATCGGGCCGCGCATCTCGCCGGTCTTTACCTCGGAGATAAACACCTTAATTCTGTCACCGACGTCATGACGCTCTCCGGGAATCTGCTCCGAAGCGAGAAGGGTTGCATAGCCCGTACCCGTGTCGAGAATAAGGTTGCCGTTTGTGGTATCTACCTTATCTACGATAGCGGTGATAATTTCTTCCTTCTTATCCTCGTACTCTCTTGTCTGTCTTTCACGCTCTGCGGTACGGATAGCCTGAACTATCATCTGCTTTCCTGCCTGCGCGGAGAGTCTGCGGAAGTTTTTGGTCTTGAGCTCGGTCTCAACGACACCGCCGAGCTTGTGGCGGCGGCTGAGCGCCTTAGCATCGGAAAGAGCTATCTGACAGTTATCGTCCTCTACCTCGCCGTCAGCAACGACGGTTCTCTGCTGAAACACGCGCATATCATTCTTGACAGGGTCAAGCTGTACGCGAATCACGGTAGTAGGGCCTACCTCTTTTCTGCAAGCATTTGCGAGAGCCAGCTCAATTTGAGCTATCATAAAATCCTTTGATATGCCGTTCTCCTTCTCAAGAAGGTCGAGGGCATTGAAGAAATCTGCGTTCATTTTTCCGTTTTACCCGTAACCTAGGTTACGCCCTTTCGTTTTGATATATTTATTTTAATTAGTCCTCAAAAAATACCGTGGTCAGCTTGGAAATTTCGCTCTTTTCGAGCTCAACCATACCGACTTCGTTCTCTATAACCACTCTGCCGTCCTCAAAGGAAACGAGCTTTCCCGTCACCGACTTTGCGCCGTCCTTTGCAGCGAAGAGCTTTGCCTCAACAGCCGCGCCTATCGAAAGAAGTATGTGCTCCTCGGTGCGAAGCTCTCTTTCAAGTCCGGGCGACGAAACGTCAAGGTAGTAGAAGCTCTCGATTGGGTCTGCCTCGTCAAGAATAGGGTCGATGGCGCGGTGTACCTTTTCGCAATCCTCTATTCCTATTCCCTCGTCGGAATCTATCGTAATCTCAAGGTGATAGTCCGCGCCAATCTTGGAGTAGGTAACGTCCCAGATGCGATAGCCGAGCTCCGTAACGGTTGGCTCTATTGCTTCTCTTACCGTGTCTTTAATGTTTTTTTTCATTTTTTCTCCCCGTCCTTACAACGAATGAAGAGTGACCCGCGGGTCACTCTTCACCTTTCATATTCATTCTACGACTATTATACCATATTTTTTAAAAAAATCAAGTATTTATTCAAAAAATACCAAAATATTTTAAAATCTCAAATATTTTCCTCTTCAGACCAGTCGTTTGGAGCAAGTCCTACGTCGTATTTGCGGTTTTTGATGCTCTTTATACCGCTTTCCTCCGCGATTTCCGATAATACTTCCTCTATTTTTTGCTTTACCTCAAGCTTTTTAAGCTCAAGCTCGCGTATTTTTTCATCTATTTCGGCATCACGGTCTGTTTTTCTCTGCACTGACATTCTCCTATCCCCCAATCATTTTTGTAATTGGCTCATAGAAAATACAGAACAAGGCTATGATTATAGCGGCAAATATGGAAAATCCTATAAGCCAGCGCATTATTCCGTTTTCTCCGTAAAAATAGGTTCTTCTGCGAGCCTTGTTAAGCAGAGCGCTCACGTTGCGCTCAGCGCGAGCCTTCTCTCTCTTTTTCTCGTGAATTTCTCGCTTCTGGTCTGCGCGACTGATGCCCTTTGTGTTAAAGCTCTTGCGCTCATACTTCAAAACGGCAATCTCCGAGGAAAGCTCGATGCTGCGGTTTATGTACTCATAGAGCCTGCTTTTATCGTCGGGAGAGAAGATGTATTTTGATACGCTTTTGCTGAGCTCCTGATAGTGCTTGTACGCCTTGCGAGCCGCGCGAAGCTTTATCCTCAGAACCCTTTTGTCCTTTGATGCGCCCAAATACTCCCTGTATTTTTCAGCGTAAAGCGTGGAAAGCTCAAGCTCGATTTTTTCCCTTTCCTCAAGGAGCAAAAGAAGCTCTGCCTTACGTTTGTTAAGGACGTCGGTTCTGCAAGAAGCTGCAATGCCGCGCGTGTCGTCGGTAATGCTCATCGCCTTCATATAGCGCCTTTGGTCGCTGTTTTCAAAAATCAAAGAACGAAACGCCTGAAAGCGCACGCCTCTCATACGCCGCTTTATACTGCGCTCGTGCTTTTCGCCGGCGTTGGGGTCTGCGCTGTACCTGTATCGCTCGAGATTCATCTTGTATTCAAGTCTGTTTATCTCGTATTCGGTAAGGCTCTTTATTTGCGATAGCGCCGTGAGCCTATATTTTTTCGTCTTTTTTGCAACGCCTTCTGCGTCGTGAGTTATTTCCGCAAGCTTTCCGAAAAGAGCGTCTGGAGCGCGCCCTGTTTTATCGTATTCCATTCTCGAAAAATAATCGAAATCGGAGCGTCTGCTCTCGCCCCCCTCTTGTTCATACCTGGCCCTTGGGGGTTCTCCGTCAAGATATTCCTTCTCTCTTTTTTCTTCAAACATAAATTAACCCTCCAAGGTCAGAATAATCAACACCTGCCTGAAAAATCAGCTTTGTCCGCCCTCGTCTTTTTTTGCAAGACTTTTTTCATAGCAGACCGAAAGGAAATTAAGAACGTCACGCCTCAAAATAATTCCGATAAAGCAGCCTCTGTCGTCAACCACCGGCACCGAGTTGTGCTCCTTAACCATATCTATAAGCTCTCTAACCGAAGCATTATGAGAAAGCGGCTTCGTGTAGTCCTTGTCAAGAATTGTAAGAACTCCGTCTCTTTCCGCCTCTCTTGAATCAAAGCTGTTATTATCCAAAAAGTATCTGAATATGTCCTCGTTTCTAAGCGTTCCGACGTATTCTCCCACGGAATTAAGAACCGGAATGGTAACGTATCTGTGAAAACGCATTTTTTCAAAAGCCTGCCTAACGGTAGAGGAATCCTCTACGTAAGCAACAAGGCTTTTGGGAACAAGGAATCTGAGAATGTTCATTTTTTCTCCGTTCTGATTTATTTATTGCTTCCCAAGAGCGCCGTTCCTATAACCGTCGCGTACTGCGCCTTTTGAGGAATTGAGAATTTAACTCCGCGATTTGCGTAAAGCTCGTTGATTTTTGCAAACTTTTCTTTACAATACGAGAGCCGTGTTAAATTTCCGGTAAGAACTATATCCTTAACACCGCAATGCTGGGCTGCAAAAATCGACACCATAGCAACCGTTTCATAAACCATATTCATAATGCCGAGAGCAATATCCGACTTTGATGCTACGTCCGAAACGTTGCCGAAATTCGAGGCAGTCAGCTCGTCTGCAAGGCTGTCTTTGCCGCTTTTTGTCTTTGAGGTTATGTCCTTGATGCGAAGATCTATCATAGCAAGATCTCCTTCGTCGGCATACTCCTCAATATGCTCAATGGTTTCCGCCTGCAAAAGAAGCTTTGAAAGACCCACGAGTGTTCCGCCTCCGACTCCCGTACCTCCGAGGTAGTTCATCGTGCCGTCAGCCTTGGCGTGAACTATTGCGGTTCCCGTGCCCATGCTTACGACCAGTGCCTCTTCAAGCCCTGATAGGTAAAGTCCGCCTTTGCCTATACTGTCAAACTCGGCGACTCTTTGGCAGTTAAGCCCGTAAAGATTGTGCTTCACGTAAGACGAGCCGACGCCCGTCATCATAACTCTGTCAATATCCTTGATATCAAAACCGTTTTCATCGGTAAATTTACCGAAAGCACCGTAAGTTGCAGTTATGGGGTCATTAGCTCTTACAAGCTGCGGCTCTATCAATGAGATGCTGTCACCGTCGGTTTTCAAGCCCACGATTTTAGTGGTGCTTCCGCCAACGTCTATTCCGATAATAACGCTCATTTCAGCCTACCTTTCTCCGCGCTCCGCGGACTTTATTTTTTCTCCATAAGCTTTTCAAACGAAAGCCCGTATTTTTCAGCAATATCCCTAGCATAAGATTTTCCGTCGGGCTTTGCTCTGTATATTTTGAAGGACCTGCGCCCCTCGTCAATGCCGGCAACGAGAGTATCAACGGCAACGCCGCCACGCTCTGCCGAGCGTCTGTTTATTTCATCTATTCCCGAGGCGAGCTCGTGAAGATGCGTCGAGAAAATGCCTCTGCATCTGCGAACGGCAAACGCAGTGAGTATCTCGGACGCTATGTATGCCGCCTCGTATGCACCGGTTGAGGAAAGCGACTCGTCGAGCAGTATCATACTGTCCTCGTCCGAGCTATCGAATATCTCCCTAAGCCTTGCGCACTCCTCGCCAAGACGTCCCTTATCTATCGTGTCGTCAGCGCCCTCGGGGAAGTGCGTATATATGCCTGATACGACCGAAATTTCCGCATCACTTGCAGGAACAGGCAATCCGAGCTGGAACATCGCCTGCGCCGCACCGAGCGCAACGGTTATAACCGATTTTCCGCCTCGGTTAGGTCCTGTCAGAACGTATATTCTCGCCTTGTCGTCAAACGATAGGTCGTTTGTCACTATTTCGTCATCTATTGCAAGCGCAACCCTTGGATTGTAAAGCCCCTTTGCCGAGAAGCACTTCTTTTCAACAGGCGCCGCCTTGGGAACGGTTACATCACAGCCCTCGTGTGCCGAAAGCCTTGTAATAAGCTCCGCCGCACGAGAAATGAACTCAATCTCGGGAAGAAGTCTTAAGAGGAAATCGGTGTTGTCGATAACGTACTCACCGACAATATTCCGCCACCCCTTAACAGAGCCCCTGAATATATCTTCTATTGCGGTATTGAAAGCGCCGACAAGCGCCTCCTGCTTGTTTTCACTCTGTCCTCTGCCAAAGGGAGAAAGATTTGCAATGCAGGTGAACGCGTCGTTTTTAAATGAAAGCCTAAGTATCTTATCAAGCACCTTGCCCGACTTGAACTCCTCGGAATTAACCGATATAACTCCCGCCGAGGTTGGACGGAATTCTCTGTCGAGGTTTACCCCTATGGTTATGCTCTTAATCTCGTGTACTCGCGAGGTGAGCGCTTCAAGCTTTTTGTTGAGGTCGGAATAATACTCTGATTTGGTTATTGAGCTTACAAAGTCGCAAAGCTCAAGGAACGCAGGGCTTTTTATTCTGTCCTTAACGCCCGAAAGTCCCTCTTCCAGCTCTCTTATACAGGATACGTAAAGCTCAATCTCGGTAATTCCGTAAAGATATGCATCGGCAGGCGTCTGCGCCTCAGAATTAAGTCTGCGCAGCTCCATCATATCGTCAAGTATCGGGTGTATTTTAGCGAGCGTTTCCTTAAGCTCGGGAATTGCCATAAGGTCATTAAGAGTTCCCTGACGGTATGAGATAACCTCCATATCAGAGGTAAAGAAGTCGGTAAGCGAACCGCTTTTCAAGCCGAATATCTCGGTTAAGCCTAGCTCGTCGCATACAGACTCGGAAATGTCGGGAAGATTGTTTCTGTCGGTATGATATGCGTACGCCTCCTCGTTAGGATAAAGAAGGCTTATAAAACGTTCAGCCATAACTGTCCTTTCGCGCTCCTTCGTTTGCGCATTATTTTTCATTATAATTATATCATATATATTTTACGCTAGCAAGGGGTTACGTAAAAATTTACTTTTTATTTCATTTATTGTTGCAAAAAGGTCGGATTTATACTATAATGTATGTAGAACATTACGGGAGGAAAAAATGAAGGTTTTATTTATTAACGGCAGTCCTCATAAGGACGGAAGCGTCTTTACCGCGATGAACGAGGTCATGAAAACGCTTGAAAACGAAGGCATAGAAACCGAGCTTATACACGTCGGTGCGAAGGCAATTCGCGGTTGCGTCGCTTGCAGAAGATGCACCGAGCTTGGTAGGTGCGCCTTTGACGACGAGGTCAATGCGATAGCCGAAAAATTCAAGGAGTGCGACGGTCTTGTTGTTGGCTCGCCCGTGTATTACGCAGCTCCGAATTCAACCCTTGTTGCGCTGCTTGACAGACTGTTTTACAGCTCTCGCTTCCCAAAAACGATGAAAGTAGGCGCAGCAATAGTTTCGGCAAGACGCGGCGGTTGCACGGCAACCTTTGACGCCCTTAACAAGTATTTTGCAATTTCGGGAATGCCGATTGTTACAAGCCAATACTGGAATATGATACACGGAAACTCCGCCGCGGACGCGCTTCAGGACGCAGAGGGACTACAAACGATGCGTACCCTCGGCAAAAATATGGCGTTTATGCTAAAGGCGATAGCTCTGGGCAAAGAAAAATACGGTATTCCCGAAAAAGAGCCCCAAATCCGCACAAATTTCATAAGATAATGTAAACTTTAGTTTATATTTCAATCGTTAATTTTAACACGGGGCTACACTTATCGTAAAAAGCACGGTCTTAAAAGACCGTGCTTTTAGCATTTTCATCACCGAAAATTACGTCTTACATGTTTTTGAGATAAGGCGGAAGAGAATTTTCTGTAACAATAAATACGACTATGGCAACCAAAAGCGTTACTAGTGCAATTGCAAGAATTACAACGGTTGTTTTACCAATCTTTGTGCTTCTTGTATCTCCTCGTACAAGCTTCGTCGCGCGCAGCGCGGTAACGATAGGCTTATAAAGCATCATTACAACAGCGGCATTCAGCACTGATTTTGCAAAATTAAACGGTATGAGCAAGGGAATGAGCAATCCTGCAACGGCTTCAATCGGCTGTCCTGTATAAATGGGTGTAATTATAAGATTCAAAGGAATCATCATAACCGTATATGTCAACACCGCAACAAAAAGGCCAACAACGGCACCTGTCATAGTTCGCTTATATTTATATATCAAAGCCGCCGTCATTGAGAAGATAATGCTGGACAAAAAATCCATAGCTAATCCCCAAAATCCCGTTTCAAATCCGGTGATAACGCTCGAAAGCAAGGCTGTTACTACACAGATAGGCAATGCTGAAATCGGCCCATAAATAAATGCACCGATAGCCAGTATCGCATCTTTAATGTCAATTGTCAGAAAAGCTATCTTAATACCGGCAGTTGCAAGACTTAAAACAAAGGCAAGTGCGGCAAACATTGCCATACCACACAGTTTTTTCGTTTGATCGCTTATTTTATTTTTGCTATTCATATTTTTCCTTTCTTTCAGTAGGAGAGAAAAAAGAAAAGCCTCGGACACAACCGAGGACGAAAACACGTCTTATCGAACCGCGACAAGACGACTTTCTTTTATCATCCGGACTTTACCGTCGGTTGAGGAATTTCACCTCATCGGGAGCGCAAGCTCTTCGCAGACTTTACTGCCGGTATGGAATTTCACCAATCCCCAAAGAAAATATAGTTTAGTATTTATTATATGTAAAACGTGAAAAGAGGATTTTCACCTTCTGACCTATATAATATAAAGGTAAAAATCTTGTTTTTAATCCCCGACAGTCCGATGGACTGTCGGGGAATTTACTTTATTTCAAAAGTTAAACTCTGAAATTAAGCAAGGATCTCGGAAACAACGCCCGAACCAACGGTTCTACCACCCTCACGGATAGCGAAACGAAGACCCTTCTCGCAAGCGATAGGAGTGATGAGCTCAACGTTCATATCAACGTTGTCGCCGGGACGGCACATCTCAACAGACTCGGGAAGGTTGATGATACCGGTAACGTCGGTAGTTCTGAAGTAGAACTGAGGTCTGTAACCGGAGAAGAAG
>JAFVXK010000004.1 GCA_017501175.1 Clostridia bacterium | reverse complement strand
GTGCCGTCAGCCTGCATCTTCTCAAGGTCCTTAAGACGCTTGATAGACTTACGAATGGTGTTGAAGTTGGTGAGCATACCGCCGGGCCAACGAGCGTTTACGTAGTACATTCCGCATCTCTGAGCCTCTTCCTTGATGGTGTCGGCTGCCTGCTTCTTAGTACCAACGAAGAGCATAGTGCCGCCTGCCTGTCCAAGCTCGGAAACGTAGTTGTACGCCTCCTCGAACTTCTTGACGGTCTTCTGAAGGTCAACGATATGAATACCGTTTCTCTGGGTGAAGATGTACTCTGCCATCTTCGGATTCCACTTCTTGGTCGGGTGACCGAAGTGAACGCCTGCTTCAAGCAACTGCTTGATTGTGATTTCGAACATTTTAATGTTCCTCCTTTGGTTTTTCCGCCATAGCGGCACAACGCTGCGACTGTCGGACATACCGAAAGCACCGGCAGCGAACCTACCCGCTATGTGAGATATAATTTGTCGCGCTGAGCGCGCCTTAATATAATAACACACGCGAGGGGAATTTGCAAGAGAAAGTTTCTTACAAAAGACAAAATTTACAGTTTGTTAACATTTACCCTCTGTTGATGCACCAAGTTTTTTCTCTTTTTTTGCTCTTCATATTGCAAAAGAGGAGAAGGTGTGATAAAATGGGGTATAAACTTTTTGGCGGTGAAAAATGAGAAAGCTTTTCGGCAGATATTTTTTGCGCTTTTTTGGAGTTAATCTTTTGAATTTTCTCCTCTTTTATATTTCAACGTACATTGTTATGAACGATTACGTCGAGTACGTGAGGTATTTTGTCGGCGAAGCTATTGACTTTGCGCTTCCCGTAGTCGCAGCGGCGGCGGTGTCGGCGGCTATGGCGAATTACGGCTTTAAGGCGCTCTGGCTCGCTCCCTTTATCACGCTTGGCAAGGTGGCTTACGCCTATCCGTACTACTATCTTTACTTCATCGACGGCGGACTTCTGACCGAGGAGTCGTTGCTCGTTGCTATCCCTGCGGCACTGGCGACGGTAATAGTTGACTGCCTTGCCGTATGTCTTTTGTCCTTCACTATTTATATGGTGACCGACGTTATCGCAAAGCGCAACGGACGCAGCTTTGGCGAGTGCGTCAGCGCCTCTTATATCCCCTTTGATTTTTCAAACGAATTCACCGTAGGTGTCTTTATTTCGGGCGGCGTTATTTTCACGGTAAACCTTGTCCTTGAAGTCATAGACACTGTGAATTACTTAATCGCGTACACGGGTACGTACCAAGTCGGCGAGATTGTCTATATATCAGTCAGCTTTATAATGCTTCTTCTTGAGCTACTCTTCGCCCAGCTCGTTGCGATTAAATTAAGAAAAAAACTTCTGTCGAAAGAAATTTAATTACTCTACATATAAGGAGAGCTACTATGCAAAGCTTTGAATTATGGCAGGGAGAAGTTCCCGGCAAAACCCACAGAGAAATCCCAAGAATTCACTACTACCCCGCCGAAGAGAAAAAGGGACGCGGTGCGATTATAATATTCGCCGGCGGCGGCTACGGTGCTCGAATGGCTTACGAGGACGCCGAATACGCTGAATTTCTGAACGGGTATGGCATTGACACCTTTGTCGTAGATTACAGAATTACGAACAGAGTTGCCCCCGACATTTTCCCCGACCCTCTGCTTGACGCGAGGCGTGCTGTGAGATTTGTAAGAGCAAACGGAGAGAAATTCGGTATTGACCCCGACAAAATTGCCGTTATGGGCTCGTCTGCCGGTGGTCACCTATCGGCTATCGCCTCTACCTACCGTGAAAAGCTCGAGGGCGAGGGCGTCGACGCGCTTGACGAGATTGACTATCTTCCAAACGCGCAGATACTTTGCTACCCCGTAACTACCTTCAACAGCAACCCCGGTACTTACGTCAATCTTCTCGGCAAGGAAGCAGGGACTATTGCCGATGCCTACGACCCAACTTTAATTGCCGACGAAAAAACTCCCCCTGCGTTTATATGGCACACCGCAGCAGACCAGATGGTTGACGTGCTCGGCACTTACGCCTACGCAAAAAGATTAAGGGAGCTTGGCGTTCCTGCCGAGATGCATATTTTCCCGTTTGGCAGACACGGCCTTGCCCTCGGCAAAAGCGAGGAGGGCGCGCACGTTTCAATCTGGACCGAGCTTCTTCGCCGTTGGCTTATTCTTTTTGGCTTTTTGGAAAAATAAAAAATTTGCAGGAACACGGGCTTTCGGTGTTCCTGCTTTTCATTTTGCTTAATCCTCGAATTTTCTAGGTGATTTTTCGATTAGGAAGAAATAAGGCGAGGTTGGGGAGTTGAGTATATGAAACTCCGAGGCGCAGATGCGGTACTTTGAGAGCCCTTTAAAATACTCTCTCAGCATATCGCCCTCAAGCGCGCCCTCCTCGTGTCCGGGATATATCGCGACTATCAGTACTCCGTCGGGCAAAAGAAGGTCTATTGCCGCCTCCACCGCCGGCATTGTGGTTTCGCGCATCGTGTAGAGGGTCTTTCTGCCGCTTCTTGGGAGATAGCCGAGGTTGAACATTCCCGCCTTTATCGGCTCTTTTACGAACTCCTTTACTCTGTGGTGCGAGGCGCAGATGAGAGTATAGTTTTCGGGCGCGCCGTTTTCCTTGAGGTGCGCGCGAGTTGATGTCAAGGCGTCCTCTTGAATGTCAAAGGCGTAAACTCTGCCTTCCGTCCCCACGGTTTTCGAGAGAAAGAGCGTGTCGTTTCCGTTTCCCATCGTGAAATCAACGGCAACCTCGCCCTCTTTAAGATGCTCTAGTATAAAGTGCTTATGAAGTCCTGTTAAATCTACCATTTTTATTTTTCCTTAGGCTCTTTCGGCTTGACGAAAGCGGTGTAGTTTGTTTTATAGATGACGAAGCCCGGCTTTGCGCCCTGCGGCTTTTTTATATTTTTGACGAGGGTATAATCAACCGCGACGACGTCGCCCTTTGCCTGTGAGAAGTACGCGGCAATCTCCGCCGCCTCGGTATAATCGCGCTCCGAGGGCTCTTCTCCGCCGGTCACCATTATAACGTGAGAGCCGGGTATATCCTTGGTATGAAACCATATATCCGCCTTGTCGGCTATCTTAAAGGTCAGACGGTCATTCTGTATATTGTTTCTGCCGACGAGCAGTCTGTACCCGCCCGACGTTTCAAACTCCATCGGACGCGCCTTTATCTGCTTTTGAGGCTTGTATCCGCGAAGCCTTGAGGCATATCCCGAGGTATAAAGCTCCTCGCGTATTTCAACGAGGTCCTGCTCGCACTCTGCTCTCTCAAGAAAGGCGTGAACGCTGTCAAGGTAGCAAAGCTCCGCCTCCCATAGCTTTATTTGCTCGGTGAGAACCTCTTTTGCGGTTTTGCATTTATTGTAGAGCTTATACGCCTTCTGCGCGTTTTGAGATGGCGAAAGCATTGGATTAAGCGGCACGGTTATCTCGGGACAATTCTCGTCGTAGTAATCAACGGTTGTAAACGACGTCATTCCGCGCTCAAGTCTGTATAGGTTCGCGGTTATGAGGTCGCCGTTTTTCTTATGCTCCTCCCCCTTCTCGCTGTCAAGGAGAGCCTCGCGCTGAATAGCAAGCTTCTTCTCGGTTCTCTGCTTTGCGCTTGACAAAAGGCGAAGCAGGTCCTTTGCGCGCTGGCGTATTCTCTCGGTGCGGTCCTTGTCCGAAAAATATTCATCGAACATTTCGCCAAGACGGGTATAGGTGCGCTTTTCTCCTGCGCCGTCAAGATAAGTTATACTCATATAGGAGTAATCCGTGGGCGCTCCGTCACGGTAGATGGCAGTAGGTGTATAGCTCTCCCCAATAAGCAATTCCTGCCATTTGGAAAATACCGAGAAAAATGCTTCGGCGTCAATGTTGCAGACGGGGACGTCAATTTCTCCCGCCGTGCGATAGACAAGCTCGTGAGCTATCTGCGTTGCGATGCCCGAATAGGTCTGAGTGATGAATTTTTCTCCGCTTTTTTCGGGCGGAAACTCGGCAAGCTTCTCAAAGAAGAGCGCTTTGTCAACCGTAAGAGGTAATAGCTTGTCCTGCTTTTCGGGAATTTGATATTTAAGTCCGGGGAGCACCTGTCTTACCGTGCTGGCGGCAAAATCTATTATCTTGAGCGCTGCGAGAACCTTCATATCTCCGTCTGTTACGATGAGATTGGCGTACTTGCCCATTATTTCGCAAATAATATGCTTGGTTGCAGCAAAGCCCATTTCGTCATAGCAAGCGACCTCAAAATCTGCTATACGGTCAAAGCCTGGCTGAGTTACGCCCACTATCCGCGCGCCGACAAAATATTTACGCAAAAGCATACAGAACATCGGCGCTTTCACGGGATTTTCCTTTGCGGTGTCAGAAAGCTGAAGTCTCGGCGCGTTAGGTCCTACGTTGAAAACCAGACGGCGAACACAGCCCGCGTGCTTAATAACAAGGTCAACCTCGTCGTTTTGCGGTTGAAGCACCTTTTCTATTTTAGCCTCGGGAAACTCGCCTCTAAATTCGGTGAGCACCGCGCGCATCATACAAGCGTCAAAAGCCATTTTGCGCCTCCTAAAAAATTACCCTGTCCAAAAGGACGAATTCAAACAATTAAACAAAAAGAAGAACTCCGTCATCGGTGACGGTTGCCGTAAAAGCTCCTGCATCGGACAAAAGCGTAACGCACTCACCGCGTGTAATCCTGCCCTTGTAGAATAAAGCGGCCGCAACCGCGGCGTATGCGGTGGGGGAAGGCGTACCGTCGGTTATAAATCGGTACACGTCGCCCACCTTCCCATATACTATTGCTGCTACTGCAGAGGTGTATGGCTCGGATACCCTTATACGCGGCAAAAGCGACGGGTCGAAAAGCTCGATACGCTCCGCCTCGGTAAGTCTATAAGGAACCCCCGCGAGCACCTCATCGCAAAAAACATCCGTCGAAAGAGCAGTAACAGACACATTTGACAATAATAGTTTACATTTTGAGATAACGGTGACAAATTCACCCCATCCCGTGTCAAGCTTTCTCATATACTTCATAACGGCACACCTCCTGCCGTCAGTATATGATTATCTTATCTTTTGATATACTTCAAAAGGTCGTCCGAATTATTTTCAAGCTCCCCGCGCATTACGGCAATCAAGGCAGAGTGCAAAAGCTCTCCCACCCGCTCTCCGACAATTCCAAGCGCGGTTATATCTCTTCCGCTTATTTTAAGCTCCGAAATTTTACACGGCCTGCCGCTTGCGGTAAGCTCTCCAAGCCTTTCCGCGTCTTTTTTCTCTCCCGTAAGCCTTGCTTTCAGAGAAAGCGCCGACCCAACTACCTCAATGCCCATATCCAATATAAGCTCGTAAAGTGCGTCGCCCGACAAATCAGCCGTCATAGCGTGAAGCACCGCCGCACCGAATTTTTGGGTGGCTTTGTCGCCGTGAAGAGCTCGTATAGAGGCCTCAAACGCGGAAGACGGCTCACTCACGGATAGGTAAAAGATGGAAATCAAGCGCTCGTCGGGTGTCATAGCCTCAAAAATGCCTTTCTCCGGCATTACAATTCTATCAACGCCGGAAAGCTGCTCTGCAATAATATCGCCGTACTCTGTAAGAATTGCGTGTGCTCCCTTACCCGCAATTAGCTTTCGAAGCTCCACCAAAACTCGCTCGACGGAAACGCTGCGAAGTCGTTCTTTTTCTTCAAAAATGGCAAGGCGTGTCGAGTTTTCTATCTTAAAATCCAAAACCGAGGCAAAACGCAAAGCGCGCAAAATCCTAAGCGCGTCCTCCGAAAATCTGCGCCCCGGGTCACCGACAGCCCTTATTATTCCCGCCGCCAAATCCTCTCTTCCGCCGAATATGTCAACGAGCCCGCGCACCTCTGAATACGCCATAGCGTTTACGGTAAAATCGCGTCGCGCGAGATCCTCGCGAAGCGTCGCAGTAAAGCTCACACGGTCCGGGTGTCTGTTATCGGCGTAATCTCCGTCCACACGGTACGTCGTAATTTCATACGGTACTCCGTTGTATATCAGCGTCACAGTTCCGTGCTTTATGCCTGTATCCACCGTGCGCTCACTGTCGAAAACCTTCTTGGTCTCTTCGGGAAGTGCGCTTGTGGTTATATCGCAGTCACCCGCCTCCTTCAGAAGAAGCGCGTCACGCACGTAACCGCCCACGGCATACGCCTCAAACCCTGCGCGCTCAAGACGGTCAAGTATCTCTATGACGTCTTTATGTAAAGTTATATTTACATTCATAGCCTTACCCCTCTTATTTAAAACGTCTTGCGTAAGCGCATTTTCTGCAAAGCTCCTCGCTAGCGCGTCGGTTTTTGAAGCCCTCGGCTATCGCTCTTGCCCTGTCACCCGAAAGAATTTCCCGAACATCTTCCTCAAAAATATTGCCAAGCGTTATAGCTCCGTCTGCATCAAGACAGCAAGGAACTACACTGCCGTCGGATAATATTCCGAAATGGTCCTTTAATCCGTAGCAAAAAACGCTCTCACCCATATCCAAAGCTTCCATATCGGGCCATATAAACCTATCGCCCCACTCGAGATGGAGCTTGTCGCGTATTCTCGCGCCTCGCTCCGACCATTTCCACTCGCCGTCTATCGACGATTTCATTTTATTTAAAATGTACTCGTTTTTTCCGCCGTCATACCCTCTGTTCCATAGGCGGAGCACCGTAAGAACACCTGCCCTAGAAGCCTTTTTTGCAAAATCAAAGCAGCCGTCAAGGTATCCGTCAAGGCTCTCGATACTTCCCTCCTCGAAGCTGTGAAGAGAAATGCTGACCTTATATACTCCCGCCGAGATTATCTCATCTCCCCTGCGAGAAAGCAGCGTACCGTTAGTGGTTATCGCCGACTTGTAACCGTATTCCGTGGCTCTTCTTATAAAATCCGGAAGCTCCTTATGCGTCAGAGGCTCGCCCATAACGTGATAGTATAAATACTCGGTAACTCCCGAAAGGCCCGAAAGGACGGCTTCAAACTCCTCGCGCGACATACTGCGAGGAGGACGGCTCGTCCCGTGACAAAAGGAGCAGTTCATATTGCATCTGTTAGTAATCTCAACGTAAACTCTCGAAAACATAAACGCTCCCCCTTTTTCTTTCTATTTTATCATATAGGATAGAAAAATGCAAGTAGCGCGCCCTCGATATTTTTATATATACCATAAAAGTCTGTAAAAAGCGGCGAGCCTACAATAAGACCCGCCGCTTTGCATTTTTATTCAACTGTCAAGCCAGAGTTATCAATAGTTCTTATCCTGCATATGATAGGTCTGATAAAGCTCGCGGAAGACGTCAAGGTGCGCCTCGCAATCGAGGTAATGAGCGAACTGGAGATTGTCAGCCTCGGTGCATTCGGGAACGCTCGCCTTTCTGACGACGCGGGTGTACTGACTTTCCACAGAGGCACAGAACTCGCGCCAGCCATCAATCCAAGTGCCGTCGAGAAGACTTGCCGAGCGTGCGGCAAAGCCCTTCATTATCTCATCTCTCTCCTCGCCCTTTGCAAGCGAAATACCGTATTCATCAGCAGTAATGGGGGCATAGAGAGGAACAAAGCTTATCTCGCTCGTCACCGTATCGTATTCTACCGCAAGACCGTGCTTTAAAATTTCCTTAGGCGAGGGCCAGAGGAAGTGCGAGTTACCCTGTCCATAAAGGATATGTCCACCCTCATAGTTCTCATAGCAGCTGATGCAGTGAGTATGCTGGCAAAGCACAACGTCAGCGCCGGCTCTTACCATTGCGCGACAAACGCGCATAAGACGGGGCGAGGGATAACGGCAAAGCTCCTTGCCGCCGTGGTACATAACTACAACGCGGTCAGCGTTTGCCTTTGCGCGTCTTATGTCCTCTATTGTATCAAACTCGTCGAAGGGGCGAGAGCCCATCTTGTCGGGCTTTGCATAGGAATACTCGTGCTCACATACTGCTATAACGGCAAGCTTCTCACCGTTTTTCTCGAATACGTAATCCTTTCTCGAGTCCTCGTAGTTCATTCCGAAGCCGGTATGCGCAATTCCGGCCTTTTCAAGCGTTTTCATGGTTTCAAGAGCGCCGGGCACGCCAAAATCGAATACGTGGTTATTACTGAGTCCTGCGAGGGTAACGCCAAGCTTTTTGAGCGTGTTTTCGCTTCCTACGGGCGTTTTGAGATTAGGGCCGTGCTTGGTGATAGGCGTTTCGCTGTCGGTCAGAGCGCACTCAAGGTTAACGGCAATAAAATCCTTGTTCTCGAAGAGCGAGAGCGAATCGCCGAAAAGAGTTTCAATATCGCCTTTAACAAAAAGCTCTGCAACGTCCGGACGCTTCGGGCAAAAATCTCCAAAAAGTAATGTTTTCATATGTTCCTCACAAAATATAAATGTATGTTTTCTATTTATTTTAGCATATTTCAGACTTACTGTCAATATTTTAAACAGTACGGTCGTCAATATTTTAAATGTGTTTTCTTACTGTTTTTGAAAACGGGTAGAAAAAAGTGCCGACGATTTTCTTGTCGGCACTTTTTTCGTTTTTAAATCATCTGCTTATACCGTTTATATAAGCTTCGGCGGATTATCAGTAATTAACATCCTTCATATGATAGGTCTGATAAAGCTCGCGGAATACGTCGAGGTGCGCCTCGCAGTCGAGGTAGTGCGCGAATTGAAGATTATCCTTCTCGGTGCACTCG
The DNA here is from genome assembly GCA_017501175.1 of Clostridia bacterium. The sequence continues at coordinate 2,160 of JAFVXK010000004.1, read as the reverse complement.
GGGGTGCTGGCTTTTGCAACGACTCTTCTATACTGATTCTCAACCGAGGCGCAGAACTCGCGCCAGCCGTCAATCCAAGTGCCGTCGAGAAGACTTGCCGAGCGAGTGGCGAAGCCCTTCATTATCTCATCTCTCTCCTCGCCCTTTGCAAGCGAGATGCCGCACTCCTTTTCGTCATTAGGCGTGTGCAGAGGAACGAAGTCTATCTCTCCCGATACGGTATCATACTCTACTGCAAGAGCACTCTCCCAGCACTCCTCGGAATAGGGCCAAAGGAAGTGCGAGTTGCCCTGTCCGTAAAGGATATGTCCACCCTCATAGTTCTCGTAGCAGCTGATGCAGTGAGTATGCTGGCAAAGCACGACGTCAGCGCCGGCTCTCACCATTGCGCGACAAGCGCGCATAAGACGGGGCGAGGGATAGCGGCAATGCTCCTTGCCGCCGTGATACATAACGATAACGCGGTCACACTCTGCGTTTGCGCGTCTTATATCCTCGAGCGTGTCGAACTCGTCAAAGGGACGCGAGCCCATTTTGTCGGGCTTTGCATAGGAATACTCGTGCTCGCATACCGCGATAACGGCAATCTTCTCGCCGTTTTTCTCGAATATGTAGTCCTTTCTTGAGTCCTCGTAATTATCGCCAAAGCCGGTGTAGTCAATTCCTGCTCTCTTAAGCGACTCCATCGTATCAATGATGCCGGGTACACCGAAATCAAACACGTGGTTATTACTAAGACCTGCGAGGTTTACGCCGAGCTTTTTAAGGGCGTTTTCGCTTCCTATCGGAGCTTTGAGGTTAGGACCGTGCTTTGCAATTGCAGTGTCCTTGTCGGTGATGGCACACTCGAGGTTTATAGCGATAAAGTCCTTGTTCTCGAAAAGCGAGAGCGAATCGCCGAAGAGCGCCTCAACGTCTGCATCAACGAAAAGCTGCGCAACGTCCTTACGATACGGATAAAAATCTCCAAAAAGCAATGTTTTCATAAAAATTTCCCCTTTTTGATTGACATTATTTGCTCTTTATTATATAATAAATCATCAACGCGAAACATTCAATAAACTATTTTATGTTGTTTTTGCCGTTTTTGCACTATATTAAGATTTTATGGAGATTTCGCCGTGTATATTGTAAGTAAAGTAGGTCACTTCTGCAACGTAGTCCTTGAAAGATCAGCCGGAATATCGCCTGAAAGAATTGATTATTACGATATGACGTTGGTCTTTAAGGGGCGCTTGATTTATACCGCCAACGGACAGAGGCTGACGGTAGAGGCAGGAGACGTAATTCTATTGCCACCGAGCACCCTGCGAACAAGACTTCCTCTATCAGAGCCGGTGCATTACGTCAGCTTCAATTTTAACTCCGACGAGAAAATAGACCTCCAGATGCTGATAAAGGGCGGCGCGACTGCCGAGATACACGCGCTCTTCGATGCCTTTACACCGAGCCACCTGACAGACGAGCCGAGGTCGGAGCAAAAGGCGGCGTGCATAGCATCTTACATTCTGGAGGTGCTGACGGAAATGAAGGATAGAGAAAGCCACAACCTGCACGTCAACCGCGCCATAGATTTCGTAAGCGCGCATATAAAGGAGCGCATAGGACTGTCCGACGTTGCAAAGCACCTGCACCTATCGCGCGAGTACACCGCCTTTCTTTTCAAGCGCGAAATGAAGATGACGGTATCCGAGTTTATCAACCGAAAAAGGCTGGCTATCGCGCGGGATATGATACGCGATGGCGGGCTCTCGCTCTCTGAGGTGTCGGAAGCCGTCGGATACGAAAGCTACGGCTATTTTTCGAGGCTGTTTAAAAAGAGATACGGAGTTGCACCAATAAGCTGCAAGAGCTAACCGCTTCAAAGTGTGTTTTCCAACCAACTGCGTCTTTCACAAAAAAGCCTATTTATTAAGGAAAGCCGTGCCGTTTTGCGCGGCTTTTTTCACCCATAAAATTATTTAAATTTTTTTTGGAAAAGGGGTTGACAAACCGAATAGTATCTGTTATAATATTAATCGTCACCGATGCTGGTGTGGCTCAATGGCAGAGCAGCTGATTTGTAATCAGCAGGTTGATGGTTCGACTCCGTTCACCAGCTCCAGTATTAAATATGGGGGAATTCCCGAGCGGCCAAAGGGGGCAGACTGTAAATCTGTT
>JAFVXK010000039.1 GCA_017501175.1 Clostridia bacterium | reverse complement strand
CTCGATCACGTCGGGATAGATGGTTCCTTGCACAAGCACGTGGATCTTGCCCAGCTTCTTTGCCTCATCCTCAAATACGCGGATAAATTCCTCACCGATAATTTTACGTTTCTTTTCGGGCTCGGTAACGCCCGCAAGCTTTGAAAGGAACCGTTCTTCGGCGCCTACACGAATGAGATTCAGTCCAAAGTGTCCCTTGAAGGTCGCTTCAACAAAATCCCCCTCGTCTTTCCGCAAAAGTCCGTGATATTTTCAGAAGCGATACGACGAATTCAAGGAAGAAATAAAATATTACGAATCTCAAATAGAGTATTACGAGCACATTCTTGAAGAGTATTCCAACAAGCTTGATAGCGACGAAGAGGATGATTTGGAAGATTATATTAAGGACTATAAAAAAGACCTCGAAGAGATGAAAGAATATTGCATTGGTATCAGCGGTTGCACCGTTTGGTACGGCACCGCAGATATAATTGAGGATTCCAAGTAATATCTTTACTTACCCAAAAACGGAGAAGCATATTTCTCCGTTTTTTTATTTGTTTTTCAAAAAATGTACTTATTGCAGCAAGAATGGTGTAAGATTTAAAAATACTTATTGCATTTTTATTAAAATTATGATAAAATTGATATATAATAGATTTTCTATCTTTATTTTTAGGAGATTTTATATGAAAAAAGTACGCATTTCGCTCTTATGTTCGCTTTTGTGCGGTGTTATTGCCGTGTTTTTAAGCTCCTGCGGTGTTTTTGCACCGGTTGGAAGCGAGCATCAGCATACCGAGTGTGACCCTGTTCGCGAAAACGAAACCCCTGCAACCTGCATTGCAGAAGGAAGCTACGACGAGGTCGTTTATTGCAAGGTCTGCGACGAGGAGCTTTCGAGGACGAAAAAGACAACAGCTATTGACCCTGAGGCTCACACTGCAAGCGAGCCGGTTACAGAAAGCGAAACTCCATCAACCTGCATAAGCACAGGCTACTCCGACGAGGTAACCTACTGCCAGGATTGCAACACGGAGCTTAAAAGAACGGTTGTCATAGCAGGAGAGCTTACTCACAGCTTTGAAAACGGCGACACCTGCACTACGTGCGGTGTTGAGGTAGATGCAAACGGCATCGAATATAAGCTCAACGACGACGAGTCGGGTTACACGCTGATAAGCGTCGGTAGCTTCAGCGGAGCGGAGCTTGTAATTGATAGCTTTAACGGCTTGCCCGTAACAAAAATCGGTGAGCGCGCATTCTGCAAAAACGAAACGCTTACCTCGATTTCTCTGCCGACGAGCTTAACCGTAGTCGGCTCGGGCGCTTTTCTCGGATGCACAAATCTCGCAACCGTCAATTTTTGCGGAACTGAAACCGAGTGGAAAAACGTTCGAGTAGAAAGCTACAAATCCGAGCTCACTTCCTCAGAGCTTACCTTTGCAGAACCGGTTCCCCCCGAAACCAACCCCGAGCAGGAAGCACTCGTCAGCAATGAGGGCTTGACCTTCCGAATCAACGACGACAAGCAGGGCTACACGCTTACGAGTGTCGGCTCTTGCCTTGATGCAAGCATAAAAATTACAACGTTTAAGGGGCTTCCCGTAACAAAAATTGCAGCTCACGCATTTACGGAATGTGACGATATAACCGAAATCTTTATCGGCAAGGACGTTGAGGTCATCGGCGACTTCGCCTTTGAAAAATGCTTCTCCTTAGGCAGTATAACCTTTGAGGAAGGCTCGAAGCTCAAAAGCATCGGTGAATCGGCGTTTTTCCTTTGCGACGGACTGCGCACCGTGGCGCTCCCGGATAGCGTAACGACTGTCGGCTCTCTCGCGTTTGTAATGTGCCACAATCTTCAAACCGTCATACTCGGCGAGGCACTCTCAACCATCGGCTCGAACGCATTTTACGGTTGCTTTAAGCTCGTCGAAATAATAAACAACTCCACACTCAACCTGACAAAAGGCAGCACCGACAACGGCTGCGTAGCTCTCTACGCGCTTGAAATTCACTCGGGCGCTTCCAAAATCGATATCGTAGACGGTTATCGCTTCTATTCTTACGGCGGCGAAAACCACCTTCTCGGATACATAGGAGAAGATACAAAGCTCATACTGCCCGAAGATTATAAGGGTGAAAATTACAGAATTCACGATTTCGCTTTCTACAGCAAGGATAAAATCACCAGCGTTGAATTTTCATCGGCGGTAACGCATATCGGAGAGGGTGCGTTTATGTGGTGCACCACGCTCACCGCCGTCGATATGGATAAACTCCGTGACGTTTCCGAAATAGGCGCCGAGGCATTCTACGGCTGTGCAAACCTTGAGGTCGTTGAAATTCCAGACTGCGTGGTTACAATATCCTTTAAAGCGTTCGACAAGTGCATTGAGCTTAAAGAATTAAGGCTCGGCACGGGTGTCACGAGCATAGGTGCTTACGCCTTTGCCGAGTGCCTGCAGCTCGACGATGTTATCTACTACGGAACCTCTTGGGAGGATATAACGATAGCAGAGGGCAACGAATGCTTGATAAATGCAAAAGAGCAAGCTCTCTCGCTCGGCTGACAGCAAAAATGCATTTTCAGAAGATAATGTAGCAAAAGAGACGGAGATTTTCTCTCCGTCTTTTTTTGTTTGCATTCAAGCCTTTTTGACAATTTTTGTTGTCATTTTTTGTATTTTTTGTATCCAACCGTCAACAACAGACTTTTCGGGAATTCCAAGCTCCTCAAACATTGCTTGTTTTCCAAGTCTTTGTGCCTTTCCTATTCCGAGCGGGTGATACGGCTCTATATCCACGGAAAGAATGCCGGGAAGCTCCTCTGCGAGCGCCGCAATTTTAGCAAAATGCTCGTCGGTATCGTTAACCGTCGGTATTATAGGACAGCGGAGCACAATATTGCCGCCAAGCTCGCTTATGCGTTTTAGGTTTTTCTCTATCAGAGCATTGTCAGCTCCCGTGTATTTTTTATGTAAGGTTGGGTCGGAAACCTTCCAGTCGAAAAGAAAAAGGTCTACCAGCGGAAGTATTTTTTCATAATTTTCAGTCTTTGAAAAACCGCAGGTTTCCATTGCGGTATGAAGCCCCTTTTCCTTTGCCGCGATAAGAAGCGCCTCGGAAAATTCAAGCTGCGCCATCGGCTCACCGCCCGAAAGTGTCACACCTCCGCCCGAATTGTCATAGAAGATTTTATCCTTCATAACCTCGGCTATTACATCGTTTACGCTCTTTTTGTATCCCGAAATTTCAAGCGCCCCCGTAGGACATACGTCGGCACACGCTCCGCAGGCAACGCAAAGCTCTCTGTTTAGCCCGTGACCCGACTCTGAAAAGCTGTGCGCCCCCGTTTTGCAGGCGGCCGCGCACGCACCGCAAAAAATGCAT
>JAFVXK010000038.1 GCA_017501175.1 Clostridia bacterium | reverse complement strand
GGCGGCTCCGGCTCCGGCAATATAGGTACGTGGCTTCCCATAGACTGATAGTCAGAGACTTGCGTTCTTGTACTAATTGACCGAGCACTTTTCTCGGTCAATTATTTATCTATGCGCTTTTCTATTCTTGTTTGAATTGGAGAAACCTTATGAAGAAAATTTCTTTTGCTATCATATCAGCTCTTGTTTTGACCTTGCTTACGCTTCTTCTTTCCTCGTGCGGACATATACATACTCTATCCGAGCCCATGCGCGAGAACGAAACCGAGCCCACCTGCACAAGCAAGGGTAGCTACGACGAGGTTATATACTGTCTTGAGTGCGGGCAAGAGCTGAAAAGAAAGACAAAATCCACCGAAAAAATTGCTCACGTCTTCGTTGACGACGTTTGCAGCGTGTGCCAGTATAAAAAGGACGACTGCAACGAGGGACTTGAGCTTTCCCTCAACTCCGACGGCGAAAGCTATATGCTCAAGGGAATCGGAACCTGCACAGACACCGAGCTTGTTATCGGTAATTACAACGGCTTACCGATTACTAAAATAGACTACGGCGCTTTAGAGCGGTGTGCAAACATAACGAAGATAACCATTGCCGATACGGTAGTGGAAATCGGTCCTTACGCATTCAAGGGCTGCTCTTCGTTAGAATCCATAAAGCTTCCGTCGGGACTTTCGGTTATAAGCTACGAGCTATTTAAGGATTGCATCTCGCTTGAGAGCATTGAATTCCCCGAGAGCGTTTACGAAATATCGGCAAGCGCATTTGAATTCTGCGAAGCTCTTCAAAACGTCACTCTTCCGACAGGGATTTTGTCACTCGGAGCTTCTGCGTTTGCCTCGTGCACGAGCTTTACCGATATAACGGTCCCCGCGAGCCTTGCAGCGATTGGTAGTTACGCCTTTGCGCGTTGCTCTAATCTTGAAAACGTAACGATTGAGGAGGGCGTAACAACGGTAGGCGACTTTGCCTTCCAGGAGTGCTCTGCCCTTGAGAGTATAGACCTTCCGTACAGCATCTCCGGCATAAACAACTCAGCCTTCCTTAACTGCGTAAATCTTAAAATCGTTACGATGCAGAACAACGTAACCTCAATCGGTCCTTCGGCGTTTTACGGCTGCGCCTCGCTCACCGATATAACCCTCAGCCAAGGACTGACGAAAATTAACACCTCGGCATTTTCTATGTGCGAGAGCCTTGAGAGCATTACTCTTCCCGACTCTTTGATAACCGTCGGCAACGACCTGTTCAACGGCTGCAAAAAGCTCAAAAGCCTGAAAATTCCCGACAGAGTTACCACAATCGGAAACTCCACCTTCAAGGATTGCTCGTCGCTCGAGAGCGTAACCTTCGGCACAGGACTTAAGTTCCTCGGAGCTACGACATTCGATGGCTGTGAGAGCCTAAGCTCCGTCGTGTTTGCCGACCGGTCGGGCTGGTGGTACACCGAGGACTCAACCAAGACCGAGGGTACGGCACTCCCCGCAAACGTTTTGAGCTCTCCCGAATTGACCGCCCTATATATGAGCACTAATTATCTAAACTACTATCTGAAAAAATAAAAGTATAAAACAAGACGGCTTACAGCGTGACGCCCTAACGAAGCTTTGCGTTGTAAACCGTCTTTTTATTTTGCTTTTATTCTGTTCTCAGCGCAACGACGGGGTCCTTTTTAGCCGCACTCTTTGCGGGTATAAGTCCCGAAATAAGCGTGAGCGCAACGCTGAGCGTCACGAGCACGATAGCATCGCTGACAGGAAGCGCCGCTATATTCGGGTAGCCGATAAGAGGCGTCAATATAATATTCACCACCGCAGATATTCCGTAAGTCGCCACAACTCCGATAAATCCTGCGAGAAGTCCTATAATAAAGGTTTCCGCATTGAAGAGGGCGGAAACGTCGCGCTTTCGTCCTCCGAGTGAACGGATAACGCCTATTTCCTTAACTCTCTCGACAACCGAAACGTAGGTAATAATGCCTATCATAACAGTCGAAACGACGAGTGAAATCGAGGTGAACGCGATAAGCGCGTATGAAACTATATCTATCATTGTGGTTATCATCTTGATAACGAGTTCAAGCGTGTCGGTGTAGGTTACCTTCGTTCTCTCCTCAACGGGAATGACCCTTCCGTCAACGATGATGGTAGCGTCCTCGTCACTCCACGCGTCAAGATATTGGGTAACGAGATTTTTCTCCTCGAAGGATTTCGGATAAATCAGAATATTATTTGCAACCGAATCTCCGCCGAGATTTCTGACCAGCGTGTCGCGTTTATCCTCAAGCTCGGTTTCCGCGGCGCCAAGGCCTCCGCCCATAAGCGCCGTCGGGGACATGCTCGTTGACGACGGAGAAATTATTCCCGTGCCCGTTTTTGATATTCTCGTTCCGTCTTCTGCGAGTGATTCGTCCTCGGGAGTCGTCGGGTCGTCGTAGGAATAGCCGTAGTTATATATAGTAGAATAATTCAGACTGACTATCGTGGGCTTTTCAGGCTCGTCGGGGTTCGGAATGGTAAAGGACTTTGAGCCTATTTCCTTCATCGCCTGCTCTGTGAAGAGGTACTCTATATATTCAGAGTTCTCGTTCTCGCTGAGAATATGCTTTGATAGCTCCTCGGTATAGTATATTCCTGCGGTAAGGCAGCCGTAGGAAACGGTATCCTTCGGGGTGAGAATGCCCACAACCTTCATTTTAAGACCGCCCTTACTGTCAGCATCTGCCTTGTCAAAGAGCGATTTGTAGCTGTAGCTTCCGTTCATATACTGAGCCATAGGCTTCTGTGCATCGGGTATATCGGGGTCGTCCGCAATCTTAACGAACACCGAATCCGTCGGATAGTAAATAAACTCCTTGCCAAGAAGCTCGCTATACTCAAAATACTCACGGTAATGCGAGTTGCCCTCGTAGTTCGGGTCCTCGCTTGTCGCCTTATCTATTATCGAAAGGAACTCCTCCTGCGTGTAATAGCCAAACGCGGCAAGAAGCAGGTCGGAGATTTCATCTTCGGGATTGAGAACGAGCATTATTTCATCTGCTTCATCGGCAATCTCGCTTCCGCCGAGTAGGTCATACTGCGAAAGAATATAGTCGCTGCTTGGGGGCGCTTGCTGAAGCGACGGCACGAGATAGGGGATAAACGAGGAATACTCCGCGTAAGCGGTTTCCTTGAGCACCGAGGTGTACATATCTATAAGACGCTTTATCGATATATGCTCGGACTCCGCGCCCTCTCCGTAGGTAAAATCGGTGAAAACGTTGGTCGCAAGATTTATGCCGTAGCTGACGAGCATAGCCTCGTAATTTTCCTTCGGCATATTAAGCACGTACTTTACATAATCCTCAGTCAATGTGTTCGAGGCAAACAGCCTTTCAAGGCTCGCGCTCATCTCGGCAAGGTTTTCTATGGTGCTGGTTATATAAACCTTGTCTGCAAGCTTATCCTTTTCGAGAAGCGCCGTGGTTTCCATTATATCGGTTATAGCGCTCGCGCTGAAGCCTGTTTCGGCTATTTCTATCGGGTTTCCCGAGAGCATATCGTCCTGCATTGAAACAATATAGCCCTTAATTCCGGCAGAGAATGCAAGCACGCAGGCAATACCGATGATACCGATAGAGCCGGCAATTCCGACCATTACCGTTCTTCCCTTTTTGGAAATAAGGTTTCTCGCCGAAAGCTTGAAGGCGGTCCAGAAGGACATTTTCGCCTTTTCGGACTTCTTCTTTTTGTTTTGAGGCTCTGAAGCTGCCGCCTCCTTCGTTTCTTCCGTCTTGATTGCAAGGAGCTCGCGCTCCTCCTCTTCTTCGGCAAAGGGATTTGTGTCCTCGGTAACCTCACCGTCAAGAAGCCTGATTATACGCGAGGAATACTGCTCTGCAAGCTCGGGGTTATGCGTTACCATAACGACAAGGCGCTCGGCTGAAATTTCCTTGATGAGCTCCATTATCTGAACCGAGGTTACGGTATCAAGAGCACCCGTCGGCTCGTCGGCAAGAAGTATCTCGGGGTCGTTGACAAGCGCTCTGGCTATGGCAACTCTCTGGCACTGACCGCCCGAGAGCTGATTGGGACGCTTGTAATACTGTCCTTTAAGACCTACCTTGTCAAGCGCCTCCTTTGCCCTTGCTATTCTCTCCTCCTTGCCAACTCCCGAAATGGTAAGCGCAAGCTCGACGTTGCCAAGCACCGTCTGGTGAGGAATAAGGTTGTAGCTCTGGAATATAAATCCAACCCTGTGGTTTCTATATACGTCCCAATCTCTGTCGCGGTAGGATTTCGTGCTCCTGCCGTTTATTATTAGGTCGCCCTCTGTGTAGTGGTCAAGTCCGCCTATTATGTTAAGAAGCGTGGTTTTTCCGCAGCCCGACGGACCGAGTATGCTGACAAACTCGTTCTTTCTGAAGCAGAGATTTATACCCTTCAGCGCGTGTACGGTTTCGGACGCGGTTATGTAATCCTTTTTGATGCCCGATAATTTTAACATCTTTCTCTCCAAAATAAAATTCTTCTTTTATAATACATTATACCAAGTATTTATGAATTTTTCTGCGTTATTTTATTTTTATTTTTAAAAAAGATGTTGACAAAGACGAAAAAATGCGGTATCATATACACGATTTGAGAATTATTCTCATATTGGAGATTAAAATGACCTACAACACAGAAAAAAGAAGCGAGCTTTTACGCTTTTTCAAAGAAAACAAGGATACCGCCTTTTCGCTTGAGGAGATTTGCGAAAGGCTCACCGAGGGCGGACGGGGCAAGAGCACCCTCTACCGACAAACAGCGCGTCTGGTTGAGGAGGGCTTTGTCAGCAGAATGTCCGTCGGAGCGCGGAAATTCGTGTATCAGTATATGGACAAGCAGCACTGCGCCGAGCACCTTCATTTGAAGTGCCTTGAATGCGGTAAGCTTGTTCATCTGGACGGCGACACCTCACACGCGCTCGAAACCAGCCTTCTTGACGCTCAGGGCTTTTCTCTTGACGGCGGCTGTATTCTCTACGGCAAATGCCGAGTTTGTAATTTAAAATAAAGGACGCAATATGACACTTCTTCACGCACATACGGAGGTGGCGCTTCTCGGCTTTCTCGACGAGGTAATTCTTCACGGCTTTCTCGATACTCTGAAGCTTATTCCCTTCCTATTTTTGACCTATCTTCTGATGGAATTTATTGAACATAAGGCTACGGGGAAAACCACCGCCTTCATAAAAAAAGCAGGAACGCTCGGACCTCTGCCCGCAGCGCTTCTCGGAGCTGTCCCGCAATGCGGCTTCTCGGCTGCGGCGGCAAATCTCTACACGGGTAGGGTTATAACGCTCGGCTCTCTCGTTGCAGTCTTTCTTTCTACCTCTGACGAGATGCTTCCCGTGCTTTTATCGGGCGGATTTCCTTTGACAGACGTCTTGGTTATAGTTGCCTATAAGGCTCTCGTTGCGGTTGCCGTCGGCTTTGCCGTTGACGGCGTGCTTCGTCTTTTCGGCAAGGGAAAAGAGGAAATCAATATTGACGAGCTTTGCGATGCCGACGACTGCCACTGCGAGCGCGGAATACTTTATTCCGCTCTTCACCACACCGCGACGACGGGACTTTTCCTGCTTTTAGTAACTCTCTTTATCAATGCGGCAATCTTCTTCATAGGCGAAGACGCGCTTGCAACGGTAATGTACAACAAGCCCTTTATCAGCCACGCGATAGCCGCCGTTTTCGGCCTTATTCCCAACTGCGCGGCGTCCGTAACGCTCGCAGCCTTCGCGTCCGAGGGAATTATTACTGCGGGAACTATGATAGCGGGGCTCTTTTCGGGCTCAGGTGTCGGACTTCTCGTGCTGTTTAAAATGAATAAAAATCTTAAACAAAATCTAGCCATCACAGCCTTTTTGGTTTTCACAGGCTTCCTTTTCGGCCTTTTGGCTGACTGTATTCCCTTCTTCGCGGACCTTCTGCAAACCAAAATCAGCACATAGTCGTAAACAAATATTTACATAAAAAGAGGCTGCACTTCATACGGAATGCGGCCTCCTTTTACTTCTCCAAAACGTCTAAAATATCCTCATACGACACCTTGAGAATTTCTTTTATAAGAATGATTTCATCAGGGTAGAGATGACGCTGTCCAACTTCTATTTTTGCAACGGCGCTTCTCGTTATATCGCAACCGGAAAGTTGAAGTTGTGTTGCAACATATTCTTGTGTAAGTCCTTGCTTTTCTCGCAGCAGCTTTATTCTATTGCCTATTCTTTTTTCTAAATTCGCATTCATAATTTTAAATCCTTGCACTTATTTAAGAGCAAACCCCTTGACAACATTATACGACTATGCTATAATAATTTTGCACCTAAATAGGTGCAAAAAGCAAAAAGGGAGAGCATCTATGGAAAAGAAATTTAGAATCGTTACACCGGAGTTTGATGAAAAAGAATATCAACGTGCTGCGTTAGTTGATTTAGCCACAGACGTAAGAACACCCGCAGACATAATCGAAAGCTCCTTTTCCAATCCACAACTTGAGCAGAAGCAAGTCTACGCGTTGAAAGGAATAACGCATCTTACGTGGTCGGCAGAGATAGGAACTACAAGAACAGTAAAGGAAACGCGCTGGGATAACTCTCGCGGCAGAAACGTTGAAAGCACCAAGACTGTAACCGACTGGCATTTAAGAAATGGAAATTACGACAAGGAGACCTACGGCTTTTCGGAAAACTGCAATTCACCCGATGCCAACGAATCACCTTTTATTGCAACCGCTGTCAGAACCGCAAAGAAATCCAACGTGTTTGAATACGACGATGCTGACTTTGATTGCGAAGAACCGTTAGACCCTACACCAGCAGCTCAAAAGCTTGCAGAAGTCTCAATGATAGATAGCGCAAAGGAAGATTGCGAAATATCCCTAGGTTATACCCGTAATTTTTCGGCCTCAGGGTACAATGAGCTCACATTAGGCTCAAGCTATGTATTTCCAAAATATAAAATGAATTATACCTACAAAGGCAAAGAATATATTCATACTGCGTACGGTGCAGGTAAATTCAAAAGCGGAGGTGCTTTCCCCGACGAATCCATAAACGTGGAAAAAAGAGGCGAAAAGCTAGTGCTTCCCTTTTTCATCGGTGCCATAGTATTATCAATTATATCGGCGATAGTAAGCTTTACATCGGATTCGCTTGTTTTTCCCATAATTCTGTTTTCACTAGCAACGCTTACGATGATTACCGATATACTTTTACTAAAAACAATTCGGCATTTTAATTACAAACGAAATTTAAACCTAAAAAAGGAATCTCTTATCTCTAAATTGGCGTCTATGGGACTTCCGCCACTTTGCGAATCGGAAATTGCATCCTTCAAGGTGGGAAAGAACCAAGAAAAAACAAAAAAATCCTCAAGAAGATACATAACCTTTTATGCATATTTCGCTGCTTTCGTCTCATTGGAATAAGAATGCCTATCGCATTCGTGCTTCTCATTATATTTATAGTTTTCAAAGGACTTTGGGATCTTGTAAATATGTTCATACTCGCAAACAAAAATAAATAACGCAAACAACCGACGTGCAACCGTTGTTTTTCATCCCCCACTCACCTTTCCGGGCAATAAAAGCCGCTTGTCATTGAAATTCGGTTTTATAAATATATCCTTACAAAAAGCCGTGAAAACGGCTTTTTTCTTTCTATGTATTGAACTTGGAAAACAATTGTGATATAATAACCTCACAAGTCGCTTTGGTGGTGCGGTTCGAAAGACTCTATCCTTCAGAAATCGATTTCGCCGCGCTACTGTGATTAAGTAATTCTTATAGAAAATAATTTTTTCTGCGAGGGATAATATGAAATTAACCGAAATCTTTAAAAAAGACGGGCTATCTCTTTCGTTTGAGGTCTTCCCGCCAAAAACCGACACCGCCTTTGACAGTGTAAAGGAGGCTACCGAAAAAATAGCCGCCCTACGCCCCGCCTTTATGAGCGTTACCTACGGCGCGGGAGGCGGCACAAGCCGTTACACGCTTGACATCGCCAAGAATATAAAGGAGCGATATTCCGTACCCACCCTCGCTCACCTGACCTGCGTTTCCTCTACCAGGGAAACCGTTGCCAAAAAAATCGCCGAAATAAAGGCGGCGGGAATAGAGAACGTTATGGCGCTTCGCGGTGACCTTACGCCCGAGCTTATGACGAGCGACAGAAGCGGCTGGGCATACAGACACGCCATAGACCTCGTGCGTGAGCTTTCTTCGTGCGGCGAGGACTTTTGCATCGGCGGAGCTTGCTATCCCGAGGTACACCCCGAAAGCAAAAATCAAGCGGACGACATTCGCTATCTGAAGGAAAAGGTTGACGCAGGCTGCTCCTTCCTTACGACGCAGATGTTCTTCGACAACAACCTTCTTTATAATTTCCTGTACAAGATACGCGAGGCGGGCATAACCGTACCCGTAATTCCCGGAATAATGCCCATAACCAACGCAAATCAGATAGAAAAGGCAATAAAGCTCTCGGGCTCGTTTATGCCGAGAAGATTTACAAGCCTCGTTGATAAATTCGGCGGTAATCCCGACGCTATGAAGCAGGCGGGAATTGCATACGCAACAGACCAGATAATAGACCTCTTTGCCAACGGAATAAAGAACGTGCACGTTTATTCAATGAACAAGCCCGACGTGGCAAAGAAAATACTCGACAACCTTTCGGATATACTAAAATGACAAGTATAGTTTACACAAAAAGCTATTCTGCGCCACCGCTCAACAGGGTTGAGGCTCTGCGTTATGCGGGCATGCGCGGCAGCTCTCCCGACATCGAGGCTATGCTTGACGAATGTATAGCCGAGTGCGAGAATATACTTGCCTTTCGGCTCTGCTACGGAGAATTTCCCCTAACCCGTGTTGAGAATTTCCTTGATTTTGGGTTCGGGCGGGTTAAGTCTGCGAAACTTGCCGAGCATCTTTCGGGGTGCTCGTCGGTTATAGTTGTTGCCGCAACGCTCGGTATAGGAATAGACCGACTTATATCAAAATATTCAAGACTGTCACAGACGAAGTCCCTTATTCTTCAAGGACTCGGCGCGGAGCGCATAGAGGCCCTGCTCGACCTCTTCTCCGAGGAGCAAGAACGCGAGAAAACAAAGCACGGTATGGCACATACAGCCCGCTTCAGCGCGGGATACGGGGACTTACCGCTTGAATTTCAAAGTGAAATTTTCAAGGCTCTTGACTGCGAGCGCAATATAGGACTTACGCTTAACGGCAGTCTTTTGATGTCACCGACAAAATCTGTAACCGCAATAATCGGAATTAAGAAGGACAAAAAATGAAAATTACCGACTTTCTCAAAGATAATATCCTCGTGCTCGACGGCGGAATGGGTACGCTTTTACAGGCGAGGGGACTTTTGCCAGGCGAGCTTCCTGAAAAATGGAATATCACCCACCCCGAAGAGATAACCGCGATACACCGCGCCTATTTTGACGCAGGCAGTAACGTCGTCAGCACGAACACCTTCGGCGCGAATTCACTGAAATACTCCGACTGCGAGCTTGAAAATATTATAGCGGCGGCAGTCGAAAACGCCAAAAAGGCTCGTAACGAAAGCTCGTGTGCACAGAAAAAATGGATAGCCCTCGACGTCGGGCCGACGGGCAGAATGCTCGCCCCCTACGGCGACCTTTCCTTTGATGAGGCTGTCGAAATTTTCTCAAAAACCGCGCGTCTTGGCGCAAAATACGGCTGCGACCTCATCTTTATTGAAACGATGAACGACAGCTACGAAACCAAAGCGGCGCTTCTTGCCGCGAAGGAAAGCTCCGACCTTCCCGTCTTCGTGTCCAATGCATACGGCGAGGACGGTAAGCTTATGACGGGCGCGTCGCCCCTTGCTATGATAGCGATGCTTGAGGGAATGGGCGCTGACGCTATCGGCGTCAACTGCTCGCTCGGACCGAGAGCCCTCGCTCCCGTGGTAAAGGAATATCTTAAATACTCATCGCTTCCCGTTATTTTGAAGCCCAACGCGGGGCTGCCGCGCTCGGTTGACGGCAAAACCGTTTACGACGTCGCTGCCGATGAGTTTGCCGCCGAGGTGGCTTCGCTTGCCGCGCTTGGCGCAAGGGCGCTTGGCGGCTGTTGCGGCACGACACCCGAATATATTTCGGCTCTTTCGGCTAAAATTCCGAGCATTACCCCCCTACCCGTGTTAAAAAAGGACCGCACCGTCGTTTCCTCTTACACCCACGCCGTCGTCTTTGGCGAAGCTCCCGTTCTCATCGGCGAACGCATAAACCCGACAGGCAAAAAGCGCTTCAAGGAGGCGCTTCGCGCGGGTGATATGGACTATATTTTGAAGGAAGGGGTTGCCGAGGAAGAGCGCGGAGTTCACCTGCTCGACGTCAACGTCGGACTTCCCGAAATCGACGAGGTGAAAATGCTCACCTCTGCCGTGCGCGAGCTTCAGGCAATAATTGACCTTCCTTTGCAAATTGACACCTCGAATATCGAGGCTATGCAGTCGGCTCTGCGAATATACAACGGCAAGCCTATGATAAACTCGGTAAACGGCAAGGAAGAGAGCTTACGCGAGGTGCTTCCTCTCGCAAAAAAATACGGCGGTGTCGTCGTTGCTCTCACGCTTGACGAGGACGGAATTCCGAAAACCGCCGAGGAGCGCGTCGCTATTGCAAGAAAAATTCTCGCATTTGCCGAGGAATACGGCATCGATAAGAAGGATATAATTTTCGACCCTCTTGCCCTCACGATAAGCGCAGACAAAACCGCCGCGAAGGAAACTCTCCGCGCTGTCAGAATGATACGAGAGGAGCTCGGCTGTCACACCTCTCTCGGCATCTCCAACGTGTCCTTTGGGCTTCCCGAGCGCGACGCCGTAAACGCGAATTTCTTTGCGCTCGCCCTCTCAAACGGTCTTTCGGCGGCAATTATGAACCCGCACTCTATAGAGATGATGAAAACCTACTACGCCTGTACCGCGCTCTTCGGTCTTGACGAGAGCTGTCGGAATTATCTCGCATTTGCCGAGAGCCTTCCGAAAACCGAGCTCGCCCCAGCCGAGAAGAGCGAAAAAGCACCCGACGAATACCGCTCGGAGCTTGAGCGCGCGATAGTCAGAGGACTTGCAGACGAGGCGTCAAGGCTGACGGCGGAGCTGATAAAATCCACCCCCGCGCTTGACGTCGTTTCAGGCGATATAATTCCAGCGCTTAACAAGGTTGGCGAGGGCTTCGAGAAAAAGACGGTTTACCTTCCCTCGCTTCTTATGAGCGCAGAGGCGGCAGGCTCTGCCTTCGAGGTAATAAAATCGGCTCTTCCAAAGGGCGAGAGCGACTTGAGGTGCCCCATAGTTATAGCAACCGTCAAGGGCGATATACACGACATCGGCAAAAATATAGTGAAGCTTCTTCTCGAAAACTACGGATTTTCGGTCACCGACCTCGGACGCGACGTTCCCGCAGAAAAAATAGTAGAGGTCGCACGCGAAAAAAATGCCGCTATCGTAGGACTGAGCGCACTTATGACCACAACCGTACCCGCGATGGAAGAAACCGTAAAGCTTTTACACCGCGAGCTTCCCGAGGTGAAAACCGTCGTCGGCGGCGCGGTCTTAACGCAGGAATACGCCGACGCTATCGGCGCAGACAAATACGCAAAGGACGCTATGGAAACCGTCCGCTTTGCCGAAGAGGTCAAGGCGTCACTTTAAGTCGGTTTTTTGCTCTTCATAAATAATTTAAAAAAGCACTCTTGACAGCCGACGCGCAAAGTATTAAAATAATATCGTAAAACCAAACGCAAAAAGGAAATAAAATGAAAAAAACACTATCTTTGGTTCTCATTTTTGCTATGCTGTTTTCTCTCGGGCTAGCGATTGCCCCCGCGGCAGAGGAAGCTCCCGAGCTCAAAATATCATACGCCAATCTCGAATTTGCAAGCTCGATACACCTTTGGTTTGCCGTAGACTATTCTGCATTTGACAGCTACGACGGCGTCAAGCTTAAGGTAACGAACAACGTAACAGGCGAGGTAACGACGCTCTCTCCCGTTCCGAGCATATCTTCTCCCGAGGGCTGTATCGCCTTCAAATACACGAAGCTTAAATATAAAAATATGGGCGACGAGCTAACCTTGCAGGCTTACAAGGACGGCGAGGCGAGCGGTGCGGCTAAGACATACTCCACCCTCGAATACGCGCTCAGAGCTCAGGGGCGTAACGACGACAAGCTCACAGAGCTTATGCTCTCTATGCTTGCTTTGGGCAAGAACGCGCAAAAAGCCTTCAAGCACACAGGCACGTACGACCTTTCAAAATCCCTATCGCTTGTCGCTCTTGGCAGCGGCGCAACCGTGAACGGCAAAACAAAGGTCATTGTCCCTCTCGGCAGTGAGCTTTCAGCCACGATGGCAGAAGCCGACGACGCTTACGTCTGGTATAACGGTAATAACGAGGATCTCGGACGAGGCGCTTCGCTTTCATTCGTTGCCGACGCGCCTTATATCAAGATTTCCTGCTCACCCTCAAGCGACAGCGAAGCAGGTCAATAATCCAAAACGGTAATATAAAGGGCTCTCGGAATTCACCGAGAGCCCTTGCTCTTCTTTCTTACTTTTTAACAGGAACCTTGAGAACTATCTTTTTTATATGGACAGGCTCGGTTTCGTGAACGCCGGGCATATGCGCGTCCTCGGGATAGAGAATGGCAAAATCGCCGTCAGAAAGCTGAAGCTTTTCAAAATCTCCCTTAACGCCGTAGAACTCAACGTCCTTTTCTGCGTTATACTCGCCAATGCGGTCAGCGTCGGTCATTGTCGCCGTGGGAGTAACTCCGATTATCTCAGCGCCGGAGAGAATGAGCTGAACGTCGATGAACTCTCTGTGAGCCTCGAATTTAGAGGTTGCCATAGGCTTCGTTTCATACTCCGAAACGACGGCGCGCGCACCGTTCATAAGAGGATATTTTCCGTTTTCCACGCCCTCTGCAAGCGCCTTGATTACAAACTCGTATCCGTCGGGAGTGAGCTCCTTAATGCTTAAATACTTATCCATTATAATTTTCCTTTCATTGCCACAGGGCAGTTACTTCAAGAAAATTATACTATATTAAGAAAAAATAGTCAATACCCACAGGGCAAAAACTCATAAAAATCCTCGAATATCGACCGCCAATTTTTCTTCGAGATATATCAGCCTTTTTGCAATGTCCTTCGAGCGCTCGTCTGCCGCCTTGTATTCGTTAAGATATTTGTTAAGCGATTTTACTCCCATATTACAGCCGTCTGTCATAAGGTCTGCAACCGTTGCGTCGCTTCCCTTCATCATCAGCTTCATTTCGGTCATAACGTGCGACATTCCCTTGGCTATTGGGTTGGGTGTCTTTCCGTCGTCGCCGTAGCCGTCGAGAAGAGAGGTTATTTCCTTCTCTAACACCTTGTGCTCTCGCTTACATTCGCATAGCAGATTTTTGAACTCGCTCGATTTGACGTTATCAACCACGTCCTCAATAGAATCAATTCCCATTTTCACACCTGCGTCGCACTCTCGCAAAAGTCTGACAGTATCCTTCTCTACCATAAACACCTCTCGCGGCATAAAATTCAACACGGTAGCCGCCTTTCGCGAATATTTTGCACGCTTTCAAGGAAAAATATTCGTTGAATCGAGGTGATTTTATGTGTACTGCCATAAGCGACACTGCGCTCGGGCATATTTTCGGAAGAACTCTTGACCTTGAATATTCACTCGGCGAAGAGGTTGTCATAACTCCGCGTCGGTTTGCTCTTAATTTCCTTCACCGGCAAAAAAGCACAGACCATTACGCAATAATCGGGGCGGCGCACGTTGAATACGGAACACCGTTCTACTACGACGCCGTGAACGAAAGAGGGCTCGCCGCCGCGGCTCTCAGCTTTCCCAAATTCTGTGAGTATTCAAGGGAAAAAAGCGATACTCACAACGTCGCCTCATTTGAGCTTATCCCTTGGGTGCTCTCGCGTGCCGAGAGTACAGAAGAGGTGCGCCGTTTACTCTATAACACTACCGTTACCGACGAGAGCGCAGGCGAAAATCTTCCCGCAACGCCGCTTCATTGGATTTTCGCAGACAAGCGCTCCGCACTTACCGTCGAATGTACAAGCGGCGGGCTGAAAATTCACGATAACCCCGAGGGCGTGTTAACTAATTCGCCGAATTTCGAATGTCAGCTCTTAAACCTTGAACAGTACGAGCACATCATAAACGCCCGGCGAAGCGATACTCCCTCACATTCGCGCGGACTTTACGGCTTTGGTATTCCGGGTGACTTTTCTTCAGGCTCTCGCTTTGTAAGAGCCTGCTACGTCAAATCAAAAGCCGCCCGCCCAAAATCAAAAGACGCCGCGATAAGCCGCCTTTTGCATCTCTTCGAGAGCATATCTCAACCGCAAGGCGTAACCGAAAGCGAAAACGGCAAACCCGTGAAAACCGTCTATACCTCGGCTATTGACACAGAAAGCCTTGAATACTTCTTCACCACCTATGAAAACAGACGTATAAGATGCGTAAAACTCAACACGACCCTCGCCTTAGGAGAAAATTTGCTCCGTTTCCCAATGCTCTCGGGAGAGGATATTTTACGGCTTAACTGAAAGAGCCGCCCTCACACTCGGGGCGGCTCTTTTGCTATTATATTGATTTACATTTTCTTCTTAATCTTCAAAAGCCTGACTATAATCGGGCTGAGCACGATATTCGAGCCAATCTCGATAAGGAAGTTAGCCATAGCAAGCGCCCAGAACACAGCCATTCCCGATGCGTCGCTGCCAAGCGCCGACGCTATCATTTCTACGTCGTCCATAAAGAAGCAAAGGCAACCGAGAAGAAAGCACCCCGTGTTGACTATGGGACAAACAACAGCTGCCGCAATCACAGCAAGATAATCGTTGAAGCTCTTGAGAAGCTTATAAACCGCGCCCGCTGCAAGACCGCACGCCGCGCCCTTTACAAGAACGGTAACAAACGTGCCGAGCACGTCATAGGTCATAAAGAACGCAGCTCCGCCGCTTGCAAGAACGACAATTCCGAAAACAAGACCGAGCCAGCCGCCAATACCGACGCCGCACATCGCCGCTCCGATTACTATCGGAATTAAAGCCACTGCCGTCGAAAACGGACCGAAGAATGCCGTGAACGCTCCAAGAAGCTGAAAAACGATAACAAACGCCGTCATAACAGCGCCGATTACCAGCTTTTCGGTAGGAAATCTATTGTTTTTCAAATTGCTCATATCCGCCTCCAAAATATCCAAGAAAAAGGAGTTTATTTTTCACTATTATAGCACAATTTTTTTGCTTTGTCAAGAAAGTTAACTGAAAAGTCGTCCTTTGATGTCCGTTAAATATATAAAAATTTTCAATATAGTAATATACTTTTTCTTATTTTTATGCTATAATATAATCAACAACTCACAAAGCAACTTTTGGAAGAAGGATTTTTGCTATGAATATTACAAAGGACATAAAATACGTCGGAGTTTTTGACTCTCAAATCGACCTTTTTGAAGGACAGTATCTTGTTCCCGACGGAATTTCCTACAACTCTTACGCTATAATCGATAACAAGGTCGCCGTAATGGACTCGGTTGACGCGGCATTTACGGACGAGTGGCTTCGAAATCTTGACGCGTCGCTTGAAGGACGAGCTCCGGATTATCTTGTGGTTCAGCATATGGAGCCCGACCACTCGGCAAGCATTGTACATTTCACACGGGCATACCCCGACGCGAAGATTGTCGCCTCGGCAAATGCGTTTACAATGATGAAGGGCTTCTTTGGAACCGACTTTCCCGATAGACAAATTGTCGTGGGAGAGGGCTCGGCACTCTCGCTCGGACGCCACACGCTTTCCTTTATAACAGCTCCTATGGTTCATTGGCCCGAGGTAATTATGACCTACGACGCATCTGACAAGGTACTCTTCTCTGCCGACGGATTTGGCAGGTTCGGCTCTACCGAGGAGGGCGACGGTTGGGCAGACGAGGCGCGACGCTACTACATCGGCATTGTCGGAAAATACGGCGCTCAGGTCAGCGCTCTGCTCAAAAAGGCGGCAGCGCTCGAAATAGAAAAAATTGCCCCCTTGCACGGACCCGTGTTGAATAAAAACCTCGCATACTACATCGGACTTTACGATAAATGGTCAAGCTATACGCCCGAAGAGGACGGCGTTGTGATAGCCTACACCTCTGTTTACGGGAATACGAAAAAAGCGGCGCTCGCCCTTTATGAAATGCTCACGGCAAAGGGCAAAGCTTCGGTCATATACGACCTTGCAAGATGCGATATGTCGAGAGCTGTTGCGGATGCGTTCAGATACTCTTCGCTCGTGCTTGCAACAACCACATACAACGCCGACGTATTTCCCTTTATGCGTGAGTTTATCGACCACCTTACCGAGAGGAATTTCAAGAGCCGTCGTGTTGGCTTCATCGAAAACGGAAGCTGGGCGCCTATGGCAACAAAGGTAATGCGCGGACTTCTCGAAGGCTCAAAGGATATTTCCTACACCGAAAGCACGGTGAGAATAAGCTCCGCTCTCTCGGACGAGAGCTACGCGCAGCTTACGGCTTTGGCAGACGAGCTTTGCAGATAAAGTAAACTTTTATTCACAAAAACGGAGAATGCTATGGACGAAAGACAGGACAAAATAGACGGCGACGTTGGAATAAAGGTTCAGGGTGGATTTTACGAGAAGCTTTCAAACTTCTGGTATCACTACAAGTGGCATACGATAGCTCTAATCTTTGCCGTATTCGTAATAACCGTTTGCGTGGCACAGTGTGCAGGCAACACCATATACGATATACAGGTGCTCTACGCAGGCAACCACGCATTTGGTCGCGTGTCTGAGGACGGTAGCTTTTCGGAGTACTCGTCGGCAGTATCAAGCCTCGCTGAGCTTACCAAGGACTACGACGAAAACGGCGAGGTCAACGTATCCTTTCTCGACCTTTATCTTCTCACGTCAGAGGAGATTGCAGAAATCGAGAAAAACCCCGACTCAAACCAGCTTTCTTATCAGCTCCTTCAGGAAAACGTTTCGCTGCTTAAAAACAACCTTGATATGAGCGACTACTACGTTTGCTTCCTCTCGGAGCGCCTCTTTATTCAATATTCCGAGGGTGAGAGCAATCTTGGCAGGTTTGCAAAAATCGCAGAATATACCACCGAGGGTAAGGAATACGACTTCGTTTCGGAGTACGGCATCAGGCTTTCCTCTCTCGAGCTTTCGGATATGCCCGGCTTCTCCTCGCTTGACGCCGAGGACACCGTGGTTTGTATAAGAAACGTGAGCGCAATGTCAGCGATGTTCGGCAAAAAAGCAAGCGAAGAGCAGTTTGAACGCGGCGAAGAGCTTCTGCGCACTATTCTCTCGCAAACAAAATAGTATCAACCTTTCAAAATCTTCATATAATTATAGTAGCCCCCGCAAAACATATTTTGTAAACGTTTGTTTACATTTATCGGAGTTTATATGAAGATAGTAGTCATAAATTCGCCAAAGGCACTCAGGCGACTACTCGCCAAGCTTTTCGGTGTGAATATTAAGAAATAATCCCCGCCGTCGCAATTTTCAGGGGAAAATTGCGACGGCTTTTGCAAATCAAGCAAGGAAGGTTTAAAATGATAGGAACACGCGAAAAAAAGATAAATTTTAAGCAAATATCTCTTTCGGACAAGCCCGTTTACGAAAAATATCTGGCACAGTCCGGCGTGCGCGGGTGCGAGTTTTCGTTTGCCAACCTCTATCTTTGGGGCAGACAGAACATTGCCGTTACCGACGAGGCAATACTTATATTCTCGCAGTTCAACAGAAGAAGTATTTATCCCTATCCTCTTGGCAGTCACGACGTACACGCAGCCCTCGACGCAATTATTGACGATGCAAGGGCGCGCGGCATAGCCTGCCGCATTTCAGGAATTACCGAGGACGCCAAGGCAACTCTTGAAGAATTTTATCCCGAAAAATTCCGCTACCACACAGATGAGGGCTCGTTTGATTACGTTTACTCAGTGGACGACCTTGCCGATCTTCCCGGCAAAAAATACGACGGAAAGCGCAACCATATCCGCCGTTTTTGCGACGCTTTTCCCGATTACACCGCAGAGCCTATTTCCGACGACAACACCGCCGAGGTGTCCGCCTTTGTCGAAAATTGGTACGAAAGGCGTCTTGCTGACAATCCCGACGCGGATTTCCATATGGAGCGAGCCGCGCTCACAAGGGCGCTCGCTAACCGCGAGGCTCTTGAGCTTGAGGGGCTGGTTATCAGGGGCGGCGGCGAAATTCTCGCAATGACACTCGCAAGCAGGCTCTCCCCCGACACCTTTGACGTCAATTTTGAAAAGGCGAGAGGCGATATTCAAGGCGCATACGCCGTGATAAACTGCGAATTTGCCAAATATATAAGAAAAAATCACCCCGAGATTTGCTACCTCGACCGCGAGGAAGATATGGGCCTTGAGGGGCTTCGACGTGCCAAGCGAAGCTATCACCCCCACCATATGATAAAAAAATACTGGGCTTGTCTTTTGGAGGAGTGCTATGACTATTGACACCCCCAAATCTTCACACGTCCCCGCACTAAGACG
>JAFVXK010000037.1 GCA_017501175.1 Clostridia bacterium | reverse complement strand
ATTTTTTTATTTTTTTGTGACTTTATCACAGAAAAACCGTAAAAAATATGATACAATATAAGTGTAAATAAAATTTTGGAGGAAAACAAATGTCTAACGTTAAATTTTATATCTGCGAGCACTGCGGAAACATAATTGAAAAAATTCAGGATAAGCGCGTACCCGTCGTTTGCTGCGGCGAGAAGATGAAGCTCCTTGAAGCAGGCGTCGTTGAGGCGAGCCGCGAAAAGCACATACCCGTCGTTTCGGTAAGCGATAGCGAGGTTTCCGTCAACGTCGGCTCGGTATCTCACCCGATGACAGAGGAGCACAGTATTCTCTGGGTATATCTCGAAACCGACTGTGGCTCACAGCGCAAAAATCTCAAGGTGGGCGAGGCGCCCGTCGTCAGCTTCGCACTCGCCGAGGGCGAAAAGCCAGTAGCCGTGTATGCATATTGCAATCTTCACGGACTTTGGAAATCCGAATTATAATATAAAGGAGAGAAAGTAAATGCTTGACAGCAGAGTTCACGAACTATTAAATCAACAAATCAATAAGGAATTTTATTCGGCATATCTTTACCTCGATTTTTCAAACTATTTTAAAAGGGTAGGCCTTGACGGCTTTGCAAACTGGTACAAAATTCAGGCAGAGGAGGAGCGCGACCACGCAATGCTCTTCTACCAGTATCTTCAAAACGAAAACGCAGAGGTAACTCTTGAGGCTATCGCAAAGCCCGACAAGGAATTCGAGGCTCACATCGACGTCTTAAAGGCGGGACTTGAGCACGAAATATACGTAACCTCGCTTATCAACGACATCTACGCGGCGGCGTACGACGTGCGCGACTTCCGCACGATGCAGTTCCTCGACTGGTTCGTCAAGGAGCAGGGCGAGGAGGAAACCAACGCAAACGACCTTATTACCAAGATGGAGCTCTTTGGCTCTGACCCCAAGAGCCTTTATATGCTCAACCAGGAGCTCGCGGCAAGAGTTTACTCTGCTCCGTCGCTCGTTTTGTAAACAATAATTTACATTTTACTATAAAAGGAGATAAAAAATGAAAAAATACGTATGTGACGCTTGCGGCTGGGAATACGATGAGGCGCTCGGAGCTCCCGAGCATGGCATAGCTCCCGGAACTAAGTTCGAGGACCTTCCCGAAGATTTTGAGTGCCCTCTCTGCGGAGTTGGCAAGGATATGTTCTCAGAGGCATAATTCAACACGGGTCGGCACTAAAAGCAGTGCCGACCTTACGAGCTTAAAGAAAGGAATTGACTATGGACCTTGTCATTTTAACAGCTCTCGGAGTAGGAGGCGCTACTCTCGTTGGTGTCGTAATAGGCTTTGTCTTTAAAAATATAACTCATAAGTTTTCGGATATCGTGCTCTCTTTTGCCGCGGGAGTAATGCTCGCGGCGGCGGTGCTGGGGCTCATCATTCCCTCCATTGAATACGGCGGCGATTTTGGTCTTATATATGCGATAGCGGGAATTTTTGCAGGCGCTGTCTGCCTTAACCTTATCGACAAGCTCGTGCCTCATCTTCACAAGCTCGCCGGAGTTGACTCCGAAAAGCACGGGGACTCAAAGCTTGGCAAGGTGCTCCTTTTCGTGACGGCAATCGCCATACATAACCTTCCCGAAGGCATTGCCGCCGGTGTAGGCTTCGGCTCGGACAACACGGCGGGCGCCCTCATAATAGCCGGCGGTATCGCTCTTCAGAATATCCCCGAGGGTATGGTTATAGTCGCTCCAATGCTCTCGGCGGGCGTTAAGCCAAGACGCGCCTTTCTTCTTGCCGCCCTTACGGGAGCTGTTGAGATTGTCGGAACTCTTATCGGCTATCTTGCCGTTACGGTTGCTTCGGCAATACTTCCCTTCGCCCTTGCGTTTGCAGGCGGAACTATGCTCTACGTAATATCCGACGAGATGATACCCGAAACGCACACGCACGGTCACGAGAGAGGCGCAACCTACGCTCTTCTCGTTGGCTTCGCAGTAATGCTCGTCACCGACGTTCTTCTTGGATAAAATACGAATAACTCCTCTTTTGTGAGTGTCTTTAACCCGTCCCTTCTTCGACTTTGTCAATTTTGCACAAAAGCAAAGTCACCCTGCAGGTGATTTTTGGAAGCCAACTATACTTACAGCAACCAAAAACTTCTGTATAATAGACCTGCAGGGTAACAAATAAGGGCCGTGACTATCTCAAGTCGAAAAAGAGCTTGCATAGCTCGCCGCACGTAACGGCTCACGCGCATTCTGCTCACAATCGGGGGAATAAATCTCCCGATTTTTATTGACATATACCTTAAAATATGATATACTTTAAAACAAAATGGTTCAAAAGGAGAAAAAAATGAGCTTTTTAAAGGGTAAAACCGCAATAATCACCGGTGCCGGCTACGCCACACTTTCCGACGGCAGATGCGGCTCTATCGGCTACGGCATTGCTACCGCATACGCAAAGGAAGGCGCAAACCTCGTGATTACCGGACGAAATACAGCAAAGCTTGAAAAGGCAAAGGAAGAGCTTGAGTCAAAATACGGCATCAAGGTTCTCGCACTTTCCGCAGATATTTCGGAGGGCGCTGACAACGAGGCTATCGCAAAGGGCGTCGTCGAGGAGACCATCCGTACATTCGGACGCATTGACGTTCTTATCAACAACGCGCAGGCATCTGCCTCCGGCGTTGCCATTCAGGACCACACCACAGAGCAGTTCAATCTTGCTATGTATTCGGGTCTTTACGCAACCTTCTATTACATGAAGGCGTGCTATCCATACCTCAAGGAAACAAAGGGCTCTATCATCAACTTCGCCTCGGGCGCAGGACTTTTCGGCAACTACGGACAGTGCTCCTACGCAGCGGCAAAGGAGGGTATCCGCGGTCTTTCTCGCGTTGCGGCAACCGAATGGGCAAAGGACGGCATCAATACCAACATAATCTGCCCTCTCGCATGGACGGCGCAGCTCGAAAACTTCGAGAAGGCATACCCCGACGCCTTCAAGGCTAACGTAAAAATGCCCCCTGCGGGACATTTCGGCGACCCTGAAACCGAGATAGGCAGAGTTTGCGTTCAGCTTGCGAGCCCCGACTTCAAGTTTATGAACGGAGAAACCCTCACGCTTGAGGGCGGTATGGGACTTCGTCCTTAAGTCATTCTACCTTTATATAATAAAAAAGGAAGTAAATCGGTTTATAGCCGAAATGCTTCCTTTTTGCGTTTTTTATTAAAGTCTTACCGTTTCGCCGGCGTGAACAACTACGTTTTCGCCGTTTGCCTGGAAGTAAACGTCGAGTGCCGAGGGGTTATGAACAAGACTCTCGTCGCAGGAGAAGCGGAGCGACTTATACGCCTTGTGATACTCGTAAATCTCGCCGTTTGTCGCGTACCAGACATCCTCCCTGCCTCCGACGTACTCGCAGAGCTCCTCGAGAACCTCCCAGTTGTTATCTCTGTCAAACTCGTAGCTGTGTCCCCAGACGTAGAAGAGCATCGGGTTATTGCGCATAAAGTTCGGATCGTCCTCCTTGCCAACGAACTCACGTGCAAAATCCATAAGCTTCGCGCTCTTGTGATGGCAGGTTGCGGGAAGCAGCAGCCAGTTTGTAGGCAGGTCGAATTTTCCGGTTGACACCGTCGTTCTGGCATACTCAATACCGCATTTTTTAAGAAGATCGACAACCTCGTCGCTACACGAGCCGTTTGCATACGCCATACCCTTTATAACTCTGCCGAAGAGTGCCTCAAACACCTCGCGGTCCTTCATAACGTCGTAGGTTGCAATTCCGGGCTCAACGTCGGCAAGCGAGAGATGACGGTGACCGTGCACGGCTACCTCGAAGCCGCTTTTCTCTACGAGCTCTAAAAGCTCCTCTGCCGTAAGGTGCACAAACTTCGTCGGCTTTCTGTCAACAATCAGGGAAGAGTTCACGTTAAGCGTACCCTTGATGCCGTGCTTCGTCATAATTTCGAGCATTCTCCTATCGTGTATCGTGCCGTCGTCGTAGCTGACGGTGAATGCCTTTCTCTTGAAATTCGGAAATTTGAACTTGATAGACATTTTATTCTCCTTTGGCTTTTATTATCTCTGTGTGTAAATGCTGAAAATCAGCCTATTTTTACTGTCTTTCCCGCGGGGACAAGGACGTCCCTGCTATCTACGCGCAGGTAGACGTCAAGAGCCGAGGGGTTGTGGATAATCCGCTGGTCCGACGCGTGACGGAGCGCTCTGTACGCCATATCGTACTCGTAAATCTCGCCGTTTGTCGCGTACCAGACGTCTTCTCTGCCTCCGACGTACTCGCAGAGCTCTTCAAAGACCTCCCAGTTTTTATCCCTCTGAAGCTCCGAGCTGTGTCCCCAAACGTAAAAGAGCATCGGCGCGTTACGCCAGAAGTAACGCATCTCCTCGCGCTCTACGAATTCGCGCGCTAAATCCATAAGCGTCGGGTTGTTGTGATGGCAGGTCGCGGGAAGTCTGAGCCAATCCGACGGCATATCGAACTTTTTCGTCGAAACCGTCGTTCTCGAATACTCTATGCCGCACCTCTTCAGCATATCTACAACCTCGTCGCTATAGGAGCCGTTTGCATACGCCATACCCTTTATAACTCTGCCGAAGAGTGCCTCAAACACCTCGCGGTCCTTCATAACGTCGTAGGTCGCAACACCCGTCTCAACCTCCGCAAGTGAAAGATGGCGGTGACCGTGCACGGCTACCTCGAAGCCGCTTTTCTCTACGAGCTCTAAAAGCTCCTCTGCCGTAAGGTGCACAAACTTCGTAGGCTTTCTATCAACAATCAGGGAAGAGTTCACGTTAAGCGTACCCTTGATGCCGTGCTTCGTCATAATTTCGAGCATTCTCCTATCGTGTACCGTTCCGTCGTCGTAGCTTACGGTAAAGACCTTTCTCTTAAATCCGGGAAATCTCATCAATATAGCCACGGTTGCTCTCCTTTTAAAAATTATATTTTTTAGTCTTTTCAATTTTTCGCGTTATTCTTATCGAGAAAAACAAATGGACAAACGAACAAAGCGCCCATGAAATAGGATAGATTATGTATAGGCTTTCTGCCGTTCCAAACCGTGGGAAAACAAGCGTTGCCCAGAAAACTCTGAGTACGCAAACAAAGAAGAGTGTAACTATCATCGGACGAAGCGACGAGCCAAGCCCTCTCTGATAACCGGTGAAAACCTCCATCAAGCCGCAAAGGAAGTAGAAGGAAATAATTATCATACTTCTTGTGGCGGCGGCGTCTATTATTGCCAGAGCGCCCGGCTGCGACATATCAACGAAAATTGAAGCAATTTCCTTTATAAATATCAGCTCAATTCCGCCGACCGCAATTCCCACAACCAGCATCTGAAGTGTGCAATAAAGCAGGGTTTTCTTAACACGGTCAATCCTTCCCGCTCCGAAATTCTGACCGACAAACGCCAGCGCCGCTTGGTAATATGCATTCATCGCGGTATAGGTATAAGCCTCTATCGAGCTGCCTACGGTAGCTCCGCCAACCTCGGGTATCGTCAGCGTGTTTATCGAGGACTGTATCAGCATGTTCGACAAAGCAAAGAGAGCGCTTTGTATTCCGGACGGAAGACCTACAATAAGAAGACGCTTAAGCATAATCGGATTTACACCGAGCTTATTCAGCTTGAGCCGATAGCTCTCTTTCGTTCTCATAAGAAGAATTAAAACCATAGCTGCCGAAAGATGCTGCGAGATTATCGTTGCAAGAGCAACGCCGGCAACTCCCATACGAAAGGCGATAACGAAAACGAGGTTCAGTGCTACGTTAACAAGTCCGGTTGATGCAAGAATAATAAACGGCGTCTTAGAATCGCCCTTAGCTCGAAAGACGCAGGACGCAAAGTTGTACATGACCGACGCCGGAACTCCACACATTATAATTCTCATATAAAGCGTGGCTGAATCTAAAAGCTCAGCCTTTGTTCCCATCAGCGACAGGATAGGACGGGAGACCACAAGTCCAACAGCGGCAAGGATAACACCGGCTATTGCCGCAAAGGTAACGACTGTATGTACTGATTTTGAAATCACGCTATCCTCTTTTGCTCCGAAGCCCTGTGAAAGAACAACGATAGCTCCCGCACTCATACCCATTATTACGTTGATAATAAGGCTTGTAGCGGAGGTAGTCGAGCCCACCGCCGCAAGTGCATTCGGGTCACCCGAAAACTGCCCGACGACTATTTGGTCGGCGGTGTTATAAAGAAGCTGGAGTATTCCCGCAAGAATTATAGGAATGACGTAAACTATAAGCTTGCTGAAAAGCGGTCCTTCTGTTAAGGAAATCTTTTCCTTTTTTGCCGTCATTTTCTTCTCCTTTAGGCTTTATTTTTGCCACATCTCAAGGGTCCAACAATATTCTAACACAAATAAAAATAAAATCAATAGAAAACAGTAAAAAAATAAAAACAAAATAAAGGAGCTCCGACTGCAATCGAAAGCTCCTTTAAGGTTAAATTTTAAAAGCCGTTTGTCGTGCCGCCCGCGCCCTCAAGCTCCGCCTCAAGTGACTCAAGATACTTGAGATAATTTTCAAGAAGCTCGGGATTTGCAGAAAGATAAATCTCGGAAATAATAGTCATAATTCCAAATACTGCGCCTATTATTCCAAGCACGAGTCCCGCAATAGCCATTCCGTCAAAGTAACCGAGGTTTCTTCTGGAAACGATGGCAAAAACGATAGCCAAAGCACCCATAATAAGTCCGCCGTAGGTAATGCAGCAGCAAAGCACCGATAAAATTCCGAGCACCATTGACGCTACCGACCAGCCGCGGCTTCTCGGCACTCCGTCCATAACCGTCTTGTAGGCGTAGTTGCTTTCCTCTTTCTCGCCCGCGCCCGCGGTGTATTTACCGTAATAGCTTTCATCAGAGGAATTTTGTTCCTCATAACCCGCCTTGTTTTCGTATTCGTCGCTCATATCAGCGCTCCTTTCTATACTTCCTAAATAAATTCTATCACAAAATCTATTGTTTATCAATAGCTGTTTTTAATTTTTTCAAATCAAACGCACGGTTTGTCAATTACTTTCCTTGAATTATATGTCAAAAGGATATTTTAGGCCTATTTTTTCTCTTATGCAATCCATCTGCGAAAGGATTGTTATGCTCTCGCGCATCGGCATAACGTCGCTTTGTAGCTTGCCCTCGCGTATGCAGCTCGAAGCCTCGTATATTTCCTCCTCAAAGCCCTCTCCGATGCTGTTTTTTGTAATACGCCTTTCCTTTCCCCCGACGAACACGGATATTTCCTGCGCTCCGTAAAAATTCGGAATAGAGATGTAGCCTCCGGTTCCGTAAACGTATGCCGTCTCGGGCTTCATAACGTTTATAGCCGAGGAAACGTGCGCAACAGAGCCGTTCTTATACTTCATAAGAATATTTGTGTGACTGTCAACACCGCACTCAATGGTAGCCTCGGCTGTTATTTTCTCGGGGTTGCTTCCGAGGAAGATTGCGGCAAAATTGAGCCCGTAAACTCCGACGTCAAGAAGCGAGCCTCCCGCCATATCGTTTTGGTAAATCTTCGGCTCTTCTTCAGGAAGAAGAGAGTAGCAAAAATCGGCACTAACTCCCTTTATCTCGCCAATCTCACCGCTGTCGGCTATCCTTTTTGCCTCTTTTATTGCGGGCAAAAATCTCGTCCAAAGTGCTTCCATCAGGAAAACGCGGTTTTTCTCGGCACACAAAAGGAGCTCCTCTGCGTCTTTTGCGTTAACGCAGACCGGCTTTTCGCATAAAACGTGCTTTCCCGCGTTCAAGAAAATCTCCGCGCAAGGCTTGTGAAAGGGGTGCGGCGTTGCAATATAAACGGCATCTACAAGGTCTGTTTTTGCCATTTTCTCATATCCGACGAAAAGGTTCGGGATACCGTGCCTTTCGGCAAAGGCTCTTCCTCTTTCCTCGTTTGTCGAGGCAACCGCAACAAGCTCTGCCCCCTCAACGTTTTTGACCGCTTTGGCGAATTTGTTTGCAATGTTTCCGGGACCTACTATTCCCCATCTTATGTTTTTCATATTTTTTCCTTTATATCAGTCCTTGAGGATAAGGGCGATAAAGCTGAGAATTTCGCTTCCCGTATTCTTTATTCCGTGACCGCTTCCCGACGGGGTATGAGTTACCGTGCCGGGTAAAACCTCGGTTTTTTCGCCGTTATCGTTATAAAGTCCTTTTCCCGAAATTATGTAGTAGCTCTCGCTCTCTCCCGTATGTACGTGGAACTCAACCTCCTCGCCCGGCAAAAGCTCGGCAAGAGAAAACATTCTGAGCTTTTCGTTCTTCCCGTCAAAATCCGAAAGGTCGGAAAGAAAAAGCTTTTCCTTTCCCTCGCTGTTTTTCTCGGTTTTAATTTTGAGTTGTTCCTTCGTCTTTATCATTTTTTCTCCTTTAATAATATAAATTACCTGCAAAAGCGCTGTCGGACTTGCATAATTCTCTTTTTTGTGATAAAATACTAAAAAAGCAGTTTGGGGGTGCACCGTGTTAAAAAGCCGTAAAAGAATTATTTTACTTTTTCTTGCCGTAAACTGCACAATTCTCGCGCTTTCCTTGATTTATGCGCTCTTATTTAACCGTTTTCCCGAGCTTTTTACCTGCGCCTTTAAGGAAAGCCTTCATCTCTATTGCCCGGGCTGCGGCGGCTCGCGCGCGGTAACAAGGCTTCTTTCGTTTGACCTTGTAGGCTCGTTTTTATGCTTCCCGCCTCTTTACTTCGCAATAGGCGCGGTGGCTGAAATTGATATAAAAATGATAATTGCCGCAGTCAAAAACGACGCGCAGATATTAAAAAGCTACCGCCCTACAGCCTTCATAATTTTCGGCGCGGTGCTGATTATCCATTTTATTTTGAGAAATATTCTGCTCGTTTGCTTCGGTATTGACCCGCTTGGAGATATTATGGGCTATTCGCTATATTCCTTCTAGTCTTTTGGCTTTATGCCGTCCTTTTGGACGGCTTTTCTTTTTTGCGGTTCGGATTAAAAATCTTACACTTAAATTATATATCTTTTTTGCCAAAAAAGCAATACGTATATTTCTCTTTTTTCACCGCAAAATAACTATCGGAATATTTTAGCGAGGTTTATATAAAAAATGAAAACAAAAGAAGAAAAAAAGTTCCTTATAAACAAACACGCCCCCCACTCTCCTCTTTTTAAGAACTCCGCTATGGCGTTTTTCTTCGGGGGGACTATCTGCCTTATCGGAGAGGGTCTTTTCGGTCTTTACTCCTACTTTGGAGCTGATAAAAATCTCGCCTCGGCTCTCGTTACTGCAACTCTTATTTTATCTGCGGCTCTTCTTACGGCTCTCGGCGTTTTCGATAAAATAGCCAAAAGAGCAGGCGCGGGAACGCTCGTACCCGTCACGGGCTTTTCAAACGCCGTCGTTTCCGAGGCAATGGATTCGTCAAGCGAGGGCTTCATACTCGGTGTCGGAGCAAAGATTTTTACAGTGGCAGGTCCTGTTATTCTTTTCGGTCTTGCCTCAGGCGTTCTATACGGGATAATCTATTATATAGTTAAGCTCTTTATGGCTTAAAAGCAAACTTTTGTTTGTATTTTTAGTATTTTTTGAGCTAAATGCAAACCATAATTAGAATTTTGGAGATAAAAATGCAAAGAATAGTTAGATTAAATTCACCCGTTTTTTTCGCGTCTTATGCGGCAGTCGGCGGCAGAGAGGAGTCACGCGGAAGATACGGGGATAAATTTGACCTGTGTGACAGAACCGACCTTTTCGGTATGAAAACCTTCGAGCTGGCAGAAGGCGAGATGTGCAGGTGCGCTCTCAATATTGCTCTTGGAAGAGCGGGGGTGGCTCACTCTGATATTGACCTTCTTTTTGCGGGCGACCTTCAAAATCAGTGCTCTGCAAGCTCTATCGGACTTCATTCCTTCGGAATTCCCTTTTTGGGCATTTACGGTGCTTGCTCAACCTGTACTGAGGGACTTCTTTTAGCCTCGGCTATGATGGAAGCCGACGCTGAGTGCGAAAGAGCCGCTGTCGTTACCTCATCTCACAACTCTGCGGCTGAAAGACAGTTCAGAAATCCTCTCGAATACGGCGGACAAAGAGCGGGAACTGCACAGTGGACCGCGACGGCTGCCGGTGCATTTATTTTAGGACGAGATGGGGGGCGTGTTAAAATAACCGAGTATATGCCGGGTAAGGTCATAGACGGCGCATGCTCTGACGGCTCAAATATGGGTCCTGCTATGGCGTTTGCGGCGGCTGACAGTATTATCTCATATTTTGATTTAAGCGGAGAAAAACCCGAAAGCTTTGACTATATAGTGACGGGCGACCTCGGAAAATACGGAAGCCGTGTTCTTGAGGACATTCTTTACGAAAAATATCCCACAGCGGCAAGAAGGCATACCGACTGCGGTCTTTTGCTGTACGACTTTGCAACACAAGACGTTCACGCGGGTGCGTCGGGCTGCGGCACGAGCGCTTCTCTTTTGGCTCTCGAATTTCTTCCGGCTCTAGAGCGAGGAGATATAAAAAATATTCTCTTTTTGTCAACAGGCGCACTTATGAACCCATCGGTTCTTTTACAGGGCTCGGATATCTACGGAGTTGCTCCTCTTATAAGAATTGAAAATTCGGCAGAGAAAGGATAAGTTATGCACTCACCATTATTTGTTTTTGTAGTCGGCGGAGCTGTTTGCCTAATAGCTCAGCTTCTTATTGATTTAACAAAGCTCACTCCCGCGAGAATTTTGGTTCTTTACGTTTGTCTTGGCGTATTTCTTTACGGAACAGGTCTTTACACTCCTATTTACGATTTTGCGGGTGCAGGTATTTCTGTTCCCCTTTTAGGCTTCGGCGCGAATATAGCTAAAGGCGTTAAGGAAGCTATTGATAAAACGGGCGCTGTGGGTATTCTCTCGGGCGGTCTTGAATCCTCTGCCATTGGAATAACCGTCGCTTTGCTTTTAGGTCTTTTTATATCCTTTTTCGTCAAGGGAAAGCCTAAAAGAATGTAATTTTCAGCCCCTTTTAATTAAGTTTTAATATAAATTATAGCTTTAAGTATTGATTTTTAAATATTTATGTGGTAAAATATTATAAAATGCTTTTTCTAACTTAAATGAAAGGATACAATATGGACGAGCTTAAAGACATTCTCACAGCACTCGTAAACGAGCTTGAGGGAAAAATTCCCGCCTCCCCCTCTATTTTCAGAATATGGTTCGGAGATTTCAAGCTTATTTCACTTAATGAAAAGACAGCCGTTTTCACTACTCCTACCTCGCTTAGAAGAAAGATAATAGACACAAAATACAGAAAAACTATAAAGCAAACCCTTGCCGAGCTTATCGGCTTTGAGGTTGATATTGAGATACATTCCGAGGACGAGGACAATAAATTCAGCGACAAGGGACAGGAGCAGGTAATAGAAACTCCGCCAGAGGTTATCAAAAAGGCTGTCGAAAAGGAAAACAGGTTCTCCGAAATCATAAATTCGGATAACAGCAGCGTTCTTGACGAATATACCTTTGATTCCTTTGTCGAGGGCTCTTCAAACACCTTTGCCCGCGCGGCGTGCTACGCCGTCGCGAAGGAGCCGTGTACATATAATCCTCTCTTCATTCACGGACAGTCGGGTCTTGGAAAAACTCATCTTCTTTACGCTATCATAAACGATATGAAGAAAAACCACCCCGATTTAAAGATTGTTTATAAAAAGAGCGAGTCCTTTATAAACGAGCTCGTCGGCGCAATACAGAACGGCTCAACCGCCTCGTTTAAGGAAAAATACCGCACGGCAGACGTTCTTCTTATCGACGATATTCAGTTTATCGCAGGTAAGGAATCAACACAAGAGGAGTTCTTCCACACCTTCTCTGTTCTCTATGAGTCGGATAAGCAGATTATTTTAACCTCGGATAGACCCCCAAAGGATATAAATCCGCTTGAGGACAGATTAAGAACCAGATTTGAGGGCGGACTTATTGCCGACGTTCAGCCCCCGAATTTTGAGCTCAGAACCGCTATTATAATCAAAAAGAGCGAAATGATGGGACTTTCTCTTCCCCGTGAACTTATTGATTATCTTGCTGAAAGACTTCAAAAGGACGTAAGACAGATAGAGGGAGTATTAAAGAGAATAAACGCGGTTTCCAATCTTTCAGGTCAGCCGGTTACAAAGGAAATCGTTGACCAGGCTATTTCAATAATAGACCCCGGCAATATTCCTACCGAGGCTATGATTGAGAGAATTCTCAACACCGTCTGCCGTCACTACGGAATTACCGAGGAGAGCATTAAGTCTAAAAACCGTACCGATACCGTAGCAAACGCAAGACACACCGCTATTTACATTATAAGAGAGCTTACCTCTCTTACTTACAACGAGATAGGTGAAATTTTCGACAGAAATCACGCGACGGTTATAGCTTCAATTAACAAGGTCAATACAAATCTTCGTACTGTTAAGAACGCTGATGCTGACCTTCGCAGAATGATTAAGGAAATAAAGGGAATTTAATCAACATTTTTCTGTTGAAATGTTGAAAAAAACGCTGTTGAAAAGATGTTAATTTGATGTTTATTTTATGTCACTTTTTTCCGTCAAATTATCAACAAAAATAAACATACAAAATGTTGATAAAAATATCAAAAAAAGGCTTGAAAAATAAGCAAAATTTGAGTTGTTGACATTTTGAACAGCCCCTATTACTACAACATCTACCAATATTATTATTATTACTTACTTAAGGCTTCGCCGACAAAAAGGAGATAAAAATGAAAATCACGGTTTTAAAGTCAGCTCTTATGGAAAAGCTCACTCCCGCAATGGGAACTGTTTCAAATAAAAATACTATAACCTCTATCGAGGGAGTTCTTATAGAAACTCTTTCAAACGGAAAAATTCAAATATCTACCTATGATATGAATAAAGGCGTAAGGGCTACCTTTGACCCCGTTTCCATTGAGAGAGAGGGCAAGTATATTATAAACGCTCAGCGTTTTTATCAGACTGTAAGAGTTCTTCCCGAGGGTGAGGTCACAATTGAGGTTAACGACAGACTTAACTGTAATATAAGTGCCGGCAAGATTTCCTTCTCTATTTTTGCTATGAACGGACAGGATTTTCCTAATCTTCCCGAGCTTTATTCGGATAAGGGATTTACTGTTTCCTCTTCCATTATAAAGAAAATGATAGGAAAGGTATCTCATTCAATTGCCGAGCAGGATAACCGTCCTATGCTTTGCGGTGCTTTCTTTAATATTAAGAATGATGAGATTGAAGTAGTTTCCTGTGACAGCTTTACCCTTTCAAAGTGCAATTATAAATGTGCTGTTGGTTCTATAAATAACGTTTCGTCGGTAGAATGCTCGTTTATAATGCCCGGACACGCTCTCTCCGAGCTTTCAAAAATTCTCGGTGACGCTGACGACGAGGTGACCTTCTATCTTTCAAGAAAGCACGCTATAATCAAAAAAGATGACATAATATTCTTCACAAGAACAATAGACAGCGAATATATAGACTACAATAAAATAATGCCCAAGGAAAACGATATTTTCGTAACCGTTGAAAGAGAGAGATTTCTTGACGGTCTTGAAAGAGCAAATATAATTGCCGAGGAAAAAATTCAGGGAAGCGGAAGAAGCTACGTTAAGATAATAACCGACGGACAGTATATTTCACTTTCTTCTACCTCGGTAAACGGTAACGTATGCGACGAGATGGACTGTATTCACGACGGCGAAGATATTGAAATAGGATTTAACTGCCGTTATCTTATTAACAGCGTAAGAGCCTCAGAGGGAGATAATATTCGTATTACAATGAAAACTCCCACGCAGGCTATAACTATTGAGCCTGCAGAGGTCGATGAGGAATACAGCTACTACTATATGATACTTCCCGTCAGAATGA
This sequence comes from Clostridia bacterium, assembly GCA_017501175.1. The sequence continues at coordinate 15,616 of JAFVXK010000037.1, read as the reverse complement.
ACGAGCAGAAATGATTATAAAAAGATTTTCAGCCGAGAGCTTTCGTAATATTGAAAAATGTGATATAGAATTTTCTCCCGGCGTAAATCTTATTCACGGAAAAAACGCCGAGGGAAAGACTAACGCGGTAGAAGGAATTTATATTTTTTCACGCGGAAAGTCATTCAGGGCGCGCGAGGACCGCGAGCTTGTATCATTCGGTAAGGAAGGATTCAGAATAGAAATTGAATATGAGGATAGGTCAGGCTTAAATAAGCTTGAATATTCGCTTTTCGGAAAAGAAAGAAGAAGGCGTAAAAACGGATATAAAATATCCCGTGTTACCGAAATGATTGGTAGCTTCAGAACCGTGCTTTTCTTCCCTGACGACCTCGGTCTTGTTAAAATGGGCCCTGATGAAAGACGTTCCTTTTTAAACGTTGCGATTTCACAGTGCTATCCGGCTTATTTAAAGTGCTATTCCGATTATAAGACGGCTCTTGAAAACAGAAACGCAATTTTAAAGGCTTCATCAAAGGGACTTTATTACGATAAAAACGAGCTTGAAGCCTGGTCGCTTTCTATGGCTGAATATTCGGCTGACATATATGCTTTTCGCAAAAGCTATATAGAAAAGCTCGAAAAATATGCCAAAGAAATAATGAAGGATATATCTGACGGTAAAGAGGATCTTTCGCTTTTCTATAAGTGTGACGTTGAAGAGGCTGCCGACAGAGAAAAGGCAAAGGCTTTTTACCAAAAAAAGCTCACTGAAAATTTAGAGCGCGAGTGTATTGTGGGACAAAGTCTTTACGGCCCGCACCGCGACGACCTTGAGATAATGATAAACGGTAAGCCTGCAAGATATTTTGCCTCACAGGGTCAGCAAAGGTCGGTAGTTCTTGCCCTTAAGCTGTCAGAGGGTGAGGTGAGCCGTGAAATATGCGGTGAGTATCCCGTATTTCTATTTGACGACGTGCTCTCTGAGCTTGACGAAAAAAGGCGCAGATACATACTCGAGGGCATAGGAGAAAGACAGATTATAATAACCTCGTGCGAAACTGATATGACAGACCTCTTCGCAGACAGAATTATTGAGGTCGAGGGGGGCTCTTATGTATCTTCACATAGGTAACAAAAAAAGCGTAAAAAAAGAAAAGATAATAGGAATTTTTGACCTTGATACCGCAACGGTGTCGGGTATAAGCAAGGATTTTATAAACAGGAAGCAAAGGGAAGGTCTTTTAGAGTATGACGACGATGATTTACCGCGCTCCTTCGTTCTTTATGAAGAAAATAAAAAATCCTTTGTAAAGCTTTCAAGAATTTCATCTGTCGGACTTAAAATAAGAGCTGACGGAAATACCGATAATTATTCCGAGTAAAAGGAGATAAAAATGGCAAACGAAGTAGAAAAGAATGGGTATGACGACAGTCAAATACAGGTTCTCGAGGGACTTGAGGCTGTAAGAAAAAGACCCGGAATGTATATAGGTACAACGTCTATTCGCGGTCTTCACCATCTCGTTTATGAGATAGTCGATAACTCAATTGACGAGGCTCTTGCCGGTTATTGCAGCTGTATAAAGGTTGATATTAACGAGGACAACAGTATTTCGGTTGAGGACGACGGAAGAGGTATTCCCTCGGGTATGAATGAGAAGCTCGGACTTCCGACGCTTGAGGTCATTTATACCGTTCTTCACGCGGGTGGAAAGTTCGGCGGTGAGGGATATAAGATTGCCGGCGGTCTTCACGGCGTCGGCGCGTCGGTTGTTAACGCCCTTTCCGAGTGGCTCGAGGTTGAAAACTGCCGTGACGGCAAAAGATACACCGAAAGATTTGAGCGCGGTGCGGTTGCACGTCCCTTCAAGTGCGAGGGCGATAGCGACAGACACGGCGTTTCGGTAAGATTTAAGCCCGACCCGACGATATTTGAGGAAACCGTGTTCGATTACGACATTCTTCTCACGAGAATGAGAGAGCAGGCATTCCTTAATGCAGGCGTTAAGATAATACTGACAGACAAGCGCGAGGGTCGAGAGCGTGAGGAAATTCTTCACTACGAGGGCGGTATAGTTTCATTCGTCGAGTATCTTAACAACGAAAAGCGCGGAAATCCCGTTCACCCCGACATCATTTATATGAAGGGTGAAGAGGACGGCTCGATAGCAGAGGTCGCTATGCAGTATAACGACAGCTATAACGAAACCATAATATCCTTTGCTAACAATATGTCAACAATTGAGGGCGGTACTCACGAAACAGGCTTTAAATCGGCTCTCACAAAGGCAATAAACGACTACGGAAGAAATAAGGGAATTATAAAGGGCGATGACAAGGGACTTTCGGGCGACGACGTGCGCGAGGGACTTGTGGCTATTATTTCTGTAAAGCTCACCGACGCGCAGTTTGAGTCGCAGACAAAGGCAAAGCTCGGTAACTCCGAAATCCGCCGACTTGTTGATAACATTGTTTCACAGAAGCTCTCGGAATTCCTTGAGGAAAATCCCGCATCTGCAAAGATGATAATAGAAAAGGCAATGGCGGCAAACAGGGCAAGAGAGGCTGCCCGACGTGCCCGTGAGATGTCAAGAAAGAAGAATGCTCTTGAGGTTTCGACACTTCCCGGAAAGCTTGCAGACTGTAACGAGCGCGACTCAAGATACACCGAGGTTTATCTCGTAGAGGGAGATTCTGCGGGTGGCTCTGCAAAGAACTGCCGCGACAGCCGTTTCCAAGCTATTCTGCCTCTTCGAGGAAAGGTTCTCAACGTTGAAAAGTCAAGACTTGATAAGGTTTATTCAAACACATCGATTATTCCTATCATTCAAGCTCTCGGCTGTGGAATTGGCGACGACTTCGACATAAATAAGCTTCGCTACGGCAAGATTGTAATTATGGCGGATGCCGACGTTGACGGCTCGCATATAAGAATACTTCTTCTGACCTTCTTCTTCCGCCATATGAAGCAGCTTATCGAGGAGGGACACATCTACCTTGCACAGCCCCCGCTTTATAAGGTTTATAAGGGAAAGAATTTGCGCTACGCCTTCTCCGAGGAGGAAAAGGAAAAGTGCGTCGAGGAGCTTGGAAAGGTAGGCGTTCAATCCGAGAGATACAAGGGTCTTGGAGAAATGGACCCCGAGCAGCTCTGGGATACCACTATGAACCCCGAAACCAGAACTCTTCTCAAGGTAACTATCGAGGACGCTATAAAGTGCGACGAGATATTCTCGGTTCTTATGGGTGATATGGTTGAGCCGAGGCGTGAATTTATCACGGCTAATGCGAAGTTTGTTGAAAACCTCGATATATAAGCGAAAATGCAAATAATAGTTTACATTTTCGACGGTTTTGAAAGGAAATTATAATGGAACATACATACAAAAGTGCCGATATCGAATTTCCCTTACAGAGAATAGAGGAAAGAGATATGGAAAAGGAGGTAAGAAGCTCCTTTATTGAGTATTCAATGAGCGTTATTACCTCACGAGCTCTTCCCGACGTTAGAGATGGTATGAAGCCGGGACAGAGGCGTATTCTCTACGCTATGTACGAGGATAACCTCACTCATGACAAGCCCTTCAGAAAGTCGGCAACGACTGTCGGTAACGTTCTCGGTAGATACCACCCGCACGGTGACTCTGCCGTTTACGGAACTATGGTAAGAATGGCGCAGGACTTCTCTCTTCGCTACACTCTCATCGAGGGACACGGAAACTTCGGTAACGTGGACGGCGACCCGCCTGCAGCTTACCGTTACACCGAGGCGAGAATGAGCCGTATGGCTAACCATATGATGACCGACATTGAGAAAAACGTCGTTCCTATGGTGAGAAACTTCGACAACACGCGCGACGAGCCGACGGTCCTTCCCTCTCGCTTCCCGAACCTGCTTGTAAACGGCTCTGTCGGTATTGCCGTCGGTATGGCGACTAATATCCCCCCTCACAATCTCACAGAGGTGGTTGACGGAACGGTTTACAGAATAGACAACCCCGAGTGCTCGGTTGACGAGCTTATGCAGTTTATCAAAGGTCCCGACTTCCCCACTGCCGCTATCATTTACGGCTCGCGCGGAATTCGCGAGGCATACGAAACCGGTAAGGGCAGAGTTTATATCAGAGCCAGAGCCGAGATAAACGAGGAAAAGCATCAGATTGTATTTACCGAGATTCCCTATATGGTAAATAAGTCAATGCTCGTTGAGAGTATTGCAAACCTTCACCGCGATAAGAAGATAGAGGGACTTACTGCACTCCGCGACGAGTCTGGCAGAGGCGGTATGCGTATCGTTGTCGAGTACAGACGCGACGCAAACTCCGAGTATATACTCAATCAGCTCTATAAGTACACTCAGCTTCAGGACACCTGCTCTGTAAATATGCTCGTCATAGACGGCGGTGAGCCTAAGACTATGAATCTTCCTCAGATTCTTGACAAGTACATTGGCTTCCAAAAGGAAGTTATCGTAAAGAGAACGCAGTTTGACCTTGACAAAGCGCTTCGCGAGATGCACATTCTCGAGGGCTACAAGATTGCTATTGACAATATTGACGAGGTTATAAAAATCATTAAGTCCTCGGCATCTATTCCCGCGGCAAAGACGGCACTTATTGAGAGATTTAACCTCTCCGATGCACAGGCTCAGGCTATCGTCGAGATGACACTCGGTAAGCTTTCGGGACTCGAAAGACAGAAGGTTGAGGACAGAATAGCGAAGCTTGTCGAAATTGTGGCAGAGCTTGAGTCTATACTTGCCGACGAGGGCAAGGTCCGCGAGATACTGAAGGGTGAGCTTGAGGAAATCAAGAAAAAGTACGGCGACGCTCGCCGCTCCGAGCTTTGCGAGGCGGTTGACGAGATTGACCTTGAGGACCTCATTGACAGACATACCTGCGTTATCACGGTTTCTCATACCGGCTACATCAAGCGTCAGAGAGCCGACGTATATTCGGCTCAGAACAGAGGCGGCAAGGGTATTATAGGTATGACTACCAAGGAGGACGACTACGTCGAGGACGTTATAGTTTCCAATTCTCACTCTCACCTTATGTTCTTCACGAGCAAGGGACGCGTGTATTCAAAGAAGGCTTACAGAATTCCCGAGGCGTCAAGAACGGCAAAGGGAACGAACCTCGTCAACATTATTGAGCTGACAGAGGGCGAGAAGGTCACCGCGATAATTCCCATCAAGGAGTTTATCGAGGGCGAGTATCTCACGATGGTAACGAAAAAGGGCGTTATAAAGAGAACTCTTCTTTCGGAATTCGAGTATCAGCGCCGCCGTGGAAAGATTGCTATCAATCTCGACGATGACGACGAGCTTATCTTCGTCAGACACACAACGGGCGAGGAGAGCCTTATTATCGCAACCAGAAACGGTCTTGCCGTAAGATTTGATGAGAACAACGTCAGATGCATGGGACGCGGTGCGCGCGGTGTGCGCGGTATCACTCTTTCCGAGGACGATTACGTCGTTGGAGTTTGCGTCGTTGACGAGGAGAGGAAGATGCTCACCATAACCGAGGGCGGTATGGGTAAGAGAACCCTCTTCTCTGACTTCCGTCAAATGAAAAACCGCGGCGGACGCGGCGTTACCTGTCACAATATCACCGAAAAGACAGGCAAGCTTGCCGTTGTAATAACCGTTGCCGACGACGACGATATTATGCTTATCACCAACGAGGGAACTATTATAAGAACTCCCGTTGAATCGGTTAACGTTTATTCGAGAACCGCAACCGGTGTAATAATTATGCGTCTTGCGGACGGTGCTTATATCAATAACGCAACGAGGCTCGAAAAGCAGGAGGAGATTGACAAGGACACCGAGAGCATCGACAAGGACATAGCCGAGGAAAACGAGGCTGTTACAAAGGCAGAAGAAGCCAAAAGAGAGTCCGATGCCGACGAGGAGGACGGAGTATGATGAAAAATCTCCTTAAATTGACGGCGATACTTCTTATAATAGCGGCTCTTCCCCTCTCTCTTATTTCCTGCGACAGAAAATACGACGAGGAAGAGGTTAAGGCTGCCGCAAAAGAGCTTATCGCGGCGTCCATTCCCTTAAACGATATATATTACGGCGAGGGAGTAAGATACCTCGAATATTCCGAAAGAAACGTCGGAGTTTACTTTGAGGCTGACCCGGCGCATCTTATTGAGCTTGGTTTTTCAACGCTTTCCGACCTCAAAACCATAACCAAGAAGGTCTTCTCCGAGGCTCATTCGGAGAGAATGTTTGCGGGCTCGTTCTCGGGAACATTTACTCAAAACGGCTCTTCAACCCTTGCAAGATATTATCAGCAATACACCGAGGGTGGAGCTCCGGATTACGTGATAAAGCCCGACTATATAATGGTGTATTCGGAGTATGAGAATATGCTGAAGGGCGAGGCGACCTACGACCTTGACGGCATCACGGTTAAAGGCTCTAAGGGACAGCTCGTTTACGTTACCGTCGGCGTAGAAATCGTTTACGGAGAAAAAACCCAGAAAACAACCCTTGAAATAGCGCTTTTCGAGGAGGAGACGGGCTGGCGCCTTAATTCCCCTACCTACGCTTCCTATAACGAATATCTCGACATATACGACCAACTTCAAAAGTGATAAAAAGCCACACGGCAGAAACGGAGAAAGAAAATGACGTTTAAAGAAAAGCTTGCAATACTCAGAAAGACAAAGGGACTTACCCAGGACGGCTTCGCAAAGGCGATAGGCGTGTCAAGACAGTCGGTTTATAAGTGGGAGTCGGGAGTATCCTATCCCGAAATTCCGAAGCTCCTCGAAATAAAGGCGCTCTTCGGCATTTCTCTTGACGACCTCTTTGACGATTCCTTCGAGGTTGCAGTTCCCGAGAAAAAGAAGAGGGCAAGAAAGGAAGTAACTGAAAAGCTCACGCCCCCCGAAGCCGAAGGGGCAGAAATAAAGGAAGAGACCAAGGAAGAGCCAGCTCCCGCAAAGGAAATCGCTCCCGAGACCGAGAAGGCAGAGGGCGAGGAAGAGCGTAAGGTTGGCTTCTTCGGAAGACTTTTCGGAAGAAAATAAGTAAATTAAACTTTACATTTTAAACTTATTTTAAGTAATGGCGAATAAAATTAAGCTTCAGGTTATATACTTTCCAAAGAAGAAAAGGTTTTTAAAAACTCGACACGGGTACGGGTTAAAATATACGGAAGGGGCGTTTTGATTTCAAAAAGCCCCATACTTCCCCTATGCCCGAAAGCTACGTAAGTCTTAATTTTTGTCGCGCTCGCCATATGGCAGAGATACATATTTGTCAGAGATCGGCACGGCTTTTGTCGGTCTCTTTAACTTATGAAAGGTAAATAGATGCAAAAAGAAAAAAAGAATGAAAAAAAGACGGTTTTCGTCAAGGAAAAGGCAAAAAAGCCCGGAAAAGACGTCACACGTCCTCAAAAGACAAGAAAGACGGCAAGGACAGCCGAGTCAAAGAGGATAGACGGCAACAAAAAGGCGAAAACGCCGCTATACGAAAAGAAAAGTGAAAAACCGACAAGTCGAAATGACAGGTCAGCTTCATTTGAAATCATAGAGCCGCAAAAGACGCTTCCGCAAAAGAAAAAAGCTCCCACTCACGAAAGAAGCGGAAAGCTGAAGGTGATTTCTCTTGGCGGACTTCAGGAAATAGGCAAGAATATAACCCTTTTTGAGTACGGAAACGATATTGTCGTAATAGATTGCGGAATGGGATTTCCCGACGAGGAGATGCCGGGAATTGACCTTGTAATCCCCGATTTTTCCTATCTCAAGGCAAATGCCGATAAGGTAAGGGCTATTCTTGTGACCCACGGCCACGAGGACCATATAGGTGCAATACCCTATCTTTTACGCGAAATAAACGCTCCTGTTTACGGCACGAGGCTTTCTCTTGGAATACTTGAAGGAAAGCTCGACGAGATAAGACCGCCAAACGACCCCGACCTTTACACTGTCGAGGCGGGCGACGTTATAAATCTCGGCGTTTTCAAGGCAGAGTTTATTCACGTAAATCACTCTATCGCCGACGCCTGCGCGATAGCGCTCAGAACTCCCGTCGGTACTGTTTTCCATTCGGGTGACTTCAAGCTCGACGTATCCCCTATCGACGACAGGATTATGGACCTGACGAGAATTGGCGAGATTGGCAGGGAGGGTGTAAAGCTCCTGCTATGCGAGTCCACCAACGCCGAGCGACAGGGCTTTACGCCCTCTGAGAGAACGGTTGGCTCGTCGCTTGAGAGAATTTTCGCTCAGTACGAGGACAAGAGGCTGATAATTGCTACCTTCTCCTCAAACGTGCATAGGGTTCAGCAGATAATTGACGCCTCGGCAAAGCACGGCAGAAAGGTTGCCATACTCGGCAGGAGTATGGTTAACGTCATTGGCGCTGCTGCGGAGCTCGGATATATGGACCTTCCTGACGGAGTGCTGATAGACGTTGCCGATATAAAAAGATACAGACCCTCGGATATTACTCTGATAACTACCGGAAGCCAGGGCGAGCCTATGTCGGCGCTGTATAGAATTGCCTTTGCCGAGCACGAAAAGGTTAAGCTTACCACCGAGGACGTCGTCGTTCTCAGCGCGTCGGCTATTCCCGGCAATGAGAAGCTCGTAAATAAGATTATAAACGCGCTCATACGCTCGGGCGTCAGAGTTGTTAACGACTCTGTTGAGGACGTTCACGTTTCGGGACACGCCTGCCGAGAGGAGATTAAGCTTCTTTTAGCGCTTCTGCGCCCAGAATATTTTATGCCGATACACGGTGAGTTCCGTCACCTCTACGCAAACAAGGATATTGCCGAGTTTATGGGAATTCCCTCAAAGAATATATTCATTTCCGAGATTGGACAGGTTCTTGAGGTAGATAAAAAGGGAGTGCGCTTTAACGGAAGCGTCCCCGCGGGTAAAATACTCGTTGACGGCTCGGGAGTCGGAGATATTGGAGCTGTGGTGCTCCGCGACAGGAAGCATCTCGCTGAGGACGGTCTTGTCGTTGTCGTAATGGCACTTGACCTCAGCTACGGAATGATAGTTTCGGGCCCCGACATTGTTTCGCGCGGCTTCGTTTACGTTAAGGAGGCTGAGCTTCTTATAATGGGCGCGAAAAAGGTTGTTGAGACCTCGCTTTCGGTAATGCTCGGTAAGAGAGTGCGCGATGCCGTGCAGATAAAGAACGTAGTCAAGGACGACCTTGCAAAATATATCTATAAGGAAACCAAGCGCCGCCCGATGATTCTTCCAATCATAATGGACGTTTGCTAAAATCTAAAAAAGAAATCACCCGTGAAGAGCCGAAAGACTTAACACGGGTGTTTTTTTAGTTTTGACGTCAAGGAGCTAGCGCGGAGTTGACAAATTCGACAATGCTTGGCGAGAGCATAATCAGACAAGCCGTAACCGAAATTAAGAAGATGCAAATCAAAACAGTGTTTAAAAGAGAGGCGCTGTATCCGTTATAAACTCGCTTCGCTCGGTCAAGCGACGCCTCGGGAATATAGAAGCGCGCCGTTTTGAAATCTGGTATGTCAGCGGTTTTTTGCTTTTCCTTAGAAAGCGCAATATACTCCTCGTATGAGAGCTTTTTCTCACCGACAAAGCTGACCATTTTTCTCAGCTGAGAATCGGTTGACAGCGCGCGCTTAATGCTCGAAGAGCCCGAAAGACCAAGCTCTGAAAGCGTTTTTGCTCCCTCTTCGCTTGTCGCGCCGTGGCGGAAGAGCTGTTTTACGGTATCCGAAAGCAAGGCTCTTTTTCTGCTTATTACAAAGGTAGCCACGCAAAGCGCAATTCCCAAGAAAAGCAGAAATTTATTTATTTCAAAGTTAATACCAATGTTCTCGTAATCCTTTAGATTAAGAGAAAGATAATATTTCATATCATCTAACATATATTTCTCCGCAATATTTTATACTATATTGTAACTTATAAAAGTTAATAATATAAGAACACAGTTTAAAGGTTAATTAAATTATTTGAACAAGAGCGGGCAATATTTCGGTGCAAATTAGCACTTGAAGTGCTCGACAGCTAAATATTAACAAAACGTTCACAATTTTTGTTGCTAAAATGCTTGACACGGGGTAAAAAATATATTATATTATTAGTGTCAGGTTTAGCACTTGACATCAAAGAGTGCTAAAAAACGGTTGTGGGAGGTAAAAATGGATTATTCAGGGCTTTCGGCAAGAAAAATGCAGATTCTGAAGGCTATCGTGGACGCGCATATCAATCACGGTGAGCCTGTCGGTTCGAAGTATCTTTCGCAGGAGGCGATGATTTCCTGCTCCTCGGCGACCATCAGAAACGAGATGGCGGAGCTTGAGGAGATGGGATACCTCGTCCAGCCCCACACCTCAGCGGGAAGAGTTCCCTCGGAGCTTGGCTACCGCTTCTACGTTGACACCCTGATTGAGCAATACAGTCAGACCAAGTATGAAATAGACGAGATAAACGAAAGACTGCGCTATAAGCTATCGGAGATGGACGAGATTTTGTCCGAGGCGTCGAAGCTTGCCTCTTCCTTTACCGATTATATGGGAATTGCTTTCAAGTCGGGCGCGGGAAAGGTCAGAATTAACAAGTTTGACAGCGTTCACCTCTCTGCGCGTGATTTTCTTCTCGTTATGATGTTCTCGGGCGACATTGTTAAGGCAAAGACCATTCATCTGTCCTTCCCTCTTTCAGCCGACGAGCTGAGACGGTTCACCGAGGCGCTTAACCTCTATCTTGTAAACCTTGAGAGCGACGCAATAACGATGCCTATTATCGTCAAGCTGGAGAGCATTATGGGCTCGCTCGGAGCTATGGTTCACCCGACGGTCAAGGTAATCTACGAAACCATGAGTGAGCTTGACACCGCCGATATTAAGCTCGACGGAGTTACCAATCTCCTTCAGTATCCCGAATATTCCGACACGGCAAAGTTCAGGAACTTGCTCGGAGTGCTTGAGGAAAAGGATAAAATCCTCGACGTTATATCCTCGCACACGACAACCGAGGACGGAATAAACGTCTATATCGGAAACGAGGATTCCTCGGACGCTATGAAGGATACGACGCTGATTTTCAAGAACGTGACGGTTGGCGGAAAGCAGCTCGCGGTTGGAGTTATCGGACCGAAGCGAATGAATTACGAAAAGGTTATAGGAATGCTAAACCGTCTTGCGACGGGGCTTGACCGAATGGTTGACGAGGATAATCTTCTTGGCGAGCCATTTAAAGAAAACGGAGGCAGGAATGGAAAATAAGGATAAAATCGACGAAACTCTCGAAAATACCGTAAAAGAGGGGGAGGCGTGTGAAGAAAACGCAGAGAACAAGGAGCTGACACGCGAGGAAGAGCTTCTCTCCGAGATAGAAAAGCTGATGGCTGAAATTAAGGAAAGGGACGACAAATATCTGAGAATGGCGGCGGAGTACGATAATTTCAGACGCCGTTCGAGAGAGGAACGCGACGCGACCTACGAGTCAGCACTTGCCGACACGGTTGCAGAGCTGCTTCCTATTATTGACAACCTTGAGCGCGCAACCGGCTACGACGACGGTGAAAAGGTTAAAGAGGGGCTCGGTATGACCTTGAAGGCGGTTTCGGCGGCATTCTCATCTATGGGAATTGAGGCAGTCGGTGCTGTCGGCGAGAGCTTTGACCCAAACCTTCACAACGCTGTTATGCACGTAGAGGACGACGCGTTTGGCGAGGGCGAAATTGTAGAGGTCTTTGAGAAGGGCTACAAGAAAAACAAGAGAGTTATCCGCTTTGCTATGGTAAAGACGGCAAACTGATAGAAAAGAATATAAAAACATAACATATATTTGGAGGAATTTATTATGGGAAAGATTATAGGAATTGATTTAGGTACTACCAACTCCTGCGTTGCAGTTTTCGAGGGCGGCGAGCCCATCGTTATAACCAACCCCGAGGGTGCGAGAACTACTCCTTCGGTAGTTGCTTTTACAAAGACGGGTGAGCGTCTTGTAGGTCAGGTTGCAAAGCGTCAGGCGGTTACTAACCCCGACAAGACCGTAAGCTCTATCAAGAGAGATATGGGACTTGACACTAAGGTTGACATCGATGGCAAGAAATACACTCCCCAGGAGATTTCGGCAATGATTCTCCAAAAGCTCAAGGCTGACGCCGAGGCTTATCTTGGAACTACCGTTACCGACGCGGTTATCACCGTTCCCGCATACTTCACCGACGCACAGCGTCAGGCAACCAAGGACGCAGGAAAGATTGCAGGCCTTGAGGTTAAGAGAATTATAAACGAGCCCACCGCTGCTGCTCTTGCATACGGTATGGACAAAGAGGAGTCGCAGAAGATTATGGTCTTCGACCTCGGCGGCGGTACATTTGACGTTTCGCTTCTTGACATATCCGACGGAGTTTTCGAGGTTCTTGCAACCGCAGGAAACAACAAGCTCGGCGGTGATGACTTCGATGCGAGAATAGTTAACTGGATGGCTGACAGCTTTGCTCGTGAGAACGGCGGCATCGACCTCAGAAAAGACAAAATGGCGCATCAAAGACTTAAGGACGCAGCTGAAAAGGCAAAGATTGAGCTCTCCGGCGTTATGTCCACCGAGATTTCGCTTCCCTTCATTACCGCAGACCAGACCGGACCCAAGCACTTTGAGGCAACCCTCACCCGTGCTAAGTTTGACGAGCTTACCGCAGACCTCGTAGAAGCTACGATAGTCCCCACCAAGAAGGCTCTTGCCGACGCGGGACTTTCTCCCTCACAGGTATCGAAGGTGCTTCTTGTCGGCGGCTCGACGAGAATCCCCGCGGTTCAGGAAGCAGTTAAGAAGTTTATGGGCAAGGAGCCCTTTAAGGGCATCAACCCCGACGAGTGCGTAGCTATCGGCGCTGCAATTCAGGGCGGCGTTCTCGGCGGCGACGTTAAGGACGTTCTTCTTCTTGACGTTACTCCCCTTTCTCTCGGTATTGAAACGCTTGGCGGTGTGTTCAACAAGATAATCGAGCGTAACACCACAATTCCCGTAAAGAAGAGCCAGGTTTATTCTACTGCGGCTGACGGACAGACCTCTGTTGAAATTCACGTTCTTCAGGGTGAGCGCGAGATGGCGGCAGGCAATACCACTCTTGGCAGATTCGTGCTTGACGGTATTCCCTCTGCACCCCGCGGAGTTCCTCAGATTGAGGTTACCTTCGACATCGATGCAAACGGTATCGTTAACGTAACTGCTTGCGACAAGGGTACGGGTAAGGAGCAGCACATCACCATCACTTCCTCTACCAATATGTCGAAGGAGGATATTGAGAAGGCTGTCCGCGAGGCTGAGAAGTTTGCCGACGAGGATAAGAAGCAGAAGGAAGCCGTTGAGGCAAAGAATCAGGCAGAGGGCACAATCTTCCAGATTGAGAAGAGCATGGCAGACCTCGGCGACAAGATTACCGATGCTGACAAGGCTCCCGTAAACGAGGCAATCGAGAAGCTGAAGAAGTCTATCGAGTCGGGTGACGTTGAGGCCATAAAGGCTGACACCGATGCACTTCAGAAGGCGTTCTACCCCATTGCCGAGAAGATTTACAAGGAGCAGGCACAGGCAGGAGGAGCTGAAGGCGGAGCGCAGGCTGACGGCGACGGAAACGTTTACGGAACTGATTTCGAGGACAAAACCAACGGCTAATAGAGCTAAAAGCAAACCATAGTTTACAAAACGTGGCGGAGCGCGGCTTTGCGCTCCGCCATAAAGGCGAAAAGGGAGAGCACCCGCGAGCGAGAAATTTGCGCGTTAATTTAACACGGGTAGCCCAAACGCCTATTCTCTCGGAGAAAGGCAGATTGTTTAATGGCAGAAAATAAAAGAGATTATTATGAAGTCCTCGGCGTATCAAAGGGCGCTTCGGACGATGAAATAAAGAAGGCGTACAGAGGTCTTGCCAAGAAATATCACCCCGATATGAACCCCGGCGACAAGGAAGCCGAGGCGAAATTCAAGGAAGCTAACGAGGCGTACGACGTTCTCTCGGATAAGGATAAGCGCGCTAAGTACGACCAGTTCGGTCACGCGGCGTTTGACCCCTCGATGGGCGGCGGCTCTGGCTTCGGCGGCTTTGGTGGCGGTGACTTTGATTTCGGTGACATATTCTCCTCATTCTTTGGCGGTGGCGGCGGCTCTTCGCGTTCAAGACGCAATATGCCGATTGACGGAGAGGACGTTGCAACTCGCATCACGATAGATTTCGAGGAAGCAGCTTTTGGCTGTAAGAAGGATATAACGTTTGCGCGCGTTGAGGGGTGTCCCGACTGTGACTCTACGGGAGCCGAAAAGGGCACGAAGCCCGAAACCTGCGCTACCTGTCGCGGTACGGGAAGCGTTACAGTCAAGCAGCAGACGATGCTCGGATATATGCAGACCCAGCGTCAGTGTCAGGACTGTCGCGGTACGGGTAAGATTATAAAGAGCCCCTGCAAGAACTGTAACGGAAAGGGCTTTGTTAAGGTCAACAAGAAGCTTGAGGTTTCAATCCCTGCGGGAATTGACTCAATGCAGAGGATAGTTCTCAGAGGTCAGGGCTCTGCCGGAAGAAACGGCGGTGATAACGGTGACCTCATTATTGAGGTAAGAGTTAAAAATCACGAGCTCTTCACAAGGGACGGAAATAACCTCTACTGCGACGTGCCGATTAGCTTCACCGAGGCGGCTCTGGGCGCGGAAATTGAGATTCCCATACTTGGCGGAAAGCCTGAAAAATACGAGATTCCCGAGGGCACTCAATCGGGCGCGACCTTCACCCTGAGAGGCAAGGGTATTCCCGACATTAACTCGAAGCGCCGCGGCGACCTCATTATAACCGTTCTCGTTGAAACACCGAAAAATCTCACGGGTGAGCAAAAGAAGCTTCTTCGCTCCTTTGCAGAATCGCTCGGTGAGAAAAACTCGGCGCGCAAAAAGGGCGTATTCGAAAGATTCTTCAAATAAAATTCAATAAAATGCGATCTGTTCATTATGGACGGGTCGCTTTTTTGCTTTATGATATTTTTGTATATTAAAAAATTCAAAAAAATGTTTACAAACTTGATAAATGGTGATATAATAAAGATGCCAAGCAAAAACGAATATAGATTTTAGAAGAAGCTCTCTGTTTTTATAGGGGGTTTTGCACCCTTTTTCACTTTTGACACCAGACTGAGAATTTACGGTAAAAACGAAGATTCCACGTCTGGTGTAGGAGAGTTCTCTAAAATCAACGTTTTTGTTTGGCGACAATTGGAGTCTTGCGTTTTTCGGTGCGCTGACTTCTCTTGATGTCCCATAACGAAGGTTTCAAAAAATAGTGGTAAAGACAATCGATACAGTATATCGCAAATATTTATTTGAATGGAGATACTGTAATGAAAACATTGTATGAAAACCTTGCTGGGACTTATCACGAAGAAAACGGACACCTTATTCCTAACGTACCCCTTCCCGAACAGACCGACTATCAGATCGGCAAATATGGACAGATGCACCTTGACTACATCAAGCAACACCGTCGCGGAAGGTACATCACTCTGTTAACCGAAGGAAAGTTGAATACTCGTTTGCACGAAATCGACCTTGAAGCAAACGAAATGCTTGAAACCATCATCCCCCGCCTCGCTACCGAAAGAGGTAT
>JAFVXK010000036.1 GCA_017501175.1 Clostridia bacterium | reverse complement strand
GACGCTGAAAGAGATATTCTTAACGGCGGCTGGTTCGCAGCTGAGCTCGATCAGTAAGGAGGGAAATGAAATGAAAAGAATTTTAGCTTTCACTCTTATATTTGCAATGCTCTTTACCGCAATGCTCGGCATTATGCCCGCAGCAGAGGGCGAGGCTGCAAAGCTTGAGATTACCCACGCAAACCTTGAGTTTGCAAGCAACGTATATCTTCTCGTTGCTGTAGATTATACCGGTGTTTGTGCTGACGAGGCAGAGGCACTTGAGAAGGTTTACATCACCGTTGGCGGTGATAAGGTTATCGCTGACGCGGATCTTACCGCGGACGAGGAGACTCCCGACGGATGCGTAGCATTCAAGTACACCAAGATTTCCGCAAAGGAGATCGGTGACATCTACGAGATCGCAGCATTCGTTGACGGCGAGGCTGAGGCTCAGGACACCACCACTTACAGTATCCTTGAGTATGCTATAAAGACAAAGGTTGAAAAGCCCGGCACCAAGCTCGCAAACGCAGTTGCAGCAATGATTAACTTCGGCGCTGCTGCACAGGACGCATTCGGCTACAAGGGCGACTATGCTCTTGCTGACGAGAACGGCGTTATCGACTACGGTATGGTAGTGTTCGGCGGTGCTGCTGAGAACAAAAAGGCCATCGCGAAGGTCGGTACTACAGTAAACGTACCCGCCGCTGATACCAGCGTTTTCGCAAAGTATCCCGCGACGCTTTATGGTATGAGCTTCAATGCTGTCACTGATACCACTATCCAGGTTGCAGAGGGTGTATCCCGTTACTTCTACTACGGTGAGGACCTCGAGGATAAAGTTTTCGTGCACACCGGTTCTTATGGTGGAAGAACCCATAAAAACAACGTTACCGGTCTGAATTTGGCTAACCTTGATTTAGATACATATACTGGCGCAAGGACGGAATGGGACTTTGTTCGTAATGGAAATACTAGGTCCTTCTCTTCGATTTACAGCACGTATTCCAATCCTGCCAGCGAAATGGTGCTAAAAGACACCACTCAATCTCCCGAGTATCGTGAATACAACTTGTACTTGGATGGCGCTATCAATACTGATGTACCGTTTGCTACTCAGGATTCCAATGCGCAGATTGCAAATGCTGCATACTTATGGTCATTCAGAGCCCTCACGGCTATCGGCACCGCTTGGAATAATGCTAAAGAAGTTGACAACAACGCTGCACAAGATGACCGCGTTACTATCGACAAGGGTTATTTGTATCTTAATCCCGGTACGAATGAAGATTACGGAAGCGAGTTTATGGCTATCTACAATAGACTTTCAGGAGCGCCTGCTAACTTCCTCACCGACGGTAAGATGACAATTTCCATCTCTGTAGCACTGGATCCTAACCGTGGCGAGGACTTTGCTTCAGCGTGCTATTTCGCTCAGACCTATGCTCATACCTCTGCAAAGCCTAATTTGAAGTTCTTTGATATCGCAAGCGACGGAACTCTTTCGGTTGGAGGTAAAGCGGTTACGACTGTAAATGAGTATAACTCTACTGCTCCCGCCTTTACCACGGTACATTTCGTTATTGACGAGAACAGTGGCACCGTTACCGCATATACTGAGAACGGTGGTATTATAAGCGCTGATTACGTAACTAATGCCGGCTTCGGTAGCTCTACCAAGATTTCTGACCTTACACACTTAACTTGGATGTTCAAAGGCTCTGTTTACGTTAACAGAATCACTTTGTCTGAGGGTAGTCTCTTCGACTAATTTTCGGTTGGAAATTACAACATAATAAAAAAGCCTCGGCGTAAGCCGAGGCTTTTTTGACTGTGAGGCGATTAATGCATTTCTTGCTTTTTATCGTGGCGTAGTATGCCGATAAATATGGAGATAAGGCTGAGAGATTCGCATATTATTGCGCCGACGGACAGGTAATAGATATTATAGATAAGCCACGCCGGAGAGGAAACGAGTCCGAGCATACGAACCTTTGACGAATCCTCAAGCATAAATCCAACCGAAAGAGCCGTCATACCGATGACGGGAAGAATTTCAACCAAGAAATTAACCAAGCTTGGCTTCGTGCCGAAAACGGTAAAGGTGAGTATGTAAACCGTGACGTAGCTGACGATAAAGACAAAGAGCCATAAAGGGTGCGACATTTTAAGCTTTTCCGAGAAAAGAAACATAAGCGCGCGAATGACGGCAATCAGGTTAAGGATAGCGCCAACCGTTGCTCCGAGTAGGAAAAAGCTTATCGCAAACAGAGTTCCGCCCAAAAGCTGAAAAACAAGAAGGTGCTTTTGGCTCTTGTTCTGATAGGATAAAATGTTGCAGCCCATCGCGGCGATACTAAGTATCTGTCCTATAATTTCATGCGGTTCCATAAGTCCTCTTCGGTCTATCAGATAGGATTATTTTATGATTTCGCTGATAGGCGTTTTTGCCGCTATTTTTGCATAGAAATCGGCGATAGTCTTTGCCATCTGCGAATCCTTTGAAATTCCGCAATAGGTTTCGAGTGCGTGGAATACGCCGTTCTTCTTTGCGTCCTCGGAAACCTCGATAGAGGAGTCGTCGCCTGCGGGAGCGAAGTGAAGTCCTGCGGCAATGCCTGCCAAAATATAGGTAGCATTGATTCCGTGCTTTTCGCAAAGAAGTGCCGTGCCGACAAGGCGGTCATTCTCTGAGAGCTTACGCTTCGTGTCCCTTCCTACACGGTCAACGGTGTCCCCGAGAAGCTTGTTCTCAAAACGCTCGAGAAGGTTTTCGGAGAAGGACGCAAGCTCGGTCACGGGAACTCCGTATTCGAGGTGAAGCGCCGCTGACGCATCTGCGAGAGCCTGCATTGCAAGAGCGCGGACTTTGGGGTCGGACGCTGCCTCCCAGATGTACGTATAACCGCAAAGATTGCCGAAATAGGCGGTAATTGCGTGGCTCATATTATGCATAAAGAGCTTGCGGCGGATAAAGAAATCAAAGGGAGCAAAGGGGACCATATTCTTGATGGCGGGAATTTCGCCCTTGAAGGCATTTTTGTCAACAGGAAGCTCACAGTAGGGCTCAACGCATACGGCGAGAGGGTTTTTCTCTGCAATTTCCTTCGGTGTTGCGGGAACCATTCGTCCGATAGAGGGCTCGACAAGTGCGATATGAGAGTCAAAATAACGGCACTCTGCCTCGTTAAGATTTTCCTTTACAAGTCCGGCAAAATACTTATCTGCCTCTATCATATTTTCGCAGATTATGACGTTCAGGGGCGCTTCGATACCCTTTTCCATTCTGCGACGTACACCGCCTGCGAAGGGAGCGGCAATGAATTTAAGAATATTAACGCCTACTGCCGTTGCCATAATGTCGGCATTTGCCATTGCTTCGGCAATAGCCTCGTTATCGCGTCCGTTTACACCGTGAACACCGGTAACGGTATATTCGCTGTATCCCTCGCCCTCGGTGATGTAGATAGGATACTGACCGTCGGTATTCAGCTTGTTTATTACGTCCATATTAACGTCTATAAAGGAAATTTCATAGCCCGACATATGGAAAAGCTGACCGATAAATCCGCGGCCTATATTTCCCGCGCCGTACATAAGAGCCTGTTTCATAATCTATTATCCTCCAAAGATAAAATATTCCTGTTTCAATATGCTCATTTCAGACCGAAAAAAGAGCAAGGTAATGAAGTTATTATAGCACAACCGTTTTGAAAAAGCAATAGCATACACCGATATTTTCCTTTTCCAAACGCAAGAAATAAATAATATTATCATAAGGTTGACTTTTGAGCTTAGGTGTGATATAATTCTTGTGTTATATAAGAAAGCTGTTTTTTGCAGCTTTATCATAAAGGAGAATAATATGAAAACAAAAGCAGTCCGTATATACGGTAAAAACGATCTCCGTCTTGAAGAATTTGAACTTCCGGAAATGAAGGACGACGAAATCCTTGCAAAAGTAATTTCGGATAGCGTTTGTATGTCCACTCACAAGGCGGCGCTTCAGGGAGCAGACCACGCGCGCGTTCCCAACGACGTTGCAGAGAATCCTACGATAATCGGCCACGAATTTTGCGGAGAAATTCTTGCAGTCGGTAAAAAGTGGCAGGATAAATTCAAGCCCGGTGACGGATTTGCAATTCAGCCCGCAATCGGTTGGCAGGGCAAGCTTGATGCTCCCGGCTACTCATACCGCTACGTTGGCGGTAACTCGCAGTACGTTATTATTCCGAACGAGGTTATGGAGTGCAACTGTCTTCTCCGCTACGATAACGATACCTACTTCTACGGCTCTCTTGCCGAGCCCGTTTCCTGCGTAATCGGCGGTTACCATACCAACTATCACACGAACAACTCCACTCATTTACATACGATGGGAATAGTCGAGGGCGGAAACACCATTCTTATGGCTGCGGCAGGTCCTATGGGTCTTGGCGCTATCGACTACGCTATTCACTGTGACCGCAAGCCCGGACTTCTCGTTGTTACCGATATCGACAACGCCCGCCTTTCGCGCGCTGCGTCTATTATGACGGTTGAGGAAGCGGCGAAAAACGGCGTTAAGCTCGTTTACGTCAACACAAACGAGGTTGAAAACGCGCGCGAGTATCTTATGGAGCTCTCGGGCGGCAAGGGCTATGACGACGCCTTCGTCTACGCTCCCGTAAAGCCTGTAATTGAGCTTGCAGACAGCGTGCTTGGCTTTGACGGCTGCCTTAACTTCTTTGCAGGTCCTACTAACAAGGAGTTTTCGGCTTTGTTCAACTTCTATCACGTGCATTACAGCTTTACGCATATATGCGGAAACACCGGCGGTAATACCGACGATATGATAGAATCCATCGAGATGATGAACGACGGCAGACTCAATCCTACGGCGATGATTACTCACGTCGGCGGTCTTGACGCCGTTGTGGATACCGTTATCAACCTCGACAAAATCCCCGGCGGAAAGAAGCTTATTTACAACTTCATTTCTATGCCTCTCGTTGCTCTTTCCGACCTTGCTGAGCTTGGTCGGGATAACGAGCTTTACAAAGGACTTGCAAGGATAGTAGAGAACAACAACGGTCTTTGGTGCGCTGAAGCCGAGAAGTACCTTCTCGCAAACGCAAAGCCCATATAATATAAGACATTTTGTAGAAATTTAACCGAAGCTACATAAAAGAGCAGCGAGGATAACCGAAACGGTATCCTCGCTCTTTATTTAGCTATGAAAATACACGGTCTGATAAAAGTCCGATAAGGGCGTCTGCGGTGTTCTTGTCGAGCGCCCCTGAAAGCGCATCGCTCATCGCACAAAGGTCAAAGGGAATGGCGGTAAGCGCACGTTCCACCGCCGCGGAAATTTCGGGGTCGAGAGCGTCTGTGTAGAGCTTTGAATTTGTGACGTGACCGCTCTTCACGCAAAGATTTAGCGTCACGCTTCCGAAGGGTAAAGTACCCTCGCAGGATATTCCAAAGGGAATTGGTGAGCCGTAAATAAACTCTCTGTCGCTGAATTTTTCGGCATACGGGGCGAGACTTTCATTGCTGATTTCTGCAATCTCTTCGGGCGGAAAGCCGAAAACATCTTTTGCCGCCGTGAGAAGATGGCTCTTCATAGCGTCGCAGGTAAGAGAGGGCGAAAGGTTGGAAAGATTTATTACTCTTGACCTTACCGACTTGATGCCCTTCGTTTCAAGCTTGGCTTTCGGAGGGGTGAGGTAGCGGCCAAGCTTTTCCATATCTGCGCGTATAAGAAGCGTACCGTGATGATATGAGCGCCCACGGCTATTGTAAAAAGCATTTCCCGAAAACTTTCTGCCATCTGCTAAAATATCATTGCGTCCGGAAATCTCGGTTGGGATACCGGCTATAAGACAGGCGCGTCGTATTACCTCCAGGTTTTTCTCGACGTCCAGATTGTCGGTTGAAGAAATAAATGTGAAATTCAGGTTGCCGAGGTCGTGAAACACAGCGCCGCCGCCCGAGAGGCGTCTTGCCAGACTTCCGCCTTCCTTTTCTAAAAGCTCGGTTCTGCACTCGGCAAAGGCATTTTGGTTTTTACCGATTACAACGGTGTTTCGGTTTTGCCACAGGTACAGAACAACGGTTTCGTTATCCACCGTGTCGAAAAGAAAATTTTCGGCAGCAAGGTTTATGTATGGGCTTTCGGTGTGGCTGACGTAAAACTTAAGCTTTTTAATCATATCCGTTCCTTTGGTGATTTTATATCAATATTTTATTATAAATTGTTGAAAATGTCAATAGACAAAATGCGAAAGATGTGATATAATTATGTTACAAAATGTTAAAATATCAAAACTTCGAAACAGGAGGCGCTATGAACCGAATTCGGCAGGAGCAAATAAAAAAATACGTGGAGAGCAAGAACGTTGCTACCATTCAGGAGCTGCGCGAGCTTTTTCCCGAGGTTTCCCTAATGACCTTGCACAGAGATTTAAACGCGCTTGAGGACATGGGTATTATAACAAAATACCGTGGCGGCGTGCGCTCGGTGCATCAGCTTGCAGATATAGAGTTCAACATCAGAATGAAGGAGAACACCGCGGGAAAGATTTCGATGGTGAAAAAGGCGATGAAGCTTTTGCGCCCTCAAAGCTCTGTCTTTCTCGATACCAGCACGTCAAACATCATTCTCGCGCGAAATCTACCCGATATGGACCTTAATATCACGACAATCAGCCCGAGTATTGCTCTTGAGCTTTGCCGTTTGAAGAATGCTACGGTCAATCTTTGCGGCGGTATGATGAATCCGAGAACCCTTTCGGTGTCGGGTATAAATACCGTCGAAACCCTGGAAAAAATCAATATTGATTTAGCGTTTATCGGCGTTTCGGGTTGCTCGAGCGAGGTTGGGTTTACCTGCGGAACAGAGGCGGATATGCTCGTAAAACGTGTGGTGATAAAAAAGGCGAGAACCAGCGTCGTTCTTTGCGGTGCGGATAAGCTCAAGCGACTGATGCCATATACCTTTGCCGGATTTTCCGACGTGGATTATATCATCAGCGACGAGCCATTGCCTGATGATTTTGCCCGAAGATGCGAGGAGTGCGGCGTAAAAATATTGTAGGCTCTATATTTAAAATAAGATTAAATTTCTAAAAAACAATTGACATAAATGTTATAATATGTTATAATTAACCGATTAATATTTTTAAGGAGGATTTGTTTTGGCAAATGCTGTTGTTATGCCTAAGGCCGGTATCACCGTGGAAAGCTGTATAATCGGCGCTTGGGAAAAGAAGGTTGGAGATACCGTAAAGGTTGGAGATATTCTCTTTACCTATGAAACCGACAAAGCGAGCTTCGAGTGTGAATCTACCGCCGAGGGTACGCTTCTTGAGATTTTCTATAATGAAGGTGACGAAGTGCCCTGTCTTGTAAACGTGTGCGCAGTCGGTAATCCCGGTGAGGATTGCTCGGCTCTCCGTCCCGATTCCGCAGAAGCACCTGCACCCGCACCCGCGGCAGAGGAAAAACCCGCCGCAGCAAAGGAGGAGGAAAAGAAGGAGGCAGCTCCCGTAGCAGCCACGACTGCTACAGATGGCACAAAATCCGCTATCTCCCCCAGAGCTAAAAAACTCGCAGAGCGCGCAGGCGTTGACGCCTCGCTCGCAACCCCCACAGGTCCTAACGGAAGAATTATCGAGCGCGACGTCAGAGAGCTTATGGAGAATCCCGTCGCCGTAGCAAAGGAAGAGGCTGCTCCCGCTGTCGCACCTGCGGCAAAGGCAGTAGTAGACGAGGCAGAGTACACCGACGTTAAGTTCAGCGGAATCCGCCGTGCAATAAGCAAGTCGATGCACACCTCGCTTTCTACTATGGCTCAGCTTACGCATACCCACTCCTTTGACGCTACTACTATTCTTAATTACCGCAAGATGCTCAAGGCTGCAGAGGGCGACTTCGCAGGCATTACGCTTGGCGATATAGTTCTCTATGCGGTTTCGAGAACGCTTCTTAACCACCCCGACCTCAATGCTCACATGCTTGACGATAACAATATTCGCCTTTTCAAGCACGTAAATCTCGGTGTGGCTGTTGATACTCCCAGAGGACTTATGGTTCCTACCATTTTCCGCGCTGACGAGAAGAGCCTTCTTCAGATTTCGAAGGAGGTAAAGGAGCTTGCCGCACAGTGCCGCGAGGGTAATATCAGCCCCGATAAGCTCAGCGGTGCGACCTTTACGGTTTCTAACCTCGGCAGCCTCGGTGTTGAGTCCTTCACTCCCGTTATCAATCCCCCCCAGACCGGAATTCTCGGCGTCTGCTGTACGACAGACCGCGTAAGAAAGAAGGCTGATGGCTCGTTTGATATTTACCCCGCAATGACACTCAGCCTTACATACGACCACCGTGCCGTTGACGGCTCGCCGGCTTCCCGTTTCCAGAAGGATCTTTGTAAGAACCTTGAAAACTTCACCGCACTTCTTGCAAAATAAGGAGAATAGATATGGAAATTTTTGATTTGTTAGTTGTGGGTGGCGGTCCCGGCGGATACCTTTGCGCCGAGCGTGCGGCTCAGGAGGGAATGAAGGTTGCTGTCTTTGAGAAAAAGGCACTCGGCGGCACTTGTCTTAACGAGGGCTGTATTCCCACGAAAACCCTTTTGAATTCCTCGAAGATGTATAGACACGCAAAGGAGAGCGAGGCGTTCGGCGTTACCGCAACCGGCGTTACGTACGATCACGCAAAGGTTGTTGACAGAAAGAACGGCGTAGTCAAGACTCTCGTTGCGGGTGTCGGCGCTACTATGAAGGCAAATAAGGTTACCGTGGTTACGGCAAATGCTACAGTCAAGGGCAGAAGCGAAAACGGCTTTGCCGTTGAGGCTGACGGCGTGCTCTACGAGGGCAAGCGCCTTACCATCGCCTCGGGCTCTGAAACGGTAGTCCCCCCCGTTCCCGGTCTTAAAGAAGGTCTTGCTTCCGGCTTCGTTCTTACGAACCGCGAGGTTCTTGACGAAAAGACGCTCCCGAAGACGCTTGTGGTTATCGGCGGCGGTGTTATCGGTCTTGAGATGGCGTACTACTTTGCAAGCGTTGGCGTTTCGGTTACGGTAATCGAAATGATGCCTAAAATCGCGGGTGCTACCGACCCCGAGATTTGTAAGGTTCTTACCGATGCTTTCGTAAAGCGCGGAATGACCTTCAAGCTTTCCTCTAAGGTGCTCGAGGTTAAGTCGGGCAGCGTAATATACGAGGAAAACGGCGAGAAGAAGGAGATTGCCTGCGATAAGGTTCTTCTTTCCGCAGGCCGTAAGCCCTCTACCGCGGGCATTGGTCTTGAAACTCTAAATCTCGATATGGACAGAGCAGCAATCAAGACCGACAGACATCTTTGCACCAACGTTTCCGGCGTTTATGCTATCGGTGACTGCAACGGAAAGCTGATGCTCGCTCATACCGCGTACAGAGAGGCGGAGGTTGCGGTAAATCATATGGTTGGCAAGAACGACGAGATGCGCTACGACGTAATTCCCTCGGTAATTTATACCGATCCCGAGGTAGCTAGCGTCGGTTACAGCAAGGACGCCGCAGAGGAAAAGGGAATGAAGGTTAAGGAAATCAAGCTTCCCATGTCCTACGCAGGACGCTATCTTGCTGAAAACGAGGGCGGCAAGGGCTTTATTAAGCTCGTGGTTGATACCGATAAGAACCGTCTTGTCGGATGCCATATGGTTGGCTCTTACGCATCAGAGATAATTATGACTGCTACTATGATGATTGATACCGAGCTTACCCCCACCCGTCTTAAGAAGCTCGTATTCCCGCACCCCACCGTCGCAGAGATTATCCGCGAAGCTATTTTCCACATATAAAATAATTAAAGGAGAAATTTAAAATGCCAAAGAGTTTATTCGTTGACCCCAAAGAAACACTGGCACCCGGTAAAATCAGCTTTAAGAGCATTCCGGTAAACGCCTACAATAAGACCATTAAGGAAGAGAGAAGCCGTTACAGCGACGACGACCTTGTTCGTATTTACCGCGATATTACCGTTCTTCGTGAGTTCGAGTCAATGCTCAACCAGATTAAGACTCAGGGACTTTACAACGGTATCGAAACCACCTATCCCGGTCCTGCTCACCTTTCCATAGGACAGGAGGCAGCCGCAGTAGGTCAGGCTTATCTTCTTGACCAGAACGACTTCTCGTTCGGTTCTCACCGTAGCCACTCCGAGATTCTTGCAAAGGCACTTTCCTGCATACATAAGCTCTCCGAGCAGGAGCTTATGACCATTATGGAGGGCTTCCTTGGCGGCTCGGCTCTTCGCGCTACCGAGAAGCTCGGTCCTGTAAGCGACGTTAAGGAGCTTGCTATCCGCTTCATTCTTTACGGAACACTCTCCGAGATATTCGCTCGTGACACCGGCTTCCATAAGGGTATGGGCGGCTCGATGCACGCATTCTTCCTTCCCTTCGGTATTTACCCCAACAATGCTATCGTTGGCGGCTCTGCGGCTATCGCTACCGGTGCCGCACTCTTCAAGAAGATCAACGGCAAGCAGGGTATCGTAGTATGTAACTCGGGCGACGGCTCTATGGCTCGCGGTCCCGTTTGGGAGGCAATGAACTTTGCCGCTATGGACCAGTTCAACACCCTTTGGGAAAATCACAAGGGCGGAATGCCTATCCTTTATAACGTATTCAACAACTCCTACGGTATGGGCGACCAGACCCGCGGTGAGACTATGGGTTACGATATGCTTGCTCGTATCGGCTCGGGTGTCAGCCCCACACAGTTCCACGCAGAGCGTATCAACGGCTTCAATCCTCTTGCCGTTATCGATGCTATGGAAAGAAAGCTCAAGATACTTCGCAAGGGCGAGGGTCCTGTTCTTCTCGATACTCTCACCTACCGTTATTCCGGTCACTCTACCTCTGACCAGAACGCTTATCGTACTAAGGAAGAGATTGATGCATGGCGTGAGATTGACCCGATTATCACTTACAGAAAGGGTCTTGTTGAGGCAGGCGTCGTTGGTGACGCTAAGCTTGACGATATTCTTGCAGAAACCGCAGAGCGCATGACGCTCATTTGCAAGGCTGCTTCCGACCCCGAAATCAGCCCCTACGTTGACTTCCGCAAGGACCCTGCTGTCGTTGAGCGTCTTATGTTCTCCAACGAGAAGATTGAGAAGCTCGATGACCGTGAGCCCGAGGTTAATATGCCTCTTTCTGAGGTTCCCGCATACAAGAAGATTAAGGAAAAGGAGCGCTGCCCCATCGTTGACGGCAAGCCCGTTTCCAAGATGAAGCTCTTTAACCTTCGTGATGCTCTTTCCGAGGTTATCTACGATAGATTTTACGAGGACCCCACCCTTATCGCATACGGTGAGGACTGTCGTGACTGGGGCGGAGCATTCGCCGTTTACCGCGGTATGATGGACGCATTCCCCCACAGCCGTCTGTTCAACTCTCCCATCGCTGAGGCGGCTATCGTCGGTACGGCGGTTGGTTACGCAGTTTCGGGCGGACGCGCACTCGTTGAGCTCATGTACGCTGACTTCATCGGTTGTGCAGGTGACGAGATATTCAACCAGATGTCGAAGTGGCAGGCAATGAGCGCAGGCATTCTCAAGATGCCCGTCGTTCTCCGTGTTTCCGTAGGTTCTAAGTACGGTGCACAGCATAGCCAGGACTGGACTGCACTTTGCGCGCACATTCCCGGACTTAAGGTTTGCTTCCCCGCAACTCCTTGGGAGGCAAAGGGTCTTATGGAGGCGGCTCTTAAGGGCACTGACCCCGTCGTCTTCTTCGAGAGCCAGAGAATTTACGACGTTGGTGAGCAGTTCCACGAGGGCGGCGTTCCCGCTGAGCGTTACGAGATTGAGTTTGGCGACACCAACAAGGTTCGTGACGGTAAGGACGTTACCATTCTTACCATCGGTGCGGCTCTTTACCGCGCGGTTGACGCTGCAAAGCAACTCTCCGAGAAGTACGGTATGGAGGCTGACATCATTAACATTCACTCGCTCGTTCCCCTCGATTACACCAAGATTATCGAGTCGGTTAAGAAGACCGGCCGCGTAGTTCTTGTTTCTGATGCTTGTGCAAGAGGCTCGTTTATGAACGACGTTGCAAAGAATATTACCGAGCTTTGCTTCGACGACCTTGATGCACCGCCCGTAGTTGTCGGCGCACGTAACTGGATAACTCCTCCCTTCGAGTTTGACCAGTTCTTCTTCCCTCAGGCATCTTGGATTCTCGATGCAATCCACGAGAAGCTCGTTCCCCTTCCCGGACACGTTGTAGAGGACGACTGCACCGAGGCTGAGGCACTTCGTCGCGCAAAGCAGGGTGTATAATTTCAAGCAATAGAATGTAAAGCAAACATTACATTTTATGTTAATAAAAATGGCGAAGCTCCCGTGAAAACGGGGGCTTCGCTTTGCGTTTTTCGGATTTTAATTTTTGAGAGAAAAACCGCGCTTGTCCTTGATAAAAAATGGCGATTTTGTCGAAATTTTTTGCTCTTTTTTGCTAAAAATTTCAAAAAATGTATTTACAAAACGGTGAGTCGGTAGTATAATTTATATAGGTAAAAAATTTATAAATTGGGAGAAAAGATATGAAGTTAATTATCAAAGACAATTACGATGCTATGAGTGAATGGGCGGCTCAGCATATTGCAAACGCAATCAACGCTCATAAGGAAAACCGTCCCTTCGTGCTTGGATTGCCCACGGGTTCTTCTCCTCTCGGTGTTTACAAAAGACTTATCGAAATGAATAAGGCAGGTAAGGTAACCTTCAAAAACGTCGTCACCTTCAATATGGACGAATACGTTGGCCTTCCGAGAGAGCACGACCAGAGCTATTGGTATTTCATGCACGACAACTTCTTCAATCATATTGACATTCCCGCCGAGAACATCAATATTCTCAACGGTATGGCAGAGGACCTTGAGGCAGAGTGCCAGCGCTACGAGGATAAGATTGCATCCTACGGCGGCATTGATCTTTTCATGGGCGGCAGCGGCGTTGACGGACATATCGCCTTCAACGAGCCCTTTACCTCGCTGACCTCGAGAACCGGCGTCCGCGCCTTGACCGAGGATACCATCATCGTTAACTCTCGCTTCTTCGGTAACGACGTCAACAAGGTTCCGAAGACCGCGCTTTCTGTTGGTGTTGCCACCGTTTGCGACTCCAAGCAGGTTATGCTTCTTATCAGTGGACATAACAAGGCGCGCGCGCTTCGCCACTGCGTAGAGGGCGGCGTTGACCACGCTTGGACTATCAGCGCTCTTCAGATGCATAAGGACGGCATCATCGCTTGCGACGAGGCGGCTTGCGGCGAGCTTAAGGTTGATACTTACAAGTACTTCAAGGAAATTTACAAGAACGAGAAGTAATATTTTATGAAAAAATGAGGAGAGATTTTTCATCTCTCCTCATTTTTATTTTGTTTGTAGGAAGCCTTATTACAAGGTGTTCTTCGAGCCAAGAACGTTAACTATCTTGTGAGCAACCATCTTCTTGACCTCGGCTCTTGCAACCTTAAGATACTCTCTCGGGTCGAATGCCTCGGGCTTTGCGGCAAGGACGCGGCGGATACCTGCGGTCATAGCAAGACGAATGTCGGAGTCGATGTTAATCTTGCAAACCGCCATCTTTGCCGCACGTCTTAACTGCTCCTCGGGAATGCCTACGGCATCGGGAAGCTTTCCGCCGAGAGCGTTAATCTCGGAAACGCACTCGTGAGCTACGCTCGACGCACCGTGAAGAACGATGGGGAATCCGGGAAGACGCTTACCAACCTCTTCAAGAATATCAAATCTGAGAGGCGGGGGAACGAGAACACCGTGCTCGTTTCTCGTGCACTGCTTTGCAGTGAACTTGTATGCGCCGTGAGATGTACCTATCGAGATAGCGAGAGAGTCAACACCGGTTCTGGTTACGAACTCCTCAACCTCCTCGGGCTTTGTGTAAGAGGAATGCTCTGCGGCTACGTCGTCCTCAACACCTGCGAGAACGCCAAGCTCGCCCTCAACGACAACGCCGTGAGCGTGAGCGTACTCAACAACCTTTTTAGTGAGGGCGATGTTGTCCTCAAAGGAGTGGTGAGAGCCGTCTATCATAACCGAGGTGAAGCCGCCGTCAATGCAGGACTTACAAACCTCAAAGTCTGCGCCGTGGTCAAGGTGAAGCGCAAGGTCAACGCCGCTGTCCTCAACTGCAGCTTTTGCGAGAGCCATAAGGTATGCGTGCTTTGCATAGTTTCTGGCTCCGGCAGAAACCTGAAGAATAACGGGGGATTTCTCCTCTGCCGCAGCCTCGGTGATTGCCTGGATAATCTCCATATTGTTAATGTTGAAAGCACCGATAGCGTAGCCGCCCTCGTAAGCCTTCTTGAACATTTCCTTTGTTGTTACAAGTGCCATTTTTATTTCTCCTTGTTATTATTCTAACATATATATTTTACACTTTTTTAGGGAAAAATCAAGACCTATTTTGAAAATTCGCAAAATATATTAAATTAAAATGGAAAAGAGTCTGTAAATAGCAAGAAAGGTGAGTTAATAAGTCTTACGGCTAAGGGGTAATGCGGTATGGCAGGAGCACCGCTGTCAACACGGCAGCTGCGAGCCCGTATCACAAGAGAGTGAAGACGGCTTTGATTCCGCTTTTGCTCTTGCCCATTACGCAACGGTAAATGAGAGATTATATATTAGTGCCGTTTAGAACCTTTTTCATTCTTCGTTTGAAAATGACGAGGTCGAGATAAGGATGCATTTCGGGCTCTATCTCGGAGATATAGTCCAAAATTTCGTTAAAGTATTTGGTAGCGCCGTCCGTATCTCTTCTCGAAAGAGCAAAGTAGATTTTAGTCATTCTCTTGCAATACTCACCGTGATAGAGAAGAATTCTCCAGGACTCCTTTTGGCATTTGTCGTCGAGCGCCAGATTTCTTTCAACTACGGGGGCAAAGCCGTCAACGATTTCGGGCACGGTAGCAATAACGTCGCCTGCCTTTTCGTTGCCTATAATGCCCTTAATCTTTTCGTAAGCTTTTTTGTCCTCGTTATCGTCAAGGAAGGTTACGTCGGAGTCCTTGAAGGAAATTTCAAGATTGAAAGCATTTGATACAGCCTCAAGGTACTCGGTAGCAAGCTTGTAGTCGGGGCCGAAGGAGGCTTTCATATAATCATCTATGAAGTTTTCGGTGTCGCGGGAGTAGTCAAACAGAAACTCGCCGAAAAGCGTTACCGGAAGACCCGTGGGGAAGTAGCAACGGTGAGTCTGACAGCTCATAATACCGTCAAAGCCGGTAGCCTTCAGCTTTTTCGTATTTGCGGCTATGGTTCTTGTAAGCTTCATATAACCGAGGTCGGCGTAATGAGGCGTGAAGAATACGTAATCAAAGATAAATCTCGGGCCGTCAAAGGCGCCCATCCAGGCATCAGAGAAGGTTTTGATCATAGGAAGTCCGCCCGCGGGAATAGAGAACTTGTTCCTCGTCCACTCGGGAATGCCGCCCTCGTATGCCGGCTCAAAGGGATTATTGATAATAGGACCGCAGGCGGTATTCATTATAAATCTCGAAGGATTTTTGATTTTTTCTTCAATCGGAGGCCAAAGGGTATCGACGTACATAATGAATACTATCTTTGAGTCGATTTTTTCAGCCGTAAGCTTTTCGTCAAGCTTGTTGAGTATGATAACGTACCAATCGGACGGGTGCTTTTTTTGGCAATCCTCGCACTCGCACTGATTGTCGGAGGCATCGGCGAGCCAGAAATGAAGAAGATCTATTTCGGGGTGCTCCTTGAGATAGTCAACAATCCAGTCAACGACGAGATTCTGCACCCATTCCTGCGACATACAAAGCTGGGTAAAAACGGGAGATTTGCCGAAAAGCTCGCGCTTTCCATTTACCAGAGCAAACGCCCTTTCGGTTTCCTCGGATATGTCGTAGGGGTCGCCGGGCTTTAGGTATCTTATGCCGACAGCCTCGTTTAAAATATCGTGACCGACAGCGTGAAGCTGAAGGCCGCATTTTTTAATAATCTTCTTGAGACACTCTATTTCTTCAACACACTTCTCGTAAGGCATATCCTCGTGAGGAAGCCTCGTGTTTTCGAGGTGCCTGTGCCAGCGGTTCATCTGGTGGTAAGGATAATAGTGCTGTACCATAAAGAGATTCATATTAACCTTGGGAAGCCAAATTGCCGTGTCGCGCATATGCTCAAAGCTCGTAGCGCCCTCGCTGCACTCTCCACGGAAGGGAAAGTCAGCAAGCTTGCGGAATTTGAAGGAGTGAGAGCTAATGTCCTTTTTAGGAACGTATTCGCCGTCGTTGCCCGGACGAACCCAGCTACAGCCACAGGATTTAAAGAAGTTATAGACACCCATAAGACAGCTGCGCTCGTTGCTTCCGGCAATATATCCCGAAAGGCTATTTATGTTAACGTCAATAAGGTCGTCAATGAGTGCGTCCTTTACACCCTCGTCAGAAAGCCCTAAATCAGAAAGCAAGCCAATGTTGACGGCGTCCTCGGAAAAACCGCCTACCGTAACGTCAACAGCAAGGCTCGGCATCATCATCTGCGCGTACTTTTTGAGCTCCTCGGCAGAGTAGCGTAAGGTTTCTGTGTCACGAAAAATACGAATTTTCATAATAACCCCCAACATGAAAAATAACTATAAATAATAAAATAGAAAGCCAAATTACTAAATATCTAAATGTATTATAAACTATCATATTTGAGTTGTCAATGCTTTTTGCCTCTTTATATAATGCAAAGGGTCGATATAATATATCGCGCCTTTGTAAAACGCCGAAAAAGCCGAAAATAAAAAGCAAAAAATCAATAGTAAAAAGCTGATTTGTTGGCAGAACAAAAAGCGCGTTATAATGAAGAAAACCGTCGGTTTTCCGACGGTTTTCAACCTTTTTATTTATTTAACGCCTTGTTAAATACTTTTCCGAGGCGGCGGATACCCTCTACTATCTTTTCGTCGGTAGAGGAGGAGTAGTTAAGACGGAGTGCGGTGCATTTTTCGTCCATATTTACCATAAAGGTGTTTCCGGGAACGTAGACGACCTTTTCGGCGATAGCCTCTTTAGAAAGAGAAAGAGTGTCAAGATCGTGACCGAGATCGCACCAGATGAAAAGTCCGCCGCCGGGGCGCGTGTAGGAGATGCCGTCGGGGAAGAACTCGTCCATAGCGTCAAGCATGGTTTTGCACTTGTGTGCGTAGTTCTTTCTCATTTCGGCGATGAGCGCGTCGAGGTCGTATCTCTTCATATACTCGGTAGCGAGAAGCTGAGGGAGCATAGGCGTGTGAACGTCGGACACCTGCTTTGCTATAACGACCTTTTGAACTATAGCCTTGGGGGCGCACAAAAATCCAAGTCGCAGGCCGGGCGCGAGAATTTTCGAGAACGAGCCGCTATACATTACGATGCCGTCGGTGTCCATCGACTTGATGGTGGGCATCTTTTTGCCGTCGAAGGTAAGCTCTCCGTAGGGGTTATCCTCAAGAATGAGAACGCCGTATCTTTTGGCAATTTCGTAGAGATTTTTTCTTTTTTCTATACTCATCGTAACGCCCATCGGATTTTGGAAGGTGGGAATGGTATAGATAAATCGGACGTTTCGGTTTTCTTTGAGCGCTAACTCAAGGGCGTCAAGGTTCATTCCGTCATTTTCAACGGGAACGCCGACAAGGTGAGCTCCGTAGGAGCGGAAGGCATTCATTGCGCCGATAAAGCTAGGCTGCTCGACGATAACGGTATCTCCCTCGTTGACAAGACACTT
Source organism: Clostridia bacterium (assembly GCA_017501175.1). The sequence goes on along the minus strand of JAFVXK010000036.1, from coordinate 3,597 downwards.
TGTGGCAAGATCAATACCTTGCTGACCGCCCGAAACAACGATAAGCTCGTCGTTTTCTGTGCCTATTTTCTCGACTCTTTTAAGTCTTTCCTTGATTGCCTCGCGGAAGGGAAGGTAGCCCTCGGTAATTCCGTACTGAAGTGCCGTTACGGGTTGCTCGCGCAGCAAGCTTGCGGCAATATCAGCGAGTGCCTCGTGGGGAAAGAGCTCGGGAGCGGGATTTCCTCCTGCGAGAGATATGACCGACGGGTCTGCGGCATATTTGAATATCTCACGGATAGCCGAGCCGCGAAGCGAGCTCATACGGTTTGAAATTATATATTCCATTGTGAATTTACTCCTTACCTATCTGCTTTTTGAAAAAACGATTATATTCTGTAAACGTCTGCGGGATTTATGTCACCGTAGCCTTCTTTGCGCAGAATTTCGGCTGCCGATTTGGGATCGTCGGTGCGAATTATCATAATAGCCTTTCCGCTCATCTTTCCGACACAGGCGTACATATATTCTACGTTGATGCCTGCCTCCGAGAGAAGATGGAGAATACCGCCTGCACCGCCCGGAGCATCATTCATAGCAACCGCGATTACCTCGGAGATGCGAACTACAACGCCGCTCTCGGTCAAAACGTCCCTTGCGAGATCGGGCTGGTCTACTATCAGGCGGAGAATGCCAAACTCGGCGGTATCAGCCAGCGTCAGCGCGCTGATATTGATGCCGTTTTTTGCCAGAGTGTCGGTAGCGGAGCAAAGGCGTCCGGGCTTGTTTTCAAGAAAAACAGAGAGTTGTCTTACTATCATCATAATTTTTTATCTCCCTTCAGTTAAATTTTACCTTTACGGTTATCGATAACACGCTTTGCTTTGCCCTCAGAGCGAACTATCGATTTCGGGTTGACAAGGTGTACCTTTGCGGAAATTCCGAGCATAGAGCGAAGATTTTCGGTTATCGTTCTCTCAAGCTTTTCTATGGATTTTACGTCGTCGGAGAAGAAGGACTCGCTCATTTCAATGTTGACGTCAAAGGTGTCGGTGTTGTTGACACGGTCAAGAACTATCTGATAGTTAGGCGTTATCTGATCTCCGCTGACCTTGAGAAAAACCTCCTCAATCTGAGAGGGGAAGACGTTCACTCCTCTGATTATAAGCATATCGTCGGTACGTCCTGAGGGCTTACGCATACGAAGATGCGTTCTTCCGCAGGCGCAGGGCTCGTCTGTCAGAGAGCATATATCGCGCGTACGGTAACGGAGAATTGGGAAGCCCTCCTTTGTAATAGTGGAGAAGACAAGCTCTCCCGTTGCACCTATGGGAAGGACCTCGCCTGTGTCGGGGTCGATAATTTCGGGAATAAAGTGATCCTCCCAGACGTGCATACCGCACTGATACTCGCACTCGCCCGAAACACCCGGACCGAGTATCTCGGAAAGACCGTAAATATCGTAAGCCTTGAGTCCGAGAGCCTCCTCGATTTTGAGCCTCATATCCTCCGACCAGGGCTCAGCGCCGAAAATTCCGACCTTGAGCTTAAGCTTGTCACGAACTCCGAGCTTATCTACCTCTTCGCCAAGATACATAGCATAAGAGGGGGTACAGCAGAGTACGGTAGACTCGAAATCTATCATAGTCTGAATTTGCAGAGCGGTATTTCCCGAGGAGATAGGTATAACGGTTGCACCGATTTTTTCAGCGCCGCCGTGAGCGCCAAGTCCGCCGGTAAACAGGCCGTATCCGTAAGCAATCTGAACGATAGACGTATCGTCTATTCCAAGACCGTTCATCATACGCGCAACGCATTCCGCCCACATATCGAGGTCGTTTTTCGTATATCCTACGACGATACGCTTGCCGGTAGTTCCGGAGGAAGCGTGAACTCTCACGATATTCTTGAGAGGCTCTGCAAAGAGTCCGTAGGGGTAATAGTCGCGCAAATCGCTTTTATAAGAGAAGGGTATCAGATGAAGATCCTCGATGCCGTGGATATCCGAGGGCTTAAGACCCTTGGCGTCCATACGGTTGCGGAAGCATTCTACCTTATCGTACATACGTGCGACCTGGGCAACGAGCCTCTCTGACTGAAGCTTTTTCAGCTCTTCGCGCGGCATACATTCTATTTCTTTGGAACGAATAGGCATTGTTGTGTGTCCTTTCTGGTTGTGTCTTATAACACTTTATCTTGCTTTTTTCTTAATGTTGAGTATAATACCGAGGGCTACCGACAAAAGTGCGGCAAGCATTACCTGATACTCCGAGGGGAGAAGGAACGTAAGCGTGTGTGCGGGTATCCAGAAGATAGGTACGGTTTTAAAGAGCGTGAAGGATACAAATCTCTTCCAGTCCACAGCGTCAATAACCTCGGAGAGCCTGACGCCCCTGCCGTTTTGCGCGCGCAGAGCGAGGTAGGTATCCGAGCATTTATGAACCGCCATAAACGTAGGACCAAAGGTGAGATTCATAGTCGCCGCAGTGGCAAAGGCGCGGATAAGCTTGTAGCCAAGAGAATCGGCAGAAAGCTTGCCGCCCGGCAAAAGTCCCGCCTCCATCATAGCGCCTGCACCGAGGAAGAATATCTTCATCATATAGGTGATCCAGATGCCGATAAGTCCCCAGATAACAATACGCGCGACAAGATATGCAGGCTTTGCAAATTTCCCAGAAGCCATTTTTATGGCGATAAGCTCGCCCGAGGTTGCGAGGAGTGCGAATTTAACGAAGCCCATAATATACGGGTGGCTTGCCGAGAGGGCCTCGAATACCTCACGCGTCTGGGGTATGATAAGAACCGCGGCAAACATTACAAATACAGCGATAACAAATATAAGCATTGCGACGCCGTAGTTTTTCTTGTCAGTCATGAAATTTCTCCTTAACGAGCGCCGTATCCGAGCTCAAATGCCTTAAGGTTAACGTCGAGGAATTTCTGGGGCACGGTATCGCGTATGGTATCTATCCATATCTCGTAGGGGATATTCGTGCTCTTTGCCATAACACCGATAAGCACGACGTTTACAGCCTTGATGCTTCCTGCCTCCTTTGCAAGAGCGAGTGCATCGACGGCGGTTGTGTCGACCTTTGCCGAAAGCTTTTCCACGATATTTTCGGGATACTCTGCAGCACCCGTGATAACAGGCATAGGATTTATACGCTGGTCGTTTACGATGAGGCGTCCTCCGCACTTGAGCGCGGGCAGGGCGCGGTATGCCTCGAGAAGCTCAAAGGCAAGAATGATGTCAGCCTCGCCGTTGTCGATAATTGGCGAGTAGACCTTATCTCCGTACTTTACGTAGGTTACAACGCTTCCGCCTCTCTGGCTCATTCCGTGAACCTCGGATACCTTAACGTCATATCCCATACGGATAACGGCGTTGCCGAGAATACGGCTTGCAAGCAATGTTCCCTGACCGCCGACACCGACGATCATAATATTAGTTGTTTTCATAATCAAGCCCCTCCTTTAGTCTGCCTTACGAATAGCGCCAAACGGGCAAACGCCAATGCAAAGACCGCAGCCGTTGCACTGTGTTGCATCAATACGCACCGTGCCGTCAGCGTTAACGCTGATAGCGGGACAGCCGAGCTTCATACAAAGCTTGCACTT
>JAFVXK010000035.1 GCA_017501175.1 Clostridia bacterium | reverse complement strand
GATATGGGCCTTGAGGGGCTTCGACGTGCCAAGCGAAGCTATCACCCCCACCATATGATAAAAAAATACTGGGCTTGTCTTTTGGAGGAGTGCTATGACTATTGACACCCCCAAATCTTCACACGTCCCCGCACTAAGACGGCTTATGAGGTCGGCTTTTGGCGAGTCCGAGGAGTTTTTAGACAAGTTTTTCACGGTTGCGTTTTCTCCCGAGCGCGCCCGTGTAGTGCTTGAAGGCGACGAGATTGTTGCCGCGCTATATTGGTTTGATTGCGAGTATTTAGGGCTTCGTACGGCATATCTTTACGCAATTGCAACCGACGCGGCTCATCGCGGGCGCGGTTTTGGCAGCTTGCTTGTTCTCGATACCGTAAAGCACCTTTCATCTCTGGGATACAGCTCCGTTCTGCTCGTCCCTGCAAACCAATCGCTCTTCGGCTTCTACGAAAAGCTCGGCTTTAAAAAAGCTTGCGGGATAAAAGAATTCTCTGCCGTGGCGTCGGGAGAAAATATAAGCATCAGCGAAATTTCCAAAGAGGCTTATTCAGAAAAGCGCGCCTCTTTAATTCCCGTGGGCGCTGTTATCGAGGAAAATGATATTCTCTCGCTTCTCGAAGGTGACTTAAAATTCTACACGGGTGAGGACTTTCTGCTTTTGGCAAGGCAAAACGGAGAGCAGCTTATCGTAGCCGAGCTTCTCGGAAACACAAAAAAAGCTCCCGATATTCTCTCCTCTCTCGGCTGTAAAGCAGGACTTTTCCGCACGGTAGGCTTTGGACGAGATTTTACAATGTATCTGCCTCTCACAGCGAAAAGTGTTCCCCCAACATATTTCGGCATAGCGCTTGATATTTAATAAAAATGACCGAACCCAAGGCTTTCGATTTGCCGTGAGCTCGGTCTTTTTATATTACTTTTTTCCATAGGACGCAAGATATATTAGAAGAACGCTGATATCTGCGGGGCTTACTCCGCTGATACGCGACGCCTGACCTATATTCATAGGACGCACGCGCTCAAGCTTCTCTGCCGCCTCTAGCCTGAGCCCTGTGATGTCGGCGTAGGATATTCCCTCGGGCAGTCGCTTCTCTTCAAGCTTTTTCTGTCTTGCTACCTCGGCAAGCTCACGCTTGATGTACCCGTCGTATTTTATCTGCACCTCGGCAGTCGCTTGAACTCCGCGAGGCAAAACGGGGCGCCCCGTGTCAATTTTTTCAAGTGCCGCATAGGTTATTTCAGGACGGCGAAGAAGCTCGGCAAGCTTTATTCCCGTGCTTATCGGCGACGATTGGTTTTCAGAAAGAAACTCATTGACAGCCTCGCTCGGTGCAACCGTCGTGTGCTCAAGTCTTTCTATTTCGCGCTCTGTAAGCGCCTTCTTTTTAAGGAATGCCTCATAACGCGCACCGTCAATAAGTCCAACCGAATGTCCTATCTCGGTAAGGCGCAAATCGGCATTGTCCTGCCTCAAAATCAGTCTGTATTCGCTGCGCGAGGTCATCACTCGATAGGGCTCTCGCGTTCCCTTTGTAACAAGGTCGTCGATAAGTGTTCCGATATACGACGACGAGCGAGGAAGAACCATTGGCTCACGTCCAAGCTCGGCAAGCGCCGCGTTTATTCCCGCAACGAGCCCCTGTGCCGCGGCTTCCTCGTAGCCTGACGTGCCGTTAAACTGCCCCGCTCCGTAAAGCCCTCGCACCCTCTTGAATTCAAGCGTCGGGAGCATCCCGGTCGGCTCGGCGCAATCATACTCGATAGCATACGCATAGCGCATTATTTCAGCCTTCTCAAAGCCCGAAAGCGAGCGCATCATATCATACTGAACGTCGGTTGGCATAGAGGTCGAGAAGCCTTGAATATACATTTCGTCTGTGTCAAGTCCGCAGGGCTCAACAAAGAGCTGATGGCGCTCCTTGTCGGCAAATCTGACGAGCTTGGTTTCTATCGACGGACAGTACCGCGGCCCTTCTCCCGTTATATTGCCCGAATACATCGCCGAGCGTTCAAGGTTATCGCGGATTATTTCGTGGGTCTTTGCGTTTGTATATACGATGTGGCAGGAAACCTTGTTTGCGTCCTTTAGCGCCTCTTCGTCGGTTCGCGCGGAATATGGGGTAATCTCTGCCTCGCCCTCCTGAACGTCGAGCACCGAAAGGTCTATTGAGCGCCTGTGAACTCTTGCAGGAGTTCCCGTCTTAAAGCGCATAAGCTCAATACCGAGCCCGGATAGCGCCGAGGAAAGCCCCTTTGCCGAGGTCATACCGTCAGGACCTGCTGAATATACCCTGTCGCCAACGAAAATTTGGCTTTCAAGAAACGTGCCTGTCGCAATTATTACACGGGGGGCGCGCCAAATCTCTCCAAGATGGGTGACGACGCCTGTAACACGGCACACACCGTCAAGGCTTTCGGTAATAATATCAACGATTTCCGCCTGGACGAGCCTGAGGTTTTTCTCGCTCTCCAGCGTTTTTTTCATTACACTTTTATATAAGCTTCTGTCCGCCTGCACGCGCTTTGAGCGCACCGCCGCGCCCTTTCCGAGATTAAGAGTACGCGACTGTATCGTAACGAGGTCCGCAGCGTATCCCATCTCACCGCCCAGGGCGTCTATTTCAAAAACCAAATGCCCCTTTGCGCTGCCGCCTATCGAAGGATTACAGGGCATATTACCAACAGCATCGAGATTTATCGTAAAAAGAACGGTGTCAAGTCCCATTCTCGCCGCCGCGAGAGCCGCTTCTATTCCCGCGTGCCCCGCGCCTATGACGGCAACCTGCGCTCTATGCTCCATAGCTCCTCCTTTTGTAAATAAAGATTTACTTTTTGTTTGTTTTATCTCTTAAAATTTAACACGCTCTACGGCTACTACTCTTTTTTTAAGCATATCGTAATCGAATATAACGCCGTCGGCATAGGGCTCTCCCTCCGCCGCCTTAAATCTTATAGGTAAGCGAGTACGCATCTTTTCAACGACGGTTGGCGCGTCCATTCCGAGAATACCGCCGCTCTCGCCGCACATTCCAAGATCCGAAACGTATCCCGTTCCGCAGGGCAAAATCTGCTCATCAGCGGTAGGCACGTGAGTGTGCGTGCCGAAAACCGCGTTTATTTTTCCGTCGTAGGCATAAGCGAGTGCAAGCTTCTCGCCCGTAGCCTCGGCGTGAAAATCCAGCACCGACACGTCATACTTCCCTTCAAGCTCGGCTAAAAGTCGGTCTATATAAGGATATGGACTGTCAAGCCTCGGCTCAATGTTCACAGTCCCCATTGCATTTATCACCAAAACCTTATAGCCGTCGGCATCAAATATTCCGTAACCGTGTCCGGCAACGGCATCACCGTAATTTATAGGACGCAAAACCTCCGCCCGCTCCTCGAGCGTTTGAAGCGCGCCCCTTGCGTGCATCGTGTGGTTGCCGCCGGTTATCACGTCAGCGCCGCCTCGGTTAAGCTTTTCCGCCCCCTCCGCCGTTATTCCGTGAATAAATGAAGCGTTCTCGCCATTGACGACGCAGAAATCTACTCTGTGCTCTTTTCTGTATCTCCAGAGATTTTTTGCAAGATGCTCAAGACCGCGAGGGCTGGTTATATCTCCTATTGCCAGAATTCTCATTAAAACGTGCCTTTCTATCCGGAAAATAGATGCTGTCCCAAACCTACATTTGAGACAGCACTATGCTTGCCGTTTGATAAACGGACTTTTGTGTTTTATTATTTTGCGTATTCTACGGTTCTCGACTCACGGATAACGCTGACCTTAATCTGTCCCGGATAATCGAGCTCGCGCTCTATTTTGGTCGCAATATCTCTTGCGAGAAGCTTCATATCGTCGTCTGCGATAATCTCAGGCTTGACCATAATTCTGACCTCACGGCCCGCCTGAATTGCAAAGGTCTTTTCAACTCCGTTGAAGTCACCTGCAACCTCTTCAAGCTTCTGCAAGCGCTTGATGTAATTTTCAACGTCCTCACGGCGAGCACCGGGACGCGCCGCGCTTATGGCGTCAGCCGCCTGAATAATGAAGTCAAGCGCGGTAACCGCCTCTGCATCGTTGTGGTGCGCCTCTATTGCGTGAATGATATCCTTGTTCTCGCGGTATTTGGTAGCTATATCGACACCGAGCTGAACGTGCGAGCCATCAATCTCGGCGGTCATAGCCTTTCCTATATCGTGAAGAAGTCCTGCTCTTCTCGCCATAGTAACGTCAACGCCCATCTCCTCGGCAATTACGCCGGCGAGCATAGACACCTCAACCGAATGGCGAAGCGCGTTCTGGCCGTAAGAGGTACGGTACTTCATTCTGCCAAGCAGCTTAATAAGCTCGGGGTGAAGACCGTGAACTCCTGTTTCGAACACCGCCTTTTCTCCCGCCTGCTTAATCGCGGAATCAACGTCGCGGCGAGCCTTCTCAACCATCTCCTCAATTCTTGCGGGATGAATTCTGCCGTCGCTGACGAGCTTTTCAAGAGCAATTCTTGCAATTTCACGGCGCACGGGGTCATAGCCGGAAACCGTGATAACGTCGGGTGTGTCGTCTATGATAAGCTCTACACCCGTAAGATTTTCAATGGAGCGAATATTTCTTCCCTCACGACCAATAATTCTGCCCTTCATATCGTCGCTCGGAATCTGAACGACGGAGATTGCAACCTCGCTGACGTGGTCTGCCGCGCAGCGCTGAATTGCAAGCGAGAGAATGTCCTTCGCCTTGGCGTCAGCCTCCTCTTTAAATCTTTCCTCGTACTCTGCTAACTTAACCGCAGTTTCGTGACGCATTTCACTGTCGAGCTTGCTTATAAGCTCCGCCTTTGCGTCCTCGCGGGAAAGTCCCGCAATCTTCTCAAGCATGGAAAGCTGGCTTTCAAGAGCCTTTGCTATATCCTCCTTCAGTCTGTCGGTGTCCGCAATTTTTTCCGCGAGAACACCTTCCTTGCGCTCAATACCCTCGAGCTTTGCGTCAAGCGTTTCCTCTTTTTGAACGACTCTGCGTTCAAGTCGTGAAACCTCCTTGCGACGCTCCTTGATATCGAAATCGGCTTCTTTCTTTAACTGGAATATCTCTTCCTTTGCTGCGATGATAGACTCTTTTTTTGCACTTTCCGCGCCCTTTATCGCGTCTTCGAGAATTCTCTTAGCCTGCGCTTCCGCCGAGCCAAGCTTCTTCTCTGCCGACGCCTTGCGTACAAGAACGCCAATTACAAGTCCGACAATCAATGCAGCTATTACACCGATAATCAACCAAATAATATCGACTTCCACTTTACACCTCCTTTTGATTACTTTGAGTAATCTATCTTGAAAAAAATATTATATGTTCTATGGAATAGACGTCCGACAAAGTCGCTGAACGCCTACCTACCCAACATACCATCATATATTATACATCATTTTAGTGCTTATGTCAAGAAAAATATTTAAAATAATAAGTCTCGCGCAAGCGTTCTGTATTGGCGCGAAAACGTAAATTATTGTTTACATTTCAACCATAGTCGCACCCCGTGTTAAATTTCCCAGGCAAACTCAGACAAAAAAGAGCAAAAGCCCTCTGTCAGAAGCCTCTGCTCTTTTGTCCTAGTTTCAGGTATTTCTCTGCTTTTTTCGCAAAAGCATCGGTTAAATTGGATAGCCTAAATAAGATTTCAAACGAAAATCAGAACGGTAATCCCGTAGCAATTGTCGTAAGATAATCAGATACCGAGTAAGAAATCGGATAGAAAGCACCGTCCTCGCAATCAATCTCGGAATATGAAGCATTGTCGGGAAAAGGCAAAAGCTCGTCTATTTTTTCCACGGGTACACCGGTGACAAGTGCCCAAAACGCGCGAATTGCCGCCGCGTGTGTTCCAATGAGAACGGTGCGCTCGGGGTTGTCCTCGGCAATTCGCAAAAGCGAACATCTTACCCTTTTTGCAAGGTCCTGCGTGCTCTCACCGCCGGGCGCGCAAAAGCTACCGAAGTGCCGCATCCACCGAACAGTAAAAAACTCTCCGTACTCCTCTATTATATCGGCAACCGTGCGCCCCTGCCAAAGCCCCATATTTATCTCACGCAAGCCCTCGTCAGCGGTTATATTCAGCCCTCGCGACGTTGCCATCGGGGCAACTGTATTATAGGCGCGTATAAGGTCGCTTGAATAAACGGCATCTATCTTTCTGTTTTCCAGCGCACGAGCCACACACTGTGCCTGAGCGCGACCAATATCCGTAATATCCCAATCCACGTGGCCGAGGATAATTTTGCGCTCATTTCCAAGACTTTGCCCGTGTCGTACGAGTATAAAGCGAGTTTTCATTTTGTCCTTCCAAATGCCTAAGCCGAGTAAAAAGCCGTTCAAAGCAAAGGCAAAATCTTTTAGCACTCATTAGTGCGTTTTGATAACAAATTACCATTTAGATTATAACACATAAGCAGCGGCGTGTCAACCGCCGCAAAATTACTTACATTTTTTACCATTATACAAAATTCATTGCAAATAACGTCAAATATAGTTAAATTTTCACAAAAATCGCTAAAAAAAGCAAAAAACATTGAAAGCAGACCTGTTTTTTTGGCAAAAACAAAATAAAAATCAAACAACAGCCTCAAGTGGTATAAAAACAAACGGCTAATGCCCAAGTGGCAAAAAAACAAGTGGCTAAAACCTCAACAGAAAAAAACAAGAGGCTAACAGCTCAAACGGCGAAAAAAACTATGCTTCCGAAAAAACAGCGGGTCAAAAAGCAAGCGGTTTACAAAGAAAGTCTTCTATTTTGTGACGTGAAGACAAAATAATGCTTTTATGTGTGAAAAAGCATTTAAATGCCTCGTAAGCATTGGAAAACGAAAAGCAATACAAAAAGCCAAAATTTCGTGCAAACTACTGAAAAAAGCATCAAAACCGCACATTTTAGCCGCAAAAAAGCGTTTTTAAGAAGAATTTTTCCAAAATATCGAGCAAAACGCCTCTCTGCGCGTTAAAAAAGCGCAATTAAAACCCGACAAACTCATTATGAAAGCGCGCTTCATCTAAAAAAACAGCTACACGAGGAAAGCAGCACATATAGGAGTTAACTGACCGCCAAGCCACACCTACGCTTTTGTTGAAAATGTGTCAAATATACTGTTGAAAACACGATAAAACGAAGAATTTGACTGTCAAAATGCTTTTTTCTTGCTTTTTTACCCAAAACATAACGCAAACAAGTGCTTTTTATATTCAGATTGGCGTTTTTGATGTTGAAAATGTTGAAAGCTGTTGAATAATTCTCGTCGGCACTGTTTCACGTGAAACAATCGGCGCATTTTGAACATTCCGAGCGATTATCGGTGTGTTTCACGTGAAACATCTTTTATAGCGCTTATCACTCGATTCTCGGGTGTTTCACGTGAAACAATCAGCTTGTTTTTTCTTAGCATTTCGTTTCACGTGAAACAAAAAACATTAAAATGAGCAAAAAATGCTTAATTCCAGTTGACATATTCACAAAACAATGGTATAATATAATAAAAAGAAGAAAAATGCTGCGGTTTCGTCCTAAAATTTGTGTAAAACCGCAGAAAAGGAGCAAAAAAGTGGCTAAAATAGTTTCTTTTTCAAACCAGAAGGGCGGAGTAGGCAAAACAACCTCTTGCGTCAATATTTCAGCGCAAATTGCTAATAAGGGAAAACGGGTTCTTATGATAGATATGGACCCCCAAGGAAACGCAACAAGCGGTCTTGGTCTTGCTAAATCCAAGATAAAAAAGACAATTTACGATGTGATTATCGGTCAATGCGACATAAAAGAGGCGATAATCAAGACCGATTTCAAGAATTTGTCGGTAGTTCCGGCGACAATAGACCTCGCCGGAGCCGAATTAGAGCTGTACGACATAGAAGAGGGCGAAAATTTCGCAAAATTGGCATTGGATTCCATCAAAGATGACTTCGATTACATATTTATAGACTGTCCTCCCTCGCTCGGAATGCTTACAGTAAAGGCTCTTTCGATATCAGACGGCATTGTGATACCGATGCAATGCGAATTTTACTCGCTCGAGGGTATGTCGCAGCTGCTTAATACCGTAAAAAAGATAAAAAAAGCGTACAATCCGTCGCTTCAAGTCGTTGGAATTCTCCTGACAATGTACAACGGCAGACTAACGCTCACAAATCAAGTAGTAGCAGAGCTGAAAAAGTATTACGCGGACAAGCTCTTCAAGGTTCCAATTTCACGAACCGTGCGTCTTTCTGAAGCGCCCAGCTTTGGAGCTCCGATTTGCTACCACGACCCCTACGGCAAAGGCTCTCTTGAGTATGCAGCCGTGGCAAAGGAGCTTATGCTTCGAATTTAAAATTCCATTTTTTACCATTTTTAAAAACCTGTGCGTTTTCGGTATAAAAAGCCTTTGATTTGTCGCGGCTTCTCCACAAAGTTGCAATTTTTTACTCAAAAAACGGGCTTCAATCACCACAACGGCTTTTTTCATCATCATTTAAAAGTCGATTAGCTTAAATTCGCATAGCAGGGTTGTTTTATCAAAGAATTGCGCCTAATCAAGCAGATGTTTCTTACTCGTTTGGGCACAACGCCACCACTTTTAATGACATTTTTAGGCGTTTGCGGAATATATTATCCACAAAACCAGCGTTTTAACACTCAATTTGGTAAAAATTCACCACTTTTCTGAAATTATCCAAAATTTATAAACACAAATAACAAAAAGGCAGGATTTAATATTATGGCACGAAAATTTAACGGTCTTGGCAGAGGTCTTGACGCTATATTTCTTGATAACGCGCTTGACGAGGAAACAAGCAAGGAAAATCGGGTAACCGCTATCAAGCTCTCTATGATTGACCCGAAGAGCGACCAGCCAAGAAAATACTTCGACAAGGCGGCTCTAGAGGAGCTCGCGGCGTCCATAGCAGAAAACGGTCTGCTGCAGCCGATACTCGTAAGAGAGTACGGCGACTCGCGCTATCAGATTATTGCGGGAGAGCGCCGTTTCCGCGCTTCAAAGCTGGCAGGTCTTTCCGAAATCCCCGCGATAATTCTCGAAAAGGACGATAGAAAGGTCGCGGAAATCGCGCTAATCGAAAACATTCAGCGCGAGGACCTAAATCCCGTCGAGGAAGCAATGGCATTCCGCGCTCTTATAAGAGATTACGACCTCACCCAAGAGGAGCTGTCGGAGAAGGTAGGGAAGAGCAGAAGCGCCATTGCAAACACTATGCGTCTTCTCGATTTGCCCGACGAAATTCTGACGATGGTAGCGTCGGGAGAGCTTTCTGCAGGTCACGCGAGAACGCTTCTTGGCGTAAAGGACCGCGACAATATGATAATTCTCGCCGATAAAACGATTGAGCTCGACTTCTCGGTTCGTCAGCTTGAGGAAGAGGTAAAGCGCATCAACAAGCCCAAAAAGGCCGAAAGAGAAGAGGAAGAGCTCCCCGTTGTCGATTACTTCAGAGAAATGGAGCTGCGAATGATGTCGCATCTTGGCAGAAAGGTAAAGATAGACGGCAAGGGCAGACGCAAATCCGTCACCCTCTTCTACGAAGACAACGAAGACCTCGACGAGCTTCTCTTAACCATTTGCGGCAAGGATTTTCTTGAAGAGGTCTGATTACCACTAATAAAATAAAAAGAGAGAACTTATGATACCGCCCGAAGCACTCGGCTTTGAGGTTCGGTCATTCGTTCTCTCTTTATTATATTACGTTGTTAGGATTGTTTTGGGGTATTGTCAAGTCCTATCGATTCATCAACAGGAATGGCAAAAACTATTCCTTGCGCCTTTGTCGCCGTTCCGACAGCGTTGTAAAGGCTCTTCAAAATAGCATCTATTCCGTCCGCCTTTGCCAGAATCATCACGATTTCCTTGTCGGGCTGTATTGTGATATTGAAAACGCTTTCGGCTTCCTTTGATATCGTTCCTCTTCCGTGCAAGACGGTGCCACCCGTAGCTCCGGCAGCCCTCGCGGCGTCCATTGCTTCCTCTGAAAATCCGTTGTTTACAACGGCAAAAACACATTTATATCCCTTTTTCATTATTTTCTGTCCCCCTCTCTCACGGTTCTGTCATTACTGAGCAATTGATACATTGACACGCCAATGATGCTGTCAAAGGGCACGGTGTAGGCTATGCCCTTACCGTTTTTAACCTTATGGAATTTCTCGTCCAAGGTTTCAAGCGCTTCCTTGACCTTATCCTCTCTTATGTAAGAAATAATTACAGACTTTTCGGTTTCTGCAAGTCCGAGAAGGTCAAGCATCTGCGAGTTTGCCGTTCCTCTTCCGTAAATGACCATCTGCACGTTGACCTCAAATTGCTCGAGCAAATCAACGTAGAAAAGCGTCTTGCTTCTGTCAACCACCGTAATCAAAAGCTTGAGCTTACGGACGCTCGACACCTGCTTTTTCGAAGCGACAGGCTTATCCGCGCCAGCCTCGGCTTTTTTTGTAACTTTCTTTGGCATACATTTCTCCTATAAACTTGACAGGGTGTTGTTTTGAGAGTGCCGTAAACGAAGTCCCGAATGCGACTCGCATCACTCATCTACAAAAATCGAATAATCTGGTCGTCGTCCTCACCGAGAATACGTTTCATAGCAAGCTTTTCACCAACTCGCTTTTTGGAAATCGCCGTAAAACCAAGCATCTGAATGGTTATCAAGGGCGTCATAGCTACCATAGCAACTATTCCGAATGCGTCTGAGAGAATATTTCCGCCCATCGACACGCACGCGCCGATAGCGAAGGGAAGTATGAAGGTCGACGTCAGAGGACCCGATGCAACTCCGCCCGAGTCGAACGCGATAGCGGTATATATTTTCGGTACAAAGAAGGACAGTCCAAGCGAAATCAAATAGCCCGGCACCAAATAGTACATCACCGAAAATCCGAATATAATTCTGATTACCGAAAGGCATATGGAAAGACCGACACCGACACTCAGGGCAATCATCATCGCGGTTTTAGACACCGTACCGCCGGTTATTTCCTCGACCTGCTTATTGAGCACGTGAACCGCAGGCTCTGCCAAAACGACAACAAGTCCAAGCACGAATCCCGCGGCAGCTATCGCAACAGGCGACGCCTTTGCAAGCTCCTCGCCCATCTTAAAGCCGACGGGCATAAATCCGACGTGAACCGACGTCAAAAAAACAATCAAACCAATGTAGGTTATAACCGAGCCTATAGATATTTGAAGAAGCTTTTTTCTTGGCAGCTTCAAGAAAATAAAGTTAACGATAAAGAAGAAAGCAACGACCAAGCCGAGCGCAATGCTGACGTCCTTTGTGGTTTTAAGGAGCGTATGTCCCAGAGCCTGCCAGATATTCTCAGCGAACTGATAGTCTTCTGTTCTCGGCGCGGAAACGTCGCCGCCGCTAATCATACTCAAAATGAGAACGGCAAGAATAGGGCCAACCGAGCACATTGCAACCAAGCCAAAGCTGTTTTCACTTGCTCTGCGTCCGCCTATCGTCGCCGCAACGCCTACGCCAAGAGCCATAATAAAGGGAACTGTGATGGGGCCCGTGGTTACTCCGCCCGAATCAAACGAGAGCGGCAGAAGTCGGGAATTCGCGGGGTCAATCGCCAAAAGCAGCATTGCTATGGCAAATAAAACCATATAGAAATACACCAAAAGCGAGCCGAGGTCCTTTTTCAAGGCGATTTTCAGAATCGACAGCACCAAAAAGAGTCCGACGCCAATCCCGACGAAGATGATTATCAGCTTACTGCCAACCTGATCCGCCAAAACGGTGAGGTCGGGCTCTGCAACGGTTATCAAAAAGCCGAGCACGAAGCATATCATCAGCAAAAGACCGAGGTTTTTTGATTTTGTAAGTCCTGAGCCGACGTGCTCACCCATAGGTGTCATCGCAACGTCCGCGCCGAGCGTGAAAAATCCGATTCCTAAAATCAGAAATATTGCCGAAACGCTGAAAACCAAAGTTTCGCCAGGCGACAAATTCACAAGCGGTGTGAGATTCAAAATAATAACTATAAGCGTTACCGGAAGCACCGAAAAGAGCGCTTCCTTTATTTTGCTAAACAACAGTTTTTTCATATTTCTCCGTCTGTTTCATTTGCTTAAATAAAAACATTGAAATGATATAGCTCCCCCTCGTGAGCTCTGACAAAAAGGCGTACGGGTTATATTTCGTCAATTTTTATAAGGTTGGTGTGTCCTGAATGTCCGGTGATGTCGCCGCCCGTGATAACTATTCGGTCACCCTTTTCGAGTCCAAGCTCCTTTGCGGCGATTTTCTTTGCGGTGTAGAAGAGAACGTCGGTTGAGGTGAAATTCTCGCACATAGCGGGAGTTACTCCCCAAGAGAGCGCCAGCTTTCTCCAAGTGTTCTCGTTGGTTGTAAGTCCTATTATGGAAACAGGCGAGCGGAAGCGCGACACCATTCTCGCGGTCATACCCGAAAGCGAGCAGGCAACTATTGCCTTTGCCTCGATGTCAATAGCCATTCCGCAGGTCGAGTGCGAGATAGCGTCGGTCATATTACGGATTTCAAAGCTCGCCTCGTAGAAGCGCTTTTTGTAGTTGATATTAGCCTCGGTTGTTTCTGCAATCTTCGCCATGGTTTCAACCGCCCTTACGGGATATTTGCCCGCCGCGGTTTCACCCGAGAGCATTATCGCGCTAGTTCCGTCGTAAACGGCGTTTGCAATATCCGAAATCTCGGCTCTCGTAGGACGCGAGTTCGAAATCATTGACTCAAGCATCTCGGTTGCGGTAATAACTCGCTTACCGAGCAAACGGCACTTTGTAATAAGCTTTTTCTGAATTGCGGGAAGATGCTCAAACGGTATCTCGACACCCATGTCGCCTCTGGCAATCATAATTCCGTCGCAATACTTGCATATTTCCTCAATATTGTCAACGCCCGACTGATTTTCAATCTTTGCTATAAGCTCGATGCCCTCAGCGCCTATCTCGCTCATATAATTTCTCACGTCAATGAGGTCCTGCTTGCAGGAAACGAAGGAGCATGCAATATAGTCTATCCCGTTTTCCGCGCCGAATTTTATATCTGCCTTATCCTGCTCGGAAAGGTAGGTCTGCTTCATTACCTTGCCGGGAAAGCTCATACTCTTGCGGTCGGAAAGCACGCCGCCGCACACAACCTTACATTCAATGTTTGAGCCCTCAATCCTTTCTACCAAGAAGGACAAAAGACCATTGTTAAGCAGAATGGTATCGCCCGCCGAAAGCTCCTCTGGCAGTCTTGCATAGCTTACCGAAACGCGCTCTCTGTCGCCTACAACCTCTTCAGTTGTAAAGGTAAAGCGGTCACCGTCGGAAAGAAGGATTTTTCCGCCCTCAAACGTCTTAATACGGTATTCGGGGCCCTTCGTGTCAAGCATAATGGCAATAGGAAGCCCAAGCTCCGCTCTCACCTCTTTTACAAGGTCGATGCGCCTTTTATGGTCGGCGTGTGTATTATGTGAAAAGTTCAGCCTTGCGACGTTCATTCCCGCCTTGCAAAGCCCCATTATAATCTCTTTGGTTTCACTCGCAGGGCCGAGTGTGCAAACAATCTTCGTTTTGCGCATATCTTTTCTCCTGTTTTTGCAGTTCTTGAGTTTTCGTATTCTTTGCGATTTGTGTTTACCGAGGCGCATCTATCCCTCAATAAACAAACATTTCTACATTATATATTATATATCATATATGCGCTTTTTTCAAGCGGTTATTCAAAAATGTTGCAATTTAAAAAGGGACTTTGGTGTTTAGCCGACAGTCCCTTTTCTAAAACTATTTAAAGAATCTTTCGAATACGCCCTTTTTCGCTTGGCTTTTAATTTGTCAAAATATCGCGAACCTTGTTCTTAAACTCTGTAAGGTCCTTCTCGTAATCAAACTCAAAGGCAGTTTCGGGCATCTTGTCATAGGTATCCCTATCGGTATAGTCGTAAACTAATTGCGTCTTCGCTATCTTTTTGTCGCTATCGACCAAAACGCAGTGTTCCTTATCATTATAGGTATATACAAGACGCGAAAGCTCTCCTTCCGCGTTGCCGCTTTTAAGAACCGCCCCCTCGCCAATGTTTGCGCCAAGGTGACGGCTTAGCAAATATTCCTTGATTTCGACGCTTTCGCTTATCTCATATTTGCCAATGCTATACGCGTCGAGATAGACCACGCCGTCAATTATGTAATATTTCGACACCGCAGAAAGCCCCTCTACCAAGCTGAAATTGCTACTGAGCTCGCCGTGATAAACCTTCTTGCCGTCAAGCTCAAACTCGACAATATAGCCGCCCGCAGCGGAAGCTCCCTTGTATGCCTCGGCATAGTATTCGCTCGGTAACCCCTTGGAAATTTCGACGAACAAAGTAGCATACATAGCATCTGCCTCGTCCCTCTCTTTATCCCTAATACTTCCGCTTAACGCAGAGCCTATTATCGTTCCTACGAGCAAAGCCGCAAGAACTCCGATAATAGCAATGACAATATTTTTGTTTACACTCGGCACGCTTTCCCTGTCAATTCCGTTCTCCTCGGCATATTTAACTGCCCCTTTGCGCGCCTTGCTGTAAATTATGTAGAGAATTACCGTAATAATCGGCGTTAAAACTATTGAAATAAGGAAGAATAAAAACAGCTTCAACAGGGTAAGTACGACGTTCATTCCGCCTTGAGTCGTGTAATCTCGCTCGGTGACACGGTAAATGACGTTCCCGACTATGTTATCGTGAGTATAGAAAACAGGACCTACATCAACGAACGCACCGAACTTGAATACGAATGCGCAAAGAACGGGAAGTGCTATAATCCCGTGCCCTGCCAAATAGAAGAAAAGTCCCCATAATCCCGTATTAACCGGAAGATTTCCGAGAAATGCAGATAGCATTATCGCTATCAGTCCCCCGGCGCAAAAACCTCCAAAGAGCATAAATGCGCGAATTGCCGCCGCAACGCTTTCAATAGGGGTACTTGCGTTTGTTTCTTGTTCTTTACTCATAAAAACCTCCTAAACATTATTTCGGTTAAAACAAAAAGCGCGCCAACCGAAGTCGCCGCCCCATAAGGAAGTATTTGTATGTAGGAGGTATTGTGATCGATTTTGGTCACAATACCTCTTGCTGTGTTATACAGCTTCTTTATTGCCCTTGGTTCTGCCGTGAAGCACGATGCAATCGTCCTCTTTGGAGGTGGGCAGGTTAATGATGCCGACAGCATTGTAGTAAATCTCGATTTTTTGTTTTCTGTGTCCGCTGCTCTTATCGGGAGCGTGAACGAGTATCTTATCAACCAAATCGTTAAGCATTTC
>JAFVXK010000034.1 GCA_017501175.1 Clostridia bacterium | reverse complement strand
GGGAATATGGGAAAAAAGAAAATGAGCTTACAGTCATCAATAAACACTAAATATAGTGTTTTATGACAGCTATAAGCCCATATCTTGGTCATTTTGAAACAGATGACCTTTCTGTTTTGGTCTGAGTGACAAGACTTGAACTTGCGGCCTCTACCACCCCAAGGTAGCGCGCTACCAACTGCGCCACACCCAGATACCATAATTATTAAGCATTTTGCTTTGCGAGGCCGGACCGTGCGGAACGTATCGCTCGCGGCTTCGCCCGTGCTTGACGGGACTTTTGTTGACATTTTGCTTGTGCTTTCGAGGTCTTACGACAAAGCGACGGGGGCGCTTTGATGGCTGACGCCCGTAAAGCTTTTATATTATATCACCAATAATGGAAAAAGTCAAGTGGTTTTTACAAAAAAATAAAATTTGATTGTAAACAGCTTTTGCTATGCTTCCGACCTGCTTTTTTTCTTGGGGTGTGATTTTTGCTACGGACAAGGTTTGTTCTTTAAGCGATACAGTTCATTTTGCGCTTTTGCGTTATGGCGCTTTCGTTGCAAGGGCGCTTTTGCGCTTCGCGCGTTAGTTTTTGCTTCTTTCGCCGGTCATTTTCTTTTTATTACCAAATCATTTCTTCCTATTCTATTGACTTTTATGGCGCGCGGTGGTATAATATTTAAATAGTGAAAACGACAATTATTAATGTCAAAAGGACGATAGAATGCATTACATAACGCTCGACCTCGAGTGGAATCAGGCGTATGCACAGAAGGCGCTTGCCGTGCAAAAACAGCTTTCCTGTCGCTTACGCGGAGAGGTCATACAGATAGGGGCGGTCAAGCTCGATGAGAGAATGAACGTCTGCGGCTCATACCAGATAATAGTCAAGCCTAAATATTACAAAAAGCTTCACCGTCACGTTTCGGAGCTTACCGGAATCACTCAAGAGCAGATGGACGTGGGCACACCGCTTCCCGAGGCGTCGGAGCGCTTCAGAAAATGGTGCGGACGCGATTTCGCATTTCTGACCTGGGGGCCCGACGACATTCCGATGTTCAAGGAGAATTTGAACGCTCACGGAATCAAGTCGGAGTGGCTTGACAGGGTTTACGACCTTCAGATAATATTCAACAAGCAGACCGACGGCGGCTCGAAGCAGCGCTCTCTTGAATACGCGATGGATTACTTTGAGCTTCCGCAGAATCTTCCGGCGCACGACGCGCTAAACGACGCATATTTTACGGCACAAGTAGCGCAGAGGCTTGACGTTTTGCGCGGCGTCAAGGAGTACGACACCCAGCGCGGCGAAAATCTTGTCGAGGCGGTTATAGGAGATGCCGACGCGGGTGATGACGGCTACGTTACCATCAGCGAGCTTCTTGAGGACGAGATAGTTACAGCTCCTACCTGCCCGATTTGCAAGAGAGCGCTTGAACAAAAGGGAAGAGCTCTTCACTCCAAGGGTCAGAAATATACCCTATATTTTGCTTGCAAGCGCGACGGAGATTTCTTTGAAACGCTCAAGCTTCACAGAAACTTCAACGAAACATGGCGCGCACGCGTAACTATGACACGTGCTGACGCAGAAAAAATATCCGAATACAAGAAGGCGCTTGAGCGTGGTGAGATAAGAAGAAAAACAAGCCGCCGCAGAAGAACCAGACGCCGAACACAGAAGCCCACAAAGCAGGACGGATAAAAACCAAATACAGCTTACCGTAAGCGTGATTAAACCCCGACAGAGCTCAGGTCTGCCGGGGTTTGTCTATATTTGAAATGTTTTGCCTTTTCCTTGGAATTATCTGTTTAATTCCTTGAAAATCAGCGTTCTCTTTACCACGAGATTAAGTCCGAGCAGAAACACGATAATGCAGACACCCGTGCCTGTGAGAGCGTTCATAAGCAGTATCTCGGCCTCACTCATTCCCTCGAAGGACACGAGCATAGAGCGTTGTAATGAGAAAATTGAAACGAAAGCACTTGCAAGCGAGATGTTCCTGAGAGCTATCGTTTTTCGTGAGTTGCTGTGCCGTGATTTGATGAGTTTAACGATAGCCAAAGCGATTTTCGCAAAAGAGTACGCCGCTATGGTTATCATTACTATTATGTGGAATTTATGCCCTCTGTCGCGTACAAGCGATAGCACGACCACACCGACGAGCGAGAGCGACATAATAATCAGCATTACACCTGTGAATTTAGCGAGAAGAGGCTCGTTTTTCTTGGTTCTGATAACGATAAAGCGCACCGTGCTTAAAACATAGTAATAGAATCCGAGGACTAGCAGCCACCACGAGCTTGTTATCGCTCCAAGGGCGGCGTAGTAGACGCTATATGCGATATTGAATATGAGGCTTATCAGGGCAGACCTCAGAGTTCTATTCATTTACGCCTCTGTCGCCCATCACGCAATCGGTGATAATTTTAATAATCGTGCTTATGTCCTCGGAGCAATCCTTGTCAAGCCACTCCATCACGATAGCAAAAATACCCGTAAGATAGAATTTCATAACGTATGCGCGTTCCTTTTCGGGAATTTTAAATCGGGCAAGAATGGGACTGAAGACGTGCGTAAACATTCTCTCATACACCTCGCCGAAGTTCATGGTATTGAACTGCTTGATGGAAATCTTGAAAATCCTTTGATTTTCCTTAATGAAGGTGAGATAGGGCGTGAGATATTCTGCGGTTATGAAGAGAAGCTCGCTCTTTTCACACACGTCGAAGCGAAGCGAAATTCCCGTCACCTCGAAGGAGTAATACGCCAAGTGCTTGTCAATTATATAGCGTGTCGTTTCTTTAAGTAAATCCGAGGTATTCTCATAGTGTAGATAGAAGGTGGAGCGGTTTACCCCTGCCTCTCGGCAGATTTCCTTGACTGTGATGTAGGGAAAATCCTTTTTCTCAAGCAGTGCAATGAGGGCCTCGTCCATTTTGGTCGCCGTATTGAAATACTTGCTTTCGTTCTTGTTCATAAGACGTCCCTCTTCGATTATTATTTTTCTTCGCTGATTTCTTTTGCAAGCTCTACTATCTCGAAGGCGTATTTTTTCTTGCCGCGCTCGAGCAGCCTCGTGTAGATGGGATAGTTTACACCGCATCCAATCATTCCGATAATGCCTATAACAATTCCAAGTATCATATGCGTCATACCGCTGCCGATAACCTGCATGGCGAGGCACATTCCCGTTCCAAATATAAGCGCGGATATAATGCCCCACGTATAAGTGAAGACTGTTGCCGGAAGCTTTGCCCTCCTGTCGAGCTTGCGAAGCGCTACGATTTTCGAGTTGTCCTTTGGAACGTACTCCTTTGCGATGGATTCTGCGTAAATTCTGTCTGTGTTCATTTTCTTTCTCCTTTTCGGTTGTTGTGACTTTATTATACACGGTGAAAAGGAGAAATTGAACGACACGTTTTCCTAAAAGCGTTGTTTTGAGAAAAAAGTTGCGCTTTTATGCCGCCATTTTCTAGCAGAGGTGTCAGCGAAGCTTTTTCATTCTGTTTCTGGCTATGATAACGAGGACTGCGGCAGCTGCGAGAGCTGTGGCGGTAATGATGCCTACCGTGAGCCAATTTACGTCGGCGAGAGCTGTAATCATAAACTCGCCGCTGTCGTAGCTCTGGAGCTTCGAGAACACGAGCACGGTGTCCGCGATTAGCGCGGCAAGGACGACGAGCCCTGCGATTATAACGCAAAGGTATGCTGCATTATCCAGCTTTTCGCTCTTTAACCGACGAAGCTCTTTTTTGCGAAAGTCGAGTGCCGAGGCGAGATATCCTGCCGTCAGGACGAGAATTATCGTTTCGGGTATCATATAGGTTGCGTTATAGCTGAGCGAATATACGAGCGCTGCCTCGGTGGGTATCGAAAGACCTGCCCAAATGGTAGCGCCCGAAATTACGTGGCAGATATAGCGAATTACGCTTGCGAAGAATGCGCCTGCAACGACAGAGAGTGTCTGATTTTTAAGCGGCTTTCTGAAAATTCCCGCAAGACCAAATATGGCGAAGGCGAGTATGTAATCAAAAATTGCGAGTGCGACAATCGACTGCCAGGTTGTGAAATAGGAAAAGTTCTTAAGTCCGAGCAGCATCTGTATCACTGCCGCTACGGTTGCCGTTCCAAGACCGTATTTTATGCCGTGCCGATAGGCTATCACGACGATAGGAACGAAGGACGCGAGCGTTATAGAGCCGCCGTATGGCATCTCAAAGAGCGGGAAAACGCTCAGGACGGTTGCGAGTGCTATCATAAGACTGCACTCTGTAAGGGTTAAAAGGTTGTGTTTGGTACTGGAATTCATAAAATTCCCTCCTAATGATAAAAATACCGCGCAGGATATAACATCCGCGCGGTAAACTTAGGTAAAGTACCAATCCATTCTTCCTACGACGGCATTATCCGTATCAGGTTAAAGGGTTCGGCGCACAGCGCCATCTCAGCAAAACGCACCCCTGATGATATATTCTGTTCGGTTCGGTTAGATTATAGCACTAAATTTGTGTGTTGTCAAGAGCTTTCGGAAAAATTAAATTCCAAACTCTTTTTCGAAAATCTCGCGCCTGCGTTCATCGCTCATTTCTTCCTCTATATAAGAAAGCTCCGAGCCCACAAAGACCTTGTATGTGTCGCCGTCAACGCACTTTCTGCCCTCGGGCGTTTTGAGGGCGACGATATAGCCCTTATTGAACTTGGACTTTGGGTGCTGCTCGCAATAGTAGGAGATAGCTTCAAAATCAAGGTCGAGCTGGGGGTCCTCGGTGAAGGAAAAATATTTTTGCCACTCGCCGTGACGCAGCTCGTAAAGCACCCACCCGTACGCCGCGTCGCGCTCGAAGCGGTAGTTCTCACCGAAATATTCCTGCACGAGCCCCTCGGAAAGAAGAAGCGGTATTCGCGGAGATGGAGAGCCTATGCCGACGTCGGAAATGTAGGTCTTACCGTCAAGAAAAACGGCGATAACTCTGTGGCGACGGAGCGGAATTCCTTCCTCTCCCCGCCAGAAGCGAGCAAAGTAGCTGACCGTGTTAAATCCGAGCGACATAAGCAGCTTTTCGAAAAGCGAGTTAAGCTCAAAGCAGTACCCCCCGCGCCCTCTCTCGACGATTTTCTTGTAAAGCGAATCGGTATCGAGCGAAAGCGGCACGCCCTCTATAATATCAATATTCTCGTAAGGAACGGAATAAATATGGGAAAGCTGAAGCTTCTTCAGCCACTCGTATGAAGGCGTCGGCAGCTCCTCGCAGGTTATTCCTATTCTCTCTAAATACCTTTTCGTATTCATAAGAACCTCGCTTTCGCGTCAGTTTCAGGTGTTTTTTTCAAGTATAACGAGGAGAGTACCGTCCTTGACCTCTAGCGTGACGTCGCCGCCTAAAAAGCGGTTGGACACGCCCATAGGATAGCTCGGAGTGAGGGTGATACCCTCTGCCTCATATTCAGCTCCGTGAACCGATACACGACGCGCCTCGCCGCCAAATGCAAACAGGGAGAGGTGGGAGTAGGGCGTACCCGACAGGGTGATGCTTTCGTTTTTCAGAACGAATGCGTCGGTGCATTTGCTGACGAGCGTCATTTTGTGTCCTCTTTCTTTAGCATAGGCCAAGAGAGCGTAATTTGCAAGAGTGTGGTCCTCTCGTCCGCCGACACAGCCGTAGAGCTTAAACTCGGTGTATCCGCGGCGCACGCCCTCGCGGTAGGCGAGAAAGCTGTCGGTTTCGTCCTTTCTCACGGGGAAAACGAGCTTTTCAATATCCGAGGAATTACTTCTTACCGAATCCATATCTCCAAGAATAAGGTCGGGCGTAATTCCAAGAGCTAAAAGCGTGTCGTATCCGCCGTCGGCAGCAATAACGAGGTCGCCGTCACGCTTGGTAAATTCACCATAAAACTCGCCCGCGCCAACTATGTAACAAATACTCATATCTTCTCCGAGAGGTCAAGCATCTCGTCTATGGCGCGCATAACACCGAGCTTGCCGTATTCGTAGGTAAGACCGCCCTGCATATAGGCGGTGTATGGCTCGCAAAGAGGGCCGTCGCAAGAAAGCTCGTTGGTAGCGCCCGTCACAAACGTACCAGCCGCCATTATTTCCTCGTGGGGATAGCCCGGCATCTCGCCCGGCTCGGGGATACAGTAAGCCTCGACGGGAGAGCCCATCTGTATGCCTCGGCAGAATTTTATGAGCTTATCCGCAGAGTGCAGATTTACGGTTTGCACAATGTCGGTGCGTTTTTCGTCGTATTTTGGCGACACCTCGGGAAATCCTGCAAGCTCGAGCATTCTTGCGGCAAACGCCATAGATTTGAGGGTTGATGCCGTCGTTGCGGGCGACATAAAGAAGCCCTTATAGAACGAGGCAAGCTGATTGAAGTTAGCACCGAGCGACTTGCCGACGCAGGGAGCGGAAAATCTCTCTGCGATGTCCTCGATTATATCGCGGCGTCCGACGCAGTAGCCTCCGCTGACTGCAAAGCCTGCACCGAGATTTTTCATCATTGAGCCGACGAAAACGTCAGCGCCGACGTCGGTGGGCTCTTTATCCTCGGTGAATTCTCCATAGCAGTTGTCAACCATAACTATCGCGTCTGTCAAAGTAGACTTGACAACCTTTATAGCCTCGGCAATCTTGTCAATGGTGAGGCTCTTTCTATGCGAGTAGCCGCGGCTACGCTGGATAGCTACCACCTTTACGCCGCCTTTTTCTAGTCTTTCTTTGATTTTTACCAAATCGAAGTCGTCGCCGATAAGGTCTATCTCCTCGTATTTGACACCGTATTTTATAAGTGAGTTTCTGCTCTCGCCTGCCGTTCCGATAACGCTCTTCAGGGTGTCGTAGGGCTCACCCGAAATATAGAGAAGGGTATCACCGGGCTTCAAAAGTCCGCCGAGAGTTACCGCAAGCGCGTGAGTTCCCGACATAAGCTGTGGGCGCACGAGCGCGTCCTCCGCACCGAATACCCTGGCGTAAACCTCCTCAAGCTTGTCCCTGCCCGAGTCGGTGTAGCCGTAGCCGGTTATATCTATGAAGTCGGCAGTCGAAACGCGGAGCTCCTGAAATGCAGAAAGCACCTTTGCCGAGCAGAGAAGGGCGTTTTCCTCTATTTTTTTGAATACCTCGCTGCAGTCAGCCTCTGCGCGTCTTGCTAGGTCTGCCATGTAGTCGCTGATTTTGTATCCGTAGTACATTTTTTCTCCTATCAAAGACTCTCGAGTAGCGCGGGAAGCTCCGAGAGCGAATTTACAGTGTAGTCGGGGGTAGGACCGTCTTTTTTCACGCCCGCGGGGTTGTAGTGACAGGTTTTTATCCCTGCGTTTATTCCGCCCTGAATATCAGAGGATAGACTGTCGCCGATAATTATAGCACTCTCCCTGTCGAAATCGGGGATTTTCGCAAAGCAGCGTTCAAAAAACTCGCGGCTCGGCTTGTTGTAGCCTATCTTTTCTGATATGAAGAGACCCTTGAAATATTTTGCTATGCCTGATGCCGCGATGCGCCTATCCTGCACCGCCGCCGTGCCGTTTGACATAAGGTAGAGGTCGTATTTTTCAGAAAGCTCCGAAAGAATGGCCTCAGCACCCTCTATATAGAAGTAAGAGCCGCCAAGCTCCCACTCGTACGTGTGCCGTGCGTCCATTCCGCAGACGTCAACTCGGAGCTCTGCAAAAAGAAGCTCAAAGCGACGGACGAGTATCTCCTCGCGCGTCATATTTCCAAGCTCAAGCTCTTCCCACATAGAGCGGTTTATTTGGCTGTATCTTTTCTTGACCGCCTCTGTCGGCTCTATGCCGAAATGCAAAAGCGTCAGAGAAATAGCCTCTCGCTCTGAGCGGTGAAAGTCAAAAAGTGTGTCGTCAAGGTCGAGGAAAACCGTTTTAATCATAAAAATCCCCTAAAAATATTTTAACGCTATTATTTTACCATAACTTACGCCCTAAATCAAGAGCAATACGAAAAAAGAGACTCTTCTTCCGAAAAGCCTCCTTTTGAAATTACAAAAGAATGATAAGCGCCACCGTAGTCAGAATTACTCCGAGCACGAAGGGAAGAGAACAACCCATACCCATTTCAGCTACTCTCCTTTTTGATAAAATTTGAAGGTATTGCTATGTTGACTATAAATTCAAAGCCGAAATTATTTCATCGAGGCGACGTCAATGCGGCAGAGGGCTCTTTTGAGCTTTGCTGTCGCGGAGGCGAGCGCGCGCTCGTCCTTTGCCTCGCGGATAGCCTCCTCGGCGCGAGATTTTGCTCGCTCGGCACGCAGAAGGTCAATGTCGGCGGCAAACTCAAGGGTTATAACCGCGAGTGTTACCTCACCACCCTTGACCGTGAGAAATCCGCCAGAGGCAGAGCCGTATTTCACCTCGCCGCCTGCCGTTAATTTAACACGCCCCACGTCAAGAGTTGCAAAAAGGTCGGTGTGACCGGCGAGAATTTCCACGTCGCCGTCAGAGGTTCTGACCAGCAGCCTTTCGGCTTCGCCGGAAAAAATTCTGCCGTCGGGCGAAACTATATCAAGCTTAAAGCTTCTCATAATTTTTCACCTTACGCTTCGTGGCCGAGGCTTTTTGCCTTTGCTACGGCCTCGTCAATAGTTCCGACAAAGAGGAACGCCGACTCGGGAAGGCTGTCGTGCTTTCCGTCGAGAATCTCGCGGAAGCCGCGCACGGTTTCCTTGACCGGAACGTACTTGCCCTCCATACCCGTAAACTGCTCGGCAACCGAGAAGGGCTGGGAGAGGAAGCGCTGTATTTTTCTCGCGCGGTTTACGACGAGCTTATCCTCCTCGGAAAGCTCATCCATACCCATAATAGCGATGATGTCCTGAAGCTCCTTATATCTTTGGAGCATCTTTTGAACGTCGCGCGCAACCTCGTAATGCTCGATGCCCACAACGTCGGGAGAGAGTATTCTCGACGACGATTCAAGCGGGTCAACCGCGGGGTAAATTCCGAGAGATGCGATGCTACGCGAGAGGACCGTCGTCGCGTCAAGATGCGCGAAGGTAGTCGCGGGTGCGGGGTCGGTAAGGTCGTCAGCGGGGACGTAGACCGCCTGAACCGAGGTGATAGAGCCCTTCTTTGTAGAAGTGATACGCTCCTGCAACGCACCCATTTCAGTCGCCAGCGTAGGCTG
>JAFVXK010000003.1 GCA_017501175.1 Clostridia bacterium | reverse complement strand
TCTTCTATGGTAAAATGGATATAGCTCATATTGAATTCTCCTTTTGTTTAATGTTTGTGTGGTAACTTCATTATAACACAGGATTCAATATGAGTGTTCTTTTTTACTTAAAAGTGTTGCACTTGATAGTATAATTCACCATTTATAATAAAAGCCACCGATAAAATATCGGTGGCTTTGACTGTTATGTAAAATTAAGCGCAAAGGCTTCTTATTGAGGGCGGTTAGCTTCTCTCGTCTGTAAGCCCTAAAAGATAATCTGTGGTAACCCCGTAAAACTTGGAGAGAATTCGAAGATAGCTTACGGGAATTTCACGCTTGCCGCTTTCGTAAAGACTGTATTGCTGTTGGGTTATAAACAGAAGATTTGCAATTTCGGTTTGAGTTTTGTTCTGCTCATTGCGAATTTTCTTTATCCTGGGGTAATACATTGTCTTCTCCTTTGTCACGGTGTAGTTAACGGGATGCCTCATCGTAGTAGCTCTTGATTATTTTGTCAGATGCCGCGATGCTGTTGATGTAGTCCTCGTCAGAGATTCCGGGGTGAAGTCTGCCGAACTCGGCGGTGAGATAGCCGTCGAAGCCTACCTTTTTAAGAAGCTGCATACAGCGCTTGAAGTCGATGTCACCCTCGAGAAGCTGAACGTATGCGCCCCCCTTGTTGACGGTAGAGGTTCTTTTATAGTCCTTGACGTGAATTTTGAAGATTTTATCGCCGATTATATCAATCCAATGGATAGGGTCGGAGAATGAAAACATATTACCGAGGTCGAGATATGAGCCAACCATATCAGAGCCAACCTCCTCAATAAAGGAAAGCACGTCGTAGGGCGAGAGGAAGAAGGTATTGCCTACGTTTTCGACACCGACCTTAACTCCGTATTTTTCAATCACAGGCAAGAAATCGCGCATATTCTTTATAGAATTTGCCCTCGACTCAGAGAGAAGCATTCCGTTCTGCATTCCTCCGGGGACGGTGAGAATGGTGTCCGCGCCGAGAAGCTTTGCAACTCGGAGCTGCTTTTCGGTAACGGCAAAAAGAAACTGACGGCTCTCCTCATCACACAGAGGCCATTTGCCTGCCGATTGATCCGAGGATATGCTCGGAACGACAAGGCCGTACTTTTTGACAAGCTCGCCGACAGCGAGAATTTCCTCATCAGTGGAGTGGATTGTAAATGAATGCTCGGAACGCCCCACGGCATCAACGTTGAATTCGATAGCCTCAAAGCCGGCATTCTTTGCGGCCGCGAGGCAGTCCTCAAAGCTATATTCATTGGGAAAAGCCCATGCGTTAATTGCTATTTTCAATGTAAACGTTCTCCTTTCAAGGTGAAAAAAAGTAATGCTATGCACAAATTAAAGATAAAAATCCGAAATTTCGCATAATTATTCGCAAATTCACAAACTTTTGTTGCATTTATACGGTTTTTATGTTATAATAATTTTGCTTACGTGTAAAGACACATTATTGCAATTTTATAGTTCAATATTGCTAAAGCGAAGAGGCGTGACCACTCGTGATGAGCAGAAATAAGGCTGTGAAGCCTAGCATTTACTTCTCACAGTTTACCTAAAAAACATTCTTGCGCTTAAAGCTATACTGACATTATTGTACAATAGAGTTAAATATAAAACAATGGACGAATCAACGAACAATGTGCACAAATCGACGGCGAGGTGATTTTATGGAAAGGAAAAAAGAGATTGCAAACCAGTCATATTTCAGGATAAACTGCGACCCTACAACCAGTGATATTGCCGATTATAGCGTGGATTTGACGGTAAATTGCTGCGGAGAGGCACTTCTTCGCCGTGGTTGGAGGTGCCGCGCCGTCAGGACAAGAAAGGATTTTTATTTAATTTATTCACTGGGCGGAGATATTGTGGGAGAGATTGACGGCGAGACTGCTGTTATCCGAAGCGGTGACGTAATCTGCATTGCTCCGGGGATGGGATATATCTTTAGTTCAAGGAGACCCGACGACGAAAAAGCGCATTATTTTTGGATACATTTCTCCGGATTCGAGGCGGAGAGCATCTTGCTTCGCTCGGGGATTACTCCGGGAAAGGTGTATTCGGTGGGGATTTGTGACGAGGTGTTTTCCTTTTACGAAAAGCTTTTTTCGGAGTTCCGCACGATGGGCGAGAATTTCGAGTATGACGCTGCAGTGCAGCTTCGCTATATTCTTTACGTTTTCGGAAAGGCGTCAAGAAAAAACAGCGCGAGCAGACTCGATAAATCGATGAAATACATTTACACTCACCTACGCCACGAAATAACCGTAGAGGAGCTTGCTTCAATGGAATATCTCGGCGTCAGCCGTTACAGAGAGCTTTTCAAGTCTATAACGGGAACGTCACCCGTTGAGTATATTGCTAGGCTTCGCATCGGCAGGGCAAAGGACCTTCTATCCCAAGAGGACACCTCAATAGAGGAGGTCGGAGAGGCGTCCGGATATCCAAACAGATATTATTTTCAACGAATTTTCAAAAAACATACCGGACAGACTCCCGGGGAGTATCGCAAGGAGATTAAGAGATAAATTCCATAAATCAAAAAGAGAAGAAATAAAATTTGATTTAATTTTTCATAGCTTGGATAACGAAAGAGAGGTACTGTGTTTTTCACAATACCTCTCATTTTTATTGTTAAGCTGTAAAATGCGACCGGACGGTAGCTTTTGCCTTCTTTTGCAGAGCTTATGCCTGCTTATCTTTTTTCGCAACCATAAATCCGCCGATGCCCTCGAAGACGTACTGACCGCTTCTGACAAGATTGAGGGAGGCAATATCGCCCGAGAATGCGGCGTGAACGACTACGGAGCCGAAATAGGTGTCGGTAACCTGCGCCAAAACGGCAAAGGTGTCCTCCTCGACCCAAGCCGCCGAAACGTTGCAGTCGTACTCGCCGTCCTCGAAAATGCCCATCATATCGGCTCTCGCGCGAGTGCCGAAGGAGAATTTGGTCTGCTTGTTTTTGCAAAGAGCGTACTCTAGGGTATAGCTCTTTCCCTCATACTCGAGGATAATAGCCTTATCGGTGAGGGTAAAGGCGTCTATTGCAAGCTCGCCCTTATCCTTGACGAATCTCTTGCCGAAGACCTCGGATGCTATCGGCGAGCTCTCGCAGCCCTTCAAGGAAATCAGCTCTCTTGCATCAAGGTATTCCGAAAGAGCCTTATAGGCGCCGTCGTTTTTAGGCAAGGGCGCGTCCTCGAACTTCGGCAGGAAGTGTCTGTAAAACTCGTGATAAAGGACGTGTCTTGACGCCTTTTCCATCTGGTTATCCGAGGTGATAACGAATGCGACGTCGTTTTTCATATCGCAGATTGCGAGCTGGTCGCCCATACCGACAAGCGAGAAGCCGTCGGGGTGAGTTTTCCAGATGAGATAGCCGTATCCGCCCGTTTCGTAGATGTTGTAGCCACCGGTGAAGTCGGTGTGAACCTGCTTCTTTATGGCTTCAGCCATAAATTCGGGGTCGATATACTGCTTTCCGCCCCATTCGCCGCCGCGCATAATAAATCTTGAGAATATGAGAAGGTCGCGCGCCGTGCACATAACGCCCGAGTCGCCGATGGCGTATCCGCCGGGCTCGCGCAGAACGTAGCTCTCCTTTGAGAAGCCGAGCTCGAGAAGCGCACCGTCCTTGAGATATTCAAGGAAGTTCTTGCCCGTGAGCTTTTCGATAATACAGCCGAGCAGGAATGAGCCGATGCTGTCGTAGTTAAAGAGTGTGCCCGAGAGCTTGTCGGTTTTCTGCGAGTAGTACGCCTCGACTCTGCTCGCGAATCTGCCCCACCAGCGAGTAGTAGTGCCGATGTTGCTTCGCATCATAAGCATCTCGCGCACGGTGCATTTTTCGTAGTATTCGTCTATATTTTCGTTTCTGAACTCGGGGAAGTAGTCGAAAATGACGTCGTCGGGCTTCATAATGCCCTCGGTAAAGGCAAGCCCCACGGCAATAGCCACGAAGCTCTTTGAAATAGAGTAGGTTCTGTGAAGAAAATTTTCGTTAAAGGGCTTGTAGTAGCACTCGGCGAAGATTTTCTCGCCTCGCGACATAACGATGCTGTGTGTGTGCATACCGTGCTCGTCAAGAGCGTTTATAAAATCGAGCACCGCCTCGGATTTTATTCCGACTTCCTCGGGTGTAGCGTAAGAAAAAATGTCAGCCATCAGATTTCCTCTCTCTGCTCCCAGTAGTGCTTGCAAAGCCAGTCAATAACGTCCTTATGCGCCTCGCAGTGCATTCTTCCGCAGAATATTTCGTTGTCGATAGAGTTTGCCTTGTCCGAGAAGGCTCTTGAGATGTTGCCTATGTATCTATCCTTGACCGCCTCGCAGAATTCAGCCCAGCCCTCGAGCCATACGCCGTTATGCAGGTTGTCGCTCTGCTCCTTGAAGGTGCTCATAAGGGTGTCGTAGTCCTCGCCCTTTGCAAGAGTGATGCCGAGCCCCTCGACCTTTACGGGAATGAAGCTTATATCCACCTTATCCTCGATATTGAGCTGAACTATAAGACCGCTCTGCCAATGGGGGTGGTCGTCACAGCCGGTGAAGTGGAAATTGCCCTGACCGTAGAGAATGTGACCGCCCTCGTATTCCTCGTAGCAGCCGATGCAGTGGCTGTGCTGACAGAGAACGACGTCAGCGCCGCTTCTTACCATTGCCTGACATACCTTTCTAAGACGGGGAGAGGGATAGATGCTTTGCTCCTTACCGCCGTGATAGCAAACTACGACGTAGTCGCATTCAGCCGCCGCGTGTCGAACGTCCTCAAGCGTGTCGTACGGGTCGAAGGGACGCGCGCCCATTCTGTTCTCGAGCGCGTAGCAGTACTCGTGCTCGCAGACGTCGATGATGGCGACCTTCTTTCCGTCCTTTTCCATCACGAGATTCTTTCTCGAAGCCTCGTAGTTATCTCCGAATCCGGTGTAGTTAAGGCCGTGCTCGCGAAGAATTGCCTTCGTGTCGGTAATTCCGGGGATTCCGTAATCCATAATGTGATTGTTGCTCATCGCACAGTCGGTGACTCCGATTTCGCGGAGGACCTTTGCAGTTTCAAGCGGGCCCTTTATGTTAGGGCCTTTTTTTGCAATGGGAGTATCCTTTTCGGTGAGCGCGCACTCGAGGTTGACGAGCACTCTGTCGGAGTCGGCGAAAGCCGAGGGAACGTCGTCAAAAAGAGCCTTGACGTCGCCGCTTCTGAATAAAGCACCCGAGTCCTGAGTTGAAACGTCGCCGCAGATTGAAATCTTCATATCGTTATATTCCTTTCGGGAAAGTTATTGCTTTTAATTAAAAGCATATTTAAGGTCAGTACCATTCTATCAAAAATTGCTTATGATGTCAAGACAAACGCATAACACTTTGCCCGAAACGCCTGATACTTTTAATACAAACGGCTATTACTTTTTGTACAAACGAGCCGGGCTACAACCTAAAATCAAGTCTGAACAAAGGGGCTGACGGTAAAACGCCGTCAGCCCTTTAAGCTTGTGGGAAAATTATTTATCGAATACAGCGGCGCACTCGGAAAGACGCTTTCGTATTTCTATATGCTGGGGGCAGACGCTCTCGCACTTGCCGCAGTCGATGCAGTCGGACGCCTTGCCACCGTCCTTAGTGGCTCTTTTGTAGGAATATCCGGCGCTGTTTTCACAGCGCAGTTTCTTGTTCATAGCGCTGAAAATATCGGGAATATTGATGGCGGCAGGACAGCCGTCGGTGCAGTATTTGCAGGCGGTGCAGGGGATAGTTTTCTCATTTTTTAAAACCTCTCCTGCGCTGATAATGACCGCTTTTTCCTTCTCGGAAAAGGGTACGAAATCCTTCATAAAGAAAACGTTTTCCAAGATCTGCTCCATATTGCTCATTCCCGAAAGAACCATGAATACGTTATCAAAGCTCGCGGCAAAGCGTATAGCAAAGGAAGCGGGGCTTCCCTCTCCGAGAGTTGACAGAATTGCCCTCGCTCTGTCGGGAATATCTATTAAAGCGCCGCCGCGGACCGGCTCCATAACGATGACGGGCTTGCCGTGCTTTTTGGCAACCTCATAGCAAAGACGGCTTTGATTAGTTTCGTCCTCGTAATCGGCGTAATTAAACTGAAGCTGGACGACGTCCACAAAGGGCTTTTCGGTGAGTATCTCGTCGAGAAATTCAGCTGTGTCATGGAAGGAAAGACCGAGCATTTTAATCTTTCCCTGTCTTTTCATTTCAGCTCCGAACTCATACGCCCCCGCCGCCTTGTATTTCGGGTAATTTTCCTTGCACTGCGCGTGCATGAGGTAAAAATCGAAGTATTCCACTCCGCACAAGCGAAGCTGTCCCTCGAAGAGTGCGGGCAGGTCATCTGCCGTATTGAAGAACGAGCCCGAAAGCTTGTCGGTAAGGACGAAGGATTCGCGCGGGTAGCGCGAGGTAAGACAGTCAGAGAGAGCCGCCTCTGAGTCGCCGCCCATATACATCTTTGCGGTGTCGAAATAGTTGAGTCCCGACGCCATAAAGGCATCTATCATTTCGGAGAAGAGCTTGCGGTCGGTCTTCCCGTCAGCGCGGCGCGGAAGGCGCATACAGCCAAAGCCGAATCTCCCCTTTATCTTATCGTAAACGGTATTTTTCAATCTTGCTTAAGTCCCTCCACAAATTTTTTAATAGCCTCAAAGGATTCGTCGCTTATATGATGCTCTATTTTACACGCGTCGGCGGTTGCGGTTTCCTCGGACACGCCGAGAGCTGTGAGAAATCCCGAAATGAGCCTATGGCGCTCGTACATTTTGTCGGCAACCTCATAGCCTGCCTCGGTCAGAGTGAGGTATCCGTCTTTGTCCATATTGACGTATCCGCCCGAGCGCAAAAGACCGATAGCGCGGCTGACGCTCGGCTTCGAGAAGCCCATATATTCGACGACGTCGATGGAGCGCACGTGCGGGTTGGTCTTTGAGAGAATAAATATAGTTTCGAGATACATTTCTCCGGATTCTTGTAAATTCATAATTAACCTCGCGGTATATATTTTAGACGATTACATAATAAGAATAACACAATCCCCCGAAAAAATCAAGTACATATTGAAAACGAGAAGCACACAATCCTATCGTCAGGGCAAAATATACAATTCCGTGCGCCTCACATAGTGCAAAATGTGGAAAATATAAACCAAGCTAAAAAAGCACTTGTCAATCGCTCGGAAATATGCTATTATATAGACAGAAAGGGAATTCTCGCCCTGCCGCGTGACCGACACCGCGTGCCGAGCAAACGAAGTAATCTGAGGCTCGGCTATCAATAGACCTTTACCGTATAGGCAGGGTACGCCCCTACTATGCGGTTTTTAAATTACAAGAAAAGGAGGTATCTTTATGAGAACGGTATCGGTAATCATTGGCGCAACGTATGAGCATAGAGGTACGCTCCTTATTTGGAGCTTCACTGCATAGATGCTGATACGTTTGGAGAACTGTATGATGGATTTGCTCCGGTAGATAACGGTGCGGTTTTATTATCGTACGACGATGACGGTTTAAACGACCCTATCAATGACTCATCTAATTTTAATTTTTGTATAGAATACGAACTTTCTGCAGGGCAAGCTGTATATATAAAAGTTGGTGGATATGCAATTGGAGATACGTATGACTATTATTTTATAGTATCGAAAGTGGGGTAATTTATGAGTGAATTTAAAAAGATTGTTGTGAAATTTTTCGTTGCAATAACCTGCCTTTCTCTTTTGCCTATTTTAAGCTGTTTGTTAAGTCAAACAAGGGCATCTGCGAGCTCGCCGGATTACGTTACTCCCACGACTGCATACGCCGCTATTGATTTCGATTATATAGGAAAGCGCGTAAAGCTTCCAACCAATAAGATTGAGGTACGGGCATCAATTCGCAACGACGAGGAAACACAGGCGAAGGACGTTGAAATACAATTTGGTTTTGCAAAGGAGGGTCTTTCGGGTGACACGGACGTTAAGGTAGCGTGTCTCAGCGAAGAAGCATACTATTGGGACTGGCTTGAGCCTGGAAGAGGAGAATACGTTTCAATCGATACCGCGCATTATAAAAACAAGGGATTATATCTGTTTTATGAGAATGGCAGCGATGAGTTTAAAAAGCTTGCAAATCCGACAACCGTGGATGCTTACGGAGAAAGGGCGCATACTATATTATTTGGATTCCAATTCTCTGATTTGAGTGACAGTATCAAAAAAAAGCGGGGTACAATGTACTTATATGTATACACGGGCTATAATCTCGAGCTGTCCGAGGTGGGGAGCGGAGGCGCTGAAATATATTACGTTACTGACGGTGACTACGTAGCCTTTTCTGCTGAGTCGTATGATGATGCGGAGCGAATTCTCTACGGCGAATTTGGCTATTTCTGGAAGGTGACGTTTCCCAACACGTTGAACGACCTCTTCGACGGCTGTGACTGACGGGTCTTAGCCGTAAGACTTACCCTATTCGTTACGGCTCCAAATACGAAGAATCTGTTTATTATTAAATTTCCGAGGCTGTCACCGATTAATTTCGGTGGCGGTCTCTTTTATATATCGGTTTGAATTGTGAATGGTTAAATTGCACAATGGGTTAGCTATTGCTAACCGCTTTGTGTCGGCAAAATGACGAAAATCGAAAAATTGGGGCGAAAATGCGAAAAAAGTATTGACAATTTGCAAAATTTGGAGTATGATATATATGCAGTTAGCCGAGGCTAACTCACAGAAGAATTTAAAGGAGAATGTCTATGAGAACTCTGCGGGACGTTAGAATAGGCGAGTCTGCCGTGGTGAAGAAGCTCTACGGAGAGGGCGCGCTCAGACGGCGTATTATGGATATGGGAATAACGAAGGGCGTAACCGTCAAGGTTCGCAAGGCAGCGCCTCTCGGTGATCCCCTTGAGCTTACCGTGCGCGGCTATCAGCTCACGCTCAGAAAGTCGGACGCGGCAAATATTGAGGTTGAGTGATTTTGCGTCTTAGGACGTTGCTTTTTATACACGCGAGTTAGCGTTCGCTAACTATAAGAAAGGAAAAGAACTATGGAAATTAAGATTGCTCTGGCGGGTAATCCCAACTCGGGTAAGACGACGCTATTTAACGCGCTTACCGGCTCTAATCAGTTCGTCGGAAACTGGCCCGGCGTTACCGTAGAAAAGAAGGAAGGTAAGCTTAAGCGCCACGATGACGTTATTATAGTTGACCTTCCCGGCATTTATTCGCTCTCCCCCTACACTCTTGAGGAGGTCGTGGCGAGAAACTTCCTCGTCGATGAGCGCCCGAACGCGATACTCAACATAGTTGACGGCACGAACCTTGAGAGAAACCTCTATCTCACAACGCAAATGATAGAGCTCGGCATACCCGTCGTCGTTGCTATAAATATGATGGACGTCGTAAGAAAACGCGGCGATAAAATCGACATAAAGGGACTCGGAGATAAGCTCGGCTGTCCTGTAATCGAGATATCCGCTCTCAAGGAGGAGGGAATCTTCGAGGCGGCAGAGGCTGCGATAAAGGCGGCGGAGCGTGGAGCTGTAATGCCTCACCACACCTTCCGTGGAAGAGTAGAGCACGCTCTCGCTCATATCGAGGAGGCGGTGCTTCACGACCTTCCTCGTGAGCGTCAGCGCTGGTATTCGATAAAGCTGTTTGAGCGTGACGGACAGGTTGCCGAGAAGCTTGGCATCTCAAAGAGCGCCCTCGCGCACATAGAAAACGACATCGCGGAGGTCGAGCGTGAGCTTGACGACGATGCCGAGAGCATTATCACCAACGAGCGCTACCTTTACATAGAGAGCTTCCTTCGCGGAGTTTATAAGAAAAAGAATAACGGACTTACTCCCACAGAGAGAATAGACAGGATAGTCACTAACAAATATTTAGCGCTTCCGATTTTCGCTCTGGTTATGTTCGTCGTGTATTTCGTGTCGGTAACGACTGTCGGAACTTGGGTTACCGATTTCACGAACGACGGTCTTTTTGGCGAGGGCTTTGACCTCTTCGGCAGCTTTGTGCCTGGCATTCCCGTTCTCGTCGGAGAGGGACTCGCGGCTATAAACTGTGCTCCTTGGCTCTCCTCGCTAATCGTTGACGGAATTATAGGCGGTGTCGGTGCGGTGCTCGGATTCGTTCCGCAGATACTCGTCCTCTTCCTCTTCCTTGCATTCCTTGAGGCGTGCGGATATATGTCGCGTATAGCCTTCGTTATGGATAAGCTTTTCAGAAAGTTCGGTCTTTCGGGCAAATCCTTTATTCCCATGCTGGTCGGCACGGGCTGCAGCGTTCCCGGAATTATGGCGTCGCGTACCATCGAGTGCGAGCGTGACCGCCGTATGACGATTATGACGACCTCGTTTATCCCCTGCGGAGCGAAGCTTCCCGTCATCGCCCTCATTTCCGGAGTTATTTTCGGCAGGGAGTCGGCGTGGGTTGCAACAGGCGCTTTCTTCATCGGAATTCTCGCTGTGGTTTTGACCGGACTCATTCTTAAAAAGACTAAGCTCTTCGCAGGCGACCCCGCTCCCTTCGTAATGGAGCTTCCCGAATACCATATGCCTACTCTTAAGAACCTGCTCCACTCTATGTGGGAGCGCGGCTGGTCCTTTATCAAGAAGGCGGGAACGGTAATTCTTCTTTCTACCGTAGTTCTTTGGTTCTTGCAGGGCTTCGGCTTCGAGGGCGGCTTCGGTATGGTGGAAAACTCGGATAATTCCATTCTTGCTTACATAGGAAAGCCGTTTGCTTGGATATTCATTCCTCTTGGCTTTGGCTTCTGGCAGGCGGCGGTTGCTACGATAACAGGACTTATAGCTAAGGAAAACGTAGTTGCTACCTTTGGCGTCCTTTACGGTGCAGCAGAGGTTGCCGAAAACGGCTCGGAAATCTGGTCGCTTCTCGCAGCAGATATGACAAGACCTGCGGCACTTGCATTCCTTGTATTCAACCTTCTTTGCGCGCCCTGCTTCGCGGCTATCGGAGCTATCAGACGCGAGATGAACAGCGCAAAATGGACCTGGTTCGCTATCGGCTATCAGACGCTTCTTGCTTATGCGACCTCTCTCGTTATATACAACCTCGGCTCGCTCTTTAGCGGAGCGGTGAATGCTCTTACCGTAGTCGGCTCTGTCGCCTCGGTTGCTATCATAGCCTTTGCGATATATCTTCTTGCAAGACCCTATAAGGAAGCTACAAAGCTCGAAATAAAGTAAAACACGAGGCATAAATATGAACGCTTTCGTTGAATTTATCACGGCTAACATCGGTACTATCGCAGTCCTTCTCGCTTTGGCCGCAGTCATCACCCTAATCGCCTTTAAAATGATTAGGGACAAGAAAAAGGGCAAATCCTCTTGCGGCTGCGGCTGCTCGACTTGTCCTATGAGCGAAAAATGCCACGAAAAAGCCGAGAAAAAGTAAAAAACAATGATACAAACCAGTCCTCTCGCGGCAAGTCTGCGAGGGGATTTTC
This sequence comes from Clostridia bacterium, assembly GCA_017501175.1. The sequence continues at coordinate 43,096 of JAFVXK010000003.1, read as the reverse complement.
TATTAAAAAATATTAAAAAAACGACTTTTGTGCAAAAATACTTGAAAAACGGCTAGAAAAATGGTAAAATATAAAAGATACGAAAATAAAGCGAGGAAGTTAATGGAGCATTTTATAGATTTTTTGACTAACAAGTGCTTAATCGTGCCAATCGCGGCATGGCTTATATCACAAATTCTGAAAATTATTATCAACGCACTCGTCCATAAGGAATTTAGAATAGAGCGCCTTTGGGGCGACGGCGGTATGCCGAGCGGTCATTCGGCTACGGTGTGCTCGCTTGCCGTGATGTGCGGATTCACTTACGGCTTTGGCAGCGGCATATTTGCAATTGCAGCCATACTTGCCACGATAGTTATGAACGACGCTGTCGGTGTCAGACGCGAGGCAGGAAAGCAGGCGGTAACACTAAAGCAGCTTGCGGAGCTCGTCAACGGTGCGATAGCAGACCCCGACGAGCAGGTCAGAACCGAGAAGCTCAAGGAGCTTGTCGGCCATACTCCGCTTCAAATGGTGTTCGGTGCGCTTCTCGGAATACTCGTAGCGTTATCTTACTTCTGGATTTGGGGATTTCCGCAAATAGCCTGACCCCGTGTTAAATTCAGCGCGGATTTTATTAGGCGAAGATGGAAACGGACGCCCCGCGGAAAACTGTTAATTCACTAACCGACATATAGATTTCTGCCGTGTGAAAGCGCGGCAGTAATTTTTGTAAAATAGCCCTGAAACTTGACACGGGGCGGTACTAAAAGGAGCTTTTTATGTACGACGAGCTTACAGAGGTCGATATACGGAAGATGGAGGAGGAAATAGCCTACCGCAAGAACGTTCTCGCGGTGGAGCTCGGTGCGGAATTGAAGAGAACGCGCGAGTTTGGCGACCTCTCCGAAAACGCCGAGTATAAGGAGGCGAAGCGCCTGAAGCGAAAGAATGAGTCGCGCGTCCGCTACCTCGAGAATATGATTCGCACGGCAAAGGTGATAGAGATAAAAAAGGCAGACGACGAGATAGGACTTTTCGACCGAGTTCTCATTTATAATGAGAAAATGCAGTCGGAAAAGGAGATACAGATAGTCACAACGCTTCGCCAAAACGCTCTTCTCGGCTTCGTCAGCAAGGAGTCACCGCTCGGTCAGGCGATAATGGGGCATAGGGTCGGCGACAGAGTGCTCGTCAAGGTCAGCGATGCCGTGAGCTATTACGTAGAAATCCGCAGGATACAAAAGGGCGAGGATAACGAGGACTTGCCGATAAGTGGGTATTGACAAAACCCGTAAAATATGCTAAAATATTTGCCGTATTTTTGAGATTATTATTTAGGAGTGCTTTCGATGGCTGATATGGTAAACGAAATAAAAAGACGACGCACCTTTGCAATAATATCCCACCCCGATGCAGGTAAGACCACCTTGACAGAGAAGTTTCTCCTCTACGGCGGTGCGATACAGTCGGCAGGCTCGGTAAAGGGCAAGCAATCGGATAAGCACGCCGTTTCCGACTGGATGGACCTCGAAAAGCAGAGGGGAATTTCCATAACCTCGTCGGTTTTGCAGTTCGAATACAACGGGTACTGCATCAATATTCTTGACACTCCGGGACACCAGGACTTCTCCGAGGACACCTACCGCACGCTTATGGCGGCAGACTCGGCGGTGATGGTCATCGACGCGGCAAAGGGTATCGAGCCGCAGACGAGAAAGCTCTTTAAGGTCTGCGCTATGCGCGACATTCCAATTTTCACCTTCATAAACAAGCTCGACCGCGAGGCGCGCGACCCCTTTGACCTTCTTGACGAGCTTGAGCGCGAGTTCGGAATAGGAACTTATCCTATGAACTGGCCCATCGGCTGCGGACAGAGCTTCAAGGGCGTTTATGACAGGGCGAAGAAATCGATTCTCTTCTTCGACGACTCGCACAGAGGCCGCGACAGAATACACGGCGTGAATTGCGATATAACCGAAACCGAAAAGCTCGACGAGCTTATCGGAGAGCGTCAGCGAGAGGAGCTTTGCGAGCAGGTAGAGCTTCTTGACGGCGCGTCCTTTGACTTTGACCTTGAGGCTGTAAGGCACGGCAAGCTCTCGCCCGTCTTCTTTGGCTCGGCGCTTAATAACTTCGGTATTGAGCCGTTTCTCGAGCACTTCCTTGAGATGACGACCTCTCCGCTTCCGAGAATTGCAGAGGGCGTTACGGTTGACCCGTTTGATGAGAATTTCTCGGCATTCGTTTTCAAAATTCAGGCTAATATGAACAAGGCGCACCGCGACAGAATTGCCTTTATGCGCATATGCTCGGGTAAATTTGAGCGCGGTAAGGATTACTATCACGTTCAGGGCGACAAGTCCTTCAGACTTTCCCAGCCCCAGCAGATGATGGCGGCTGAGCGAGAGGTTATAGACGAGGCTTATGCCGGAGATATTATCGGCGTTTTCGACCCCGGAATTTTCTCGATAGGCGACACGATATGCGAGAAGGGTAAAAAGCTTCGCTTTGCGGGCATACCCACCTTTGCGCCGGAGCATTTCGCTATGGTTGAGCAGGTCGATTCAATGAAGCGTAAGCAGTTCGCAAAGGGTATGAACCAGATTGCCCAAGAGGGTGCGATACAGATATTCTTCGAGCCAAACTCGGGACTTGAGAGAGTTATCGTCGGCGTTGTCGGCGTGCTTCAGTTTGAGGTGCTTGAGTACAGGCTTAAAAACGAGTACGGCTGCGACCTTCGCAGAACGCCCATGGCGTATCAGCAGATACGCTGGATAAAGAACGAGGGGCTTGACCCGAAAACGCTGAAGCTCTCGCATGATACGAAGTGGGTTCAGGACCACCGAGGCAACAATCTTTTAATCTTCACGAGCGAGTGGGCGATACGCTGGGTGCTTGAGGATAACCCCGAGCTCGAGCTCGCTGAATTCAGCAGTAACGACGACCAATAATTCAACACGGTAGGGGGGTAAAGCTATGAGAATGAGAAAAAAGAAGCACGGTAGAGAAAGGCTTTCTGCCTGCTCTGAATTTATTGCAGAGCTGCCCGAGCTGCCGATGAGCGACCCATCCGCGCTTTTTGGAAGGGGCGGTGCGCCCGTCTTTCTTGAAATTGGTGCCGGAAAGGGCGGATTTGCCTCGAAAATGGCAAAGCGTCACAGCGAGGCGTGCTATTTCGCTATGGAGCGTGTTTCGGACTGTGTCGTTCTCGCCGCAGAGGGAGCTAAAAATATGGAAGGCGGTGCGCCGGATAACCTCAAGTTTATCGTGGATACCGCTGACAATCTCACGAAAATCTTTGCGCCAGAGAGCGTTGACGCGATATTTCTTAACTTCTCTGACCCCTGGTCAAAGAAGGGCTACGCAAAGCGCAGACTTACACACAGACGCTATCTCGCGGTATATATGAATTTGCTTAAGGCGGGGGGCGTGTTGCGTTTTAAGACCGACAACGACGGTCTTTTCGACTTTTCGCTTGAGGAGCTTTCGGCGGTTGGACTTCCCACCGTCAAGCTGACGCGCGACCTTCACTCCTCGGAGTATGCAGAGGGCAATATTATGACCGAGTATGAAACCGCCTTTTCCTCGCAGGGCGTTAAAATCAATATGCTCGAGGTCATAAAGCCCTGTGGCTTCTCGCTTCCAATACCCGACGACCTTAAGCCTGACAGACGGGATTACCGCCGCAGCGCAGACGAAGCCGACTGATAAGTCCTGTCGATAAGGAAATGACAAGATGAACGATAAACCCTTAATTCCCGACGATAAGATGCACGACGGACACAGGGCGCGTATGCGCAAAAAGCTGCTGAAGCACGGGCCTGACATCTTTGATACGTACGAGCTTCTTGAGATGCTCCTCTATTATTCAATTCCGTACAAGGACACAAATCCCGTATCCAAGCGTCTTCTTATGGAGCTTTCCGACCTTGACGGAGTTCTTTCGGCAAGTACTGAAAGGCTGGTTGAGATTAACGGCATAGGAGAGCGCACGGCGGAGCTTATAGCCTCGGTTGACAGCGTCGGCGATGCCGTTTTCATCGAGAGAACCGAAACCGACAACGTCTTTAACAATTACGACGTCACAGGAGAGTATCTCGCAGGAGAGCTTGCCGACACTACCGACAAGCGAATAGTTATTCTGCTTTTGGATAACGGAATGAGAAAGCTCGACCTTATAACTCTCTATGAGAATGCCGAGTACGGCTCGGTAGCGGTGAAGCCGAAGGATTTTATAAACGCGGCAATTATCGGCGGCGCGTCGGTTGCCATAACCGCGCACAATCACCCGTACGGACCGCTTGCGGCATCGGCGGCAGACCTTGAAACAAACAAGCTGCTCGAAAGAGCCTTCAAGGCGGCGGGAATTATACTTCTGGAAAGCTACGTAACCGTCGGAAAAGACTACGTAGGAACAATGAGCTCGCCGGTGAGCTTCGTTTATACCGACAGCGAAATCGACACCTTCAGAAGAAGCCGAGAATTTTCGCAAAAGTCGGGGAAAGGGGAGAATTTGCAAAGTGATAACGCTTAACGTTCTCTCAAACCTTCTTTTCTCTGCGGGCTTTAAGGACGCAGATGAAACGGCGAGCGCTTTATTTGAGCGCTACCACACTCTTGACGGAGTTCTCGCGGCAGATGCAGAGGCTTTAACCGAGCAGGTCGGAGAACGCGCCGCAGTCCTGATAAAGCTCACGGCGGCACTTATTGCCCGTCGTGCGTACGACAAATTCACCTTTGGCGTCCGTCATTTGTCCGAGGAGATAATCGAGCTTCTCGTAGCCCTTTTCAGAGGTCGCTCGGTTGAAACGCTTTTCCTTATCTCGATGGATAAAAACGGAGCTGTCGTATCCTGCGACCCTATGAGCGAGGGCACGATAAACGCCACCAGTATATTGCCAAGACAGCTGCTCGAGCGTGCGGTGAAAAACCGTGCCAAGAGCGTTATAATTGCCCATAACCACCCGCGCGGAATAGAAACGCCGTCGGAGGAGGATATGATATTCACCTCGTCTGTAAAAAGCACTCTTGAATGTGCGGGAATAGAGCTCTCGGCGCACTACGTCGTTGCGGGCTCGCGGGTTGCAATGATATAAAAACTAACCGCCCTGCGCGGTGGAACGGAGGCTTTATGCCGTTTTTAGGTACTATCGTAAATTTCATAATAGTTTTGATTGCGGGGGTGCTTGGCACGCTTGTGAAAAAGGGTGTTCCCGAAAAGGTGAGCAATGCAATAATGTGCGCTATGGGCGCGTGCGTGGTGCTGATAGGCATTGACGGATTTATGGAAAAAGCGCCCGAGGTGGCCGCTGATTCATTCCTCTCGGCAGGACTTCTAAAGACACTTATCGTGATTATTTCGATGGGTATAGGAACGCTTCTCGGCACACTTATCGATATTGACAAATGGGTCGAAAAATTAGGTCTGTTTCTTGAGAAAAAGCTCGGAAAACTCAGCACGGGTGGGGGCTTCTCGAAGGGATTTGTATCCTGCACACTGCTTTTTTGCGTGGGTGCTATGGCGGTTAACGGATCTATTGCCGACGCTATGGGCTCACCCGACGTTTTGATTGCGAAGGCGGTCATAGACGGCTTTTCCTGCTTTATAATGGCGACAAGCTTCGGTATAGGCTGCGCCTTTTCCGCGTTTGCGCTTCTCATCTATCAGGGACTTATAGCGGTTGGAGGATACTTCCTGTTTTCCGCAATCCCCGCGGCAACGCTTTCATACGTTTCGATAACAGGCTCGGTTGTTATAATGCTGATAGGCACAAATCTTCTCGGCGCAACCAAGGTGAAAACCGCAAATATGATACCCGCGATATTCCTGCCGTTTTTACTTGCTCCGCTTTTCGATTTAATACTGTAATTTCGCTTAAAAACCAGCTCCCCGAAGAGTTAAAAGGCGCTTCGGGGGCTTTTTCTTTTTTCATTTGACGCTCATTTTGAAAAAATATTCCAAAAATATTTCAAAACCCCCTTGACATTTGAAATTTTTGTGCTATAATATTAAAATGCATTATAATTGCATTTTTCTTTGGGGGATTTCTGCCCTTTTTTCAGGGTGCTATTGTTAATATGGTACAAAAATCTCTCGCATTTTTTGTGGAATTTGCTTTTTTCGACATTTCGAGAAGAGAAAACTCGGCAAAAAATAGAAAATGCGATATGAGCTTGTAAATTTTCGAAGAACGGAGTGATTCTATTATGATGCTTAAACCCCGAAAGCTTGGCACAAACGTCAGACATAGCTTTTCAAAGATTGAAGCTGCGACTGAAATGCCCAATCTTATTGAGGTTCAGAAGGACTCGTACGAGTGGTTCTTGAGAGAGGGACTTGACGAGGTTCTTCGCGACGTGTCGCCGATAGTTGACTACACGGGCAATCTTTCCATTGAATTCACCGATTATACGCTTGACCCTACGCCAAGGTATTCGGTAGAGGAGTGCAAGGACAGGTCTGTCACATACGACGCTCACATGAAGGTGGGCGTACGCCTCGTCAATAAGCAGACGGGCGAGCTTAAGACAGCTCAGATATTCCTTGGCGACTTCCCGCTTATGACCGATAACGGTACATTCGTCATCAACGGCGCGGAAAGAGTTATAGTATCTCAGCTCGTTCGTTCCCCCGGTATGTACTACGGTGACGAGGTTGACAAGCAGGGTAGGCATAACTTCACTGCTACCGTCATTCCTTACAGAGGCGCATGGCTTGAGTACGAGACCGACGCTGCGGGCATTTTCTACGTTAAAATCGACAAAAACCGCAAGATTCCGCTCTCCACGCTTATAAGAGCGCTCTGTCCCGCAGGACAGGACACCGACGAGGACCTTATCCGTATGTTCGGTGACGAGGACGCCCTCGTTGCTACTATGGCAAAGGACGAGTGCAATACTCTCGCTCAGGAGAACTTCACCTCCTGCAGAGATGAGGCGCTTAAGGAAATATACAAAAGACTTCGTCCCGGCGAGCCCCCTCTCGTTGAAACCGCCGAGATACTCATAAACAATATGTTTTTCGACCCGAAGAGATACGACCTTGCGGCTGTCGGAAGATACAAATACAACAAGAAGGTTTCGCTTGCAGCGAGAATTGAGGGCTTCACTCTTGCCGCACCCGTCGTAAACCAGATTACAGGCGAGATTGTCGCAGACGAGGGAGCTTCCATTACGAGAGAGCTTGCCAACGCTATCGAGGACAGCCTTGTTAACTCGGTTGACATCAAGCTTGAGTCGGGCAAGGTTATCAAGGTGTTCGGAAACAACACCGTCCGTCCCGAGCTCGTTCTCGGCTACGACCTCTCCGATTGCGGAGTTAAGGCAGGCGAGAAGATTCGCTACGAGGAGCTGAAGGCTATCATTGCCGAGGCTGATGCACAGGGACTTGCAGGCGAGTCGCGCGAGTTCTTCATAAAGAAGAGCGTAAAGGAGCAGATGCATATTCTTGCTCCCAAGCATATAACAAAGGACGATATATTCGCCTCCATCAATTACCTATTCAACCTTACGCACGGCGTAGGTACTACCGACGATATCGACCATCTTGGCAACAGACGTCTTCGCTGCGTAGGAGAGCTTCTTCAGAACCAGCTCAGAATCGGTATGTCCAAGATGGACAAGAATATCAAGGAGCGTATGTCGGTTCACGACAGCGAGGACCTTCGTCCCGAGGCGCTCATCAATACAAGACCTGTTGCAACCGCTATCCGCGAGTTCTTCGGCTCGTCGCCTCTCTCGCAGTTTATGGACCAGAACAACCCGCTTGCAGAGCTTACTCACAAGCGCCGTCTTTCCGCGCTCGGCCCCGGCGGTCTTTCGCGTGACAGAGCTTCCTTCGAGGTTCGTGACGTTCACTATACTCACTACGGACGTATCTGCCCCGTCGAAACGCCTGAAGGACCTAACATCGGTCTTATATCCTACCTCGCGTCCTACGCAAAGATTAGCGATTACGGCTTCCTCAAAGCACCTTACAGAATAGTAGATAAGAAAACAGGAAGAGTTACCGACGAGGTCGTCTATCTCACGGCAGACGAAGAGGACAACAACGTAGTAGCTCAGGCAAACGAGCAGCTCGACGAGAACGGTTACTTCGTAAACAAGAAGGTAATCGCAAGACTCAACACCGAGTTCATTGAGGTTGAGCCTACCGACGTTGACCTGATGGACGCTTGTCCTCAGATGGCGGTTTCGGTTGCCGCAGGCTGCATACCCTTCCTTGAAAACGACGACAACACCCGTGCGCTTATGGGTTCGAACATGCAGAAGCAGGCTGTGCCGCTTATGATAACCGATTCGCCCATCGTTGCTACGGGTATGGAGTACAAGGCAGCCGTCGATTCTGGCGCTGTCGTGCTTGCACGCGAGAGCGGTGTCGTTGAGCGCGTTTCGGGCGCTGAAATAGTCGTTCTCTCCGACTCCGGACGCAAGGATACTTATCATCTTATTAAATTCAAGAGGTCTAACCAGTCCACCTGCGTTAACCAGTGCCCCATCGTAAACGAGGGCGACAGAGTAGAGGCAGGTCAGGTTATCGCCGACGGTCCTGCAACCTCTAACGGAGAGATTTCTCTCGGTAAGAACGCGCTTATCGGCTTTATGACCTGGGAGGGCTACAACTACGAGGACGCAGTTCTTCTTAACGAGAAGCTCGTCCGCGAGGATATGTACACCTCTATTCATATTGAGAAGTTCACGAAGGAGGCCCGCGACACCAAGCTTGGCGCGCAGGAGATAACCCGTGAAATTCCCAACGTCGGTGAGGACGCACTCCGCAACCTCGACGCTGACGGTATCGTAAGAATAGGTACCGAGGTCAGACCCGGCGATATACTCGTAGGTATGGTAACTCCCAAGGGAGAAACCGAGCTTACCCCTGAGGAAAGACTTCTTCGCGCAATCTTCGGTGAGAAGGCGCGCGAGGTTAAGGACTCCTCGCTCAAGATGCGTCACGGCGAGTACGGTGTCGTCGTTGACATCAAAATTTATGACAGAACCAATTCCGACGAGCTTGCTCCCGGTGTTAACAAGGTAGTTCACGTCTACGTTGCACAGAAGAGAAAGATTTCCGTCGGAGATAAGATGGCAGGCCGTCACGGTAACAAGGGTGTCGTATCGAGAATACTTCCCCCCGAGGATATGCCCTTCCTTGCAGACGGTACTCCTCTTGACATAGTTCTTAACCCCCTCGGCGTTCCCTCTCGTATGAACATCGGTCAGGTCCTCGAGGTGCACCTCGGTATCGCCTGCCGTAAGCTCGGCATCAAGATTATGACGCCGGTATTCGACGGAGCAAAGGAAACCGACATACTCGAGCTTCTCCGCGAGGCGAGATACACCCGTGACATTCGCCCCGGCGAGAGCGTAAGAGGTAAGGCTGTCTTTAAGGAGGTTGTCCGTGAGGACGGCAAGCCTGATCTTCAGAGAGTAGATCAGGAGATAGTTGATGACGACGAGAAGCTTCGCGCTCTTATGGAGAAGGAAAGCCTCAAGGTCATCGACGGTAAGGTTACTCTTTACGACGGACGTACGGGAGACCCCTTCGACAACCCCGTAACCGTTGGTATAATGTACTACCTCAAGCTTCACCATCTCGTAGACGATAAGATTCACGCACGTTCCATCGGCTCTTACTCGCTTGTAACTCAGCAGCCTCTCGGAGGTAAGGCTCAGTTCGGCGGACAGAGATTCGGAGAGATGGAGGTTTGGGCTCTTGAGGCATACGGCGCAGCCTACACGCTTCAGGAAATCCTCACGGTCAAGTCCGACGATATCACCGGTAGAACAAAGACCTACGAGGCTATTGTTAAGGGACAGAACATTCCCACGCCCGGTATTCCCGAGTCCTTCAAGGTTATGGTTAAGGAGCTTCAGGCTCTCTGCCTTGACGTTCGCGTGCTTGACGATAACGGTGAGAATATTGACCTTTCCGGTCTTGGCGAGGACGATACTCCCGTTTACAACAACATCGAGGACGTAGAGCGCGCTGCTGATGCAGAGGATGAGCTCTCGGATTACGACGATGCTGACGACTCCGAGGAGTTCGACGCGCTTGATGACGAGTTCGACGAGGACGAGTTTGGATTTGATGCCGACGATAAGGATTTCGCGGACGACGAGGAATAATTTTAGAGAAGGGATAGGAGTTTCCTTTTGGAAATCCGATAAATAAATATGGAAAAGAATACGTTTGATTCAATCAAAATCGGTCTTGCTTCTCCCGAGATGATCCGTTCCTGGTCACACGGAGAGGTCACCAAGGCGGAGACTATCAACTACCGTACTCTTAAGGCGGAGCGCGACGGTCTTTTCTGTGAAAGGATTTTTGGTCCGACTAAGGACTGGGAGTGCCTTTGCGGAAAGTATAAGAGAGTTCGCTTTAAGGGCAAGGTGTGTGAGAAGTGCGGAGTAGAGGTTACCACCAAGAAGGTACGCCGTGAGCGTATGGGTAACATAGAGCTTGCAGCTCCTGTGTCACATATCTGGTACTTCAAGGCTCTTCCCTCGAGAATGGGCGCTATGCTTGATATGACCTCGCGTCTTCTTGAGAGAGTTCTTTACTTTGCAAGATATATAGTCATTGACCCCGGTACAACCCCGCTTGAGAAAAAGCAGCTTCTCACCGACGCTGAATACAAGAGCGCAAAGGAGAAGTACGGCGACGAGTTCAGAGCAGGTATGGGCGCTGAGTCCATAAAGGAGCTGCTCGCTGAAATAGACCTTGAGGCTCTCTCGAAGGAGCTCAAGGAGAAGCTCGCCGACGCAACCGGACCGAAGAAAATCAAGATAATCAGAAGACTCGAGGTAGTCGAGGCATTCAGAAGGTCGGGCAACCGTCCCGAGTGGATGATACTCGATACTATCCCCGTTCTTCCCGCAGAGATACGTCCTATGGTACAGCTCGACGGCGGTCGCTTCGCGGCTTCGGATATAAACGAGCTCTACCGCAGGGTTATCAACAGAAACAACCGTCTTAAGCACTTCCTTGAGATGAACGCGCCCGAGATAATCATCAGAAACGAGAAGCGTATGCTTCAGGAGTTCGTTGACGCTCTTATCGATAACGGTAAGCGCGGAAAGGCTGTCACCGGCGCTTCGAACAGACCTCTTAAATCTCTCTCCGAGATTCTCAGAGGTAAGCAGGGACGCTTCCGTCAGAACCTTCTCGGTAAGCGTGTTGACTATTCCGGACGTTCGGTTATAGTCGTCGGTCCTGACCTCAAGATTTATCAGTGCGGTCTTCCTAAAGAGATGGCTCTCGAGCTCTTTAAGCCCTTCGTTATGAAAAGGCTTATTGAAACTCAGAAGGCTAATTCCATCAAGGACGCAAAGAAAAAGGCGGATAAGGTAGCGCCTGAGGTTTGGGACGCTCTTGAATACGTTATCAAGGAGCACCCCGTCCTTCTTAACCGTGCACCTACACTTCACCGTCTTTCGATACAGGCATTCGAGCCGATACTCGTAGAGGGCAGAGCAATAAAGCTTCACCCCCTTGTATGTCCCGCGTTCAACGCCGACTTCGACGGTGACCAGATGCCCGTTCACGTTCCGCTTTCCTCTGAGGCACAGGCTGAGGCAAGATTCCTTATGCTCTCGGCTAACAACCTTCTTAAGCCCGTTTCGGGTAAGGCTGTAACCGTTCCCTCGCAGGATATGGTCCTCGGTTCTTACTATCTTACCATCGACCACCCCGGTGAGCTTGGCGAGGGCAAGGTGTTCCGCGACTTCAACGAGGTCGAGATGGCTTACGAGAATAAGGAGCTCGGAATGCACGCCGCAATCAAGGTAAGAGTTACCAAGGTTATCGATGGCGAGGAGAAGAGCGCACTTATCGACGCAACCTACGGACGTCTTATATTCAACTCGAAGATTCCTCAGGACCTTGGCTACGTTGACCGTTCCAAAGACCCCTTCTCGCTCGAGATAGACTTTGCTACTACCTCGAAGAAGCTCAAGGAAATAGTTGACCTTACCATTAAATATCACGGATTTGCGGAGGCTGCAGCCGTTCTTGATAACATCAAGTCTATGGGCTATAAGTACTCCACCAAATCCTCACTCTCGATATCGGTTTACGATATGACGATTCCCCCGAAGAAAAAGGAGCTTCTCGCGGCTGCTTCAAAGCAGGTCGATGAGATTACCGAGCTCTTCAACTGGGGTGAGCTTTCGGACGACGAGCGCTATAAGCAGGTAATTGACGTGTGGGATAAGACCACCAACGCCGTTACCGACGCTCTTATCGCGAACCTCGACAAGTACAACTCGCTTAATATGATTTGTACATCGGGAGCGCGTGGTTCTATGAAGCAGATGCGTCAGCTTGCCGGAATGCGCGGACTTATGTTTGCGACCAACGGTAAGACCATAGAAATTCCCATTAAGTCGAACTTCCGTGAGGGACTTACAATGCTTGAGTACTTCATGGGTGCAAAGGGTTCGCGTAAGTCGCTTTCGGATACCGCACTCCGTACCGCAGACTCGGGTTACCTTACCCGTCGTCTTGTTGACGTTTCTCAGGACGTAATAGTTCGTGAGGAGGACTGCGGAGCTACCTCGGGTATCGTCGTTTCGGACATCGTTTCGGGACAGACGGTGGTTGAGAAGCTCTTTGACAGACTTGTCGGAAGATATACCGTCGGCGACGTCGTTGACGAGAACACCGGTGAGCTTATAGTTCCCTCTAACACTATGATAACCGAAGAGATGGCACAGGCGATTATTGATGCCGGCATCACCAAGGTTGAGGTTCGTACCATACTTCGCTGTCTTGCTAAGCGCGGTGTTTGCGTACACTGCTACGGTGCAGACCTCGCTCACGGAACTCCCGTTTCTATTGGCGAGGCTGTCGGTGTTATCGCCGCGCAGTCTATCGGTGAGCCCGGTACTCAGCTTACGATGAGAACCTTCCATACGGGTGGTGTCGCAGGCTCGGATATTACTCAGGGTCTTCCCAGAGTCGAGGAGCTCTTCGAGGCAAGAAAGCCGAAGAAGACCGCCATTGTTACCGAGTTCTCGGGTACTGCACGTATCCAGTCGGATAAAAAGCTCTCGAAGGTTATTATCCAGAACCCCGTTGAGCCTACGAGCGAGGAGGTTTCCTACGAGATACCCTTCGGTATGCGCCTTTGCATTGAGGACGGTCAGACCGTCGTGAGAGGTCAGCAGCTCACTGAGGGCTTCCTTAACCCCGCAGACGTTCTTCGTATGAGCGGTATTGATGCAGTTTACGACTACATCATTCGCGAGGTACAGAAGGTTTATCGCGGTGAGGACGTTGAGATTAACGATAAGCACGTCGAGTGTATCACAAGACAGATGACTCGTAAGATTGAGATAGAGGACGCAGGAGATACCGATCTTCTTGTCGGTACGAAGGTCGATATTCTCGAATTCCGCGAGGAGAACGAGAAGATTGAAGAGAGAATTGCAAACGGTGAGGCAACTCTCAGAAAGGCCGAGGGTGCACCTCTTCTTCTCGGTATCACCAAGGCATCTCTTATGACCGAGTCCTTCCTCTCTGCCGCTTCCTTCCAGGAAACGACCAGAGTTCTTACCGAGGCTGCCATCAACGGCAAGCGCGATAAGCTTCTCGGACTCAAGGAGAACGTCATCATCGGTAAGCTCATTCCCGCAGGTACGGGACTTGGCAAATATCGCTCGGTAGAGATTGAGGACACAGGCTTCGATGCCGAGGAGAATTCCGCGGCTTCCGAGGACGGTGAGCTTCTTATCGACGGCGCTGCTGTCGAGTCCGAGACGGTTGAAGCTGCGATAGCAGAATAATTTAAAAAAACAAAGAGGATAACTTCGATTTCGGAGCTATCCTCTTTTTAATTACGCGCAAACTATTGTTTACATAAGAAAAGCGGAGTCCGTCGCTCGACGGGCTCCGCTTTGCCCTCTTGGTTGGGGGCGTGTTAAATTAAATCTTGATTTTCGGGGAAAGTGGCATCTCCACCTTCGTCACCGTTACCGCTTTCGACTTTATCGCCGTTGCCGTTTCCGCCTTCGCCGCTTTCGCCACCGAGGTCAAGCTCGGGGAAGGGGTTTTCACCGCCGCCGTTAACGTATTGGAGATATGCCTCGTAGTAGGAGAAGATGACGTCGTTTACCTCGTCCTCGGTTACCTCTTCACCGGAAAGGTTGGAATATTCCTGCGAGGCGAGGTACTTTGCCATATTGTCAACTATATCCGAAGCAAGCGCAATATCATGCTCTCTGAGAGTTTTGTCGAGCGAGTCCGAAACTGCCGTGACGTATTCCTCCTCGGTTTCATACTGCGTTCTGTCTATCGCTATAACATCGGTTATGCCGTCTTTTATGGTGTCGTAAACCTCTTCACCGTTTTCGACGCCTACGTCGTTCATCATGATAGAGAGCGAGAGCTTTGTGAGCATAGTTACGAGAGGTTTCATATGGGGGTTACTCTGTACGGTGGCGATAACACGCTTTATAACGGTTTCGCCCGCCTCGTCTTTTGCAATGAATGCTGCGGTGATGTCTTCGGGGTGACCTGCAAGGGTTTCAAGAACCTTTTCCTTTGCGAGAAGAAGATATACGTCAAGTATAGTGTCCATATCGCGTCCGAAGTTTTCCTCGTTCAGAGTCGTGAAGACGCTGACAAGGCTGTTCATAACTCCGAGCACGGGCTCTTCAAGCTCAAATACTATCACGCCTGAGTCAATCGAGGTCGCAAGACCGCGCATAGTGCCCGAAAGAATAGATGCAACGTAGGTTTCGTGCGAGAGCTTATCAATAATGTTCTCAAGAGCGTCGCACTGCTTTTCTGTCGGGTTGGTCCAGTCAAATTCGCCAAGCTCAATGAAATCATCGGTTGCAACGAGCATAAGTGAGAGAGTATCTCTGAGGTTTACATTCTCGCCTTCTATATCGATGGTCGCAAGGCTGTCACAGATTAAATCTCCGCCAAGCGAGTAGGCTACCTTAAAAGCGGGGCTTTCGCGAGTGTCGCGCACGTACTCGTCATACATTTGGCAAAACGCGAGCTCTTCTGCGTTTTCGGGGTGGTGCTCGACTATTCCGTCGTTGGTGTCAGACGCCACGCCGATAATGCTCATAAACGGAACGAGGAATATTATCGCTACCGCGATACCCT
The DNA here is from genome assembly GCA_017501175.1 of Clostridia bacterium. Next base: position 27,993 of record JAFVXK010000003.1, on the reverse strand, counting down.
GAACTGCTCCGATTGTCATGCCTATAAGACGCGAGGCGACGCCGGCTCTTTTTCCGGAAAGGCGGAAAATCGAGCATATTATTCCGTGAACAATAAGCAAAACGGCGCTCACCAAAACGAAAAGAAGAGAGAATACTATGGGAGAAACAACCGTCATGAGAGGAAGCTCGATTATTCGCTCTGCCGTTACCGCATCAAAGCAGGAGAGCAGGTCCATCACGTTTTCTGAAACGCTATCGCTGACGCCGAGCATCATAACCACCTCGTCAAGCGTCTTTCCGGCGCACAAATCGCTAAGAGAGCGCGTAATAATTCCGATAGCCATCAGCGAAATTATTGCTGAAATTACTATGGTTACGGCTCTTACCGTCTGACGACCTGCGCCTCGGCCAAATCCCTTTAAAAGTCCGAGGACTGTGAGTATTAAAAATATACCTGTGAAAATTAAGCTTATTTGTTGACCGCCAATCATATTGCTGTCTCCTCGCTTGTTAATACTTAGTTAATATATATTCTACCATTTAAAAAATATTTTGTCAATATTTATGAAAGAAATATAGGGTGAGTTTTTGAGAGTAAAATCAATCCGCCCCGACGGGACGGATTGAAATCAAGTAAATTCCTTTTCAAGAGCGTCGATAAGACCGAGAAAATAGTCGGGGAGAGGGCACTCAAAGGACATTCGCTCCCTTGTTCTTGGGTGAGTGAGGGATAAGCGAACCGCGTGAAGCGCCTGACCGCAAAGCAGGGGGGCGTGTCGCTTTTCAAAGGGAATTTTGGACTGTCCGTACACCTCGTCGCCAATAAGAGGGTGACCGATATATGACATATGCACCCTTATCTGATGGGTTCTTCCTGTTTCAAGGAGCAGTCTTAAATAGCTGATATTTCCGTAACGGGCGAGGACCTCGTAGTGAGTTACAGCCTCGCGCGCTGTGTCGGAGTTTTTCAGCACTGCCATTTTCTTTCGGTCGACGGGGTGTCTGCCGATTGGCTCGTTAACCGTACCCGTGTCGTTTTTAAAGCCGCCCTTTACGAGCGCGCGGTATTCGCGCTCTATGCCGTGGTGCTTTAGCTCCTCGGAAAGCGCGGCGTGTGCAAAATCGTTTTTCGCAACGACGAGAAGACCGCTCGTGTCCTTGTCAATTCTATGTACTATACCAGGGCGCATAACGCCGCCAATGCCGGAAAGAGAATTCTTGCAATGATAGAGAAGCGCGTTGACAAGAGTTCCCGAATAGTTGCCGGGGGCGGGATGCACGACCATTCCGGACGGCTTGTTTATAACTATTATGTCCTCGTCCTCATACACGACGTCGAGGGGTATGTTCTCCGGAAGAGCCTCGCATTCGACGGGCTCGGGGAGAATTATCTTGACTGTGTCGCCGAGGCACACCGTGCTCTTTTTCTCGGCCAAAGCGCCGTTCAGCGTTACCGAGCCTGCCTCAATGAGCTTTGCCTCAGCGCTGCGTGAGAGCTCCGACACCGAAGACGCAAAGGCGTCAAGGCGCATTCCCGCCTCGTTTTCGCTTACCTCGTATCTCATTTTTTCTTTTCTCCGACTTCCTTGATTATATCAATCAGGAGCGAGAGCACCATAAGCCCCGCGCCAACACAAACAAAGCTGTCGGCGACGTTGAAAATAGCAAAGTTGATAAGCTCAAAATTGAGAAAATCGACAACGTATCCGAGCGCAACACGGTCTATCATATTGCCAATACCGCCCGAGATGACCAAAGCCGTTCCGATGGCAAAGAGCTGCGTTGACTGTCTTTTAGGATAGAAAAGATAAACCGAAAGCGCCACTATCATCACCGACGAGAAGAGCATAAACACCCAACGGTTATTGCTCAAAATGCCAAAGGCAGCTCCGCGGTTTTCGGAGTAGGTGAAGTGGAAAACCCCCTCGATAAGAGGGAGGTCGCGTATCGGCTTGAGAAGCTCTACCACCAGCGACTTCGAGAGCTGGTCAAGGTAAATTCCCACCGCGATTATCAGAAGATAAATTATTGAATTTTTCTTATAAGGGCTGAGTTTTTTTAACACGGGTAGCTCCTATTGAAATAAGGGTAGCTCAAATGGAAAAATGAGCTACCCTCAAAATTTTTGGGATAGTGGGAGCGAAAAGCTTCGTTTTCGGTAGCTTTCGTTTGCGCCCAAATGCACCAGACCCCAAATTAGTTTTCAGCGTCGTTAACGTCAACGTTGTTGGGAGTGATTATGTAGGTGCTTTGAGCAACCTTCTTTATCTCTCCGTCCTTAGAATAGGTTATTCCGTTGAGGAAATCAAGCATACGAAGCGAGGTAGGCTTGTCGAGAAGCTCAAGGTTAAGAACTACGGTGCAGTCGTCAAGAAGATAGTCGGCGATGGTGCTGACCTCCTCGAATGATTCGGGTCTTACTACCTTAAGCTCAATATTTTCGGGAGAGGAAAGGCTGTTTTTGGGTGCGGATATCTCCTCAACTCTTCTCGATACGGGTGCGGGAGCAGGCTCTGTCGCTCTCTCGTCGAAATTCTTGAAGGTTACGTCGTCCTCCTCGGCTCTTGCTCTGAATTTTTCTGCCCATTTTTCAAACATTTTCTTGTCACTCCTTTATTTTTTAAATAGTCTGCGTCCGATTCTGACGAGCGTTGAGCCCTCCTCGACGGCGACCCTGTAGCTGTCGCTCATTCCCATAGAGAGTATCCCCTCGCCCGCAAAGCCGCGGCGCGTTTTAATATCATCAAACAGTTTCCTCGTAAGCGTGAAATACGGACGTATATCCTCTTCGCACTCGCACACGGGCCCCATCGTCATAAGACCGCACACCTCGATATGAGGAAAATCCGCGAGAGCAAGATAGAAGTCCTCGACCCTGTCGGGCATAACGCCGCCCTTTGCTTCCTCGGCAGCCGAGTTGACCTCGATAAGCACGCGCGCCTTCATATTGTGCCGAGCCGCCTGACGCTCAATCTCCTCGGCAAGTGAAAGCGAGTCGAGCGAGTGTATAAGCGACGCCTTATCGATTATATACTTGACCTTGTTGCGCTGAAGATTACCAATCTCGTGAAGAGAAGGGGAAAGCCCCTCGCCCCGAAGGAGCTCGCCGCGCCGCATAAGCTCTTGCGGTCTGTTCTCACCGATGTCCGAAGCTCCCGCGCGCACAAGCGCCAAAAGCTCCTCATCGCTGCCGCTTTTTGTGACGCAAACAAGCGTCGGTGCGGCTCTGCCGCACGCCTCGGCAATACGCGCAAGGTCTTCCTTGACCTCGGCTAAATTACGCTCAACGTAGGAAAAATCGCTCACTTAATCTGCCTCGTAAATTCTGCTTACAAATAAAAACAATTTTCTATTAAATATTGTACCATATAAAATTTATTATTTCAAGTATTTTCGAAAAATATTTTTTAATTTACAAATATTTACAAGATATATTTTTCTTCGCAAAATCCGTTGATTTTTCCTTCCCGATATGCTATAATAAAATGTAATGCGTTTAGGGCTTCGGAGGTGAGGATATGCACGACAAAATAATAGGCGCGGCGCTGCCGTCTGTGCAGTCGCTTTCGTTTCTTGGCGACGCTGTGCACTCGCTCTACGTTAGGCGTATGCTCATTGAGGCGGGGCATTGCAAGTCGGGCGACCTTAACGTCTTTTCACAAAAGTACGTCACAGCAGAAGCGCAGGCGGAAATGATGCAGAAAATCAAGCCGCAGCTTCTCCCCGACGAGCTTGACGTCTATCGCAGAGCCTCGAATTCCACCCATCTTAACAGACCAAAGCACGCGAAGGCGGCGGATTACAGAGCCGCGTCGGGCTTTGAGGCGGTGCTCGGAATGCTCGAATGGATTGGCGACACCGAAAGACTTTATGAAATTTTGAAATTAGCACACACGGAGGACATAGAAAATGATACAGAGAATTAAGGGAACGATGGATATACTTCCAAATGAAACGCCCCTTTTCAGATACATTGAGGGAATAATGCGCGAGGAAGCAGAGAAGTACGGCTACGGCGAGATACGCACCCCTACCTTTGAAAACACCGAGCTTTTTGTACGCGGTGTGGGTGACACGACCGACGTCGTGCAAAAGGAGATGTACACCTTCTCTGACCGTGACGAAAACCGTTCAATATCGCTTCGTCCCGAGGGCACGGCATCGGTTGCAAGAGCTATCATAGAGAACGGCAAGTGCTCCGACCCTATGCCTCTCAAGTATTACTACATCATATCCTGCTTCCGCCACGAGAAGCCTCAGGCGGGCAGAAGCCGTGAGTTCTTCCAGTTCGGCACCGAGATGTTCGGCTCGGAGAGCCCTGCCGCTGATGCGACGGCAATAGCACTTGCTAACTCGGTGCTCCGCCGCCTCGGTCTTACTAACGTAAAGCTTCACTTAAATTCGATAGGCTGTAAGGAGTGCCGCCCGAATTACCGCGGCGCGCTTGTTTCCTACTTCTCGAACAGAAAGGACAAGCTTTGTCCCACCTGTCTTGAGCGTCTTGACAAGAACCCGCTTCGACTTCTCGACTGCAAGTATCCCCCCTGCGCCGAGGGCGCTGTGGGCGCGCCGAGAACGGTTGACCACCTTTGCGAGAGCTGTAATTCTAAATTTGAGATGTTAAAGAGCGCCCTCACCGAGATGGGTATAGACTACGTCGTCGATTCCTCGATAGTCCGCGGACTTGATTATTACACGGGTGCGGTCTTTGAGTTTATTGCCGAGGGTATTGGCGCACAGTCCACCGTTTGCGGCGGCGGCAGATACGACGGCCTTGTTGAGTCTATCGGCGGTCCTGCGCTTTCGGGTATCGGCTTCGGTATGGGTATCACGAGAGTTATTCTCGCTATGCGCGAGGTGGGACTTGATAACGTGGTAGCTCCCACCCCCGACCTTTATATTGCGGCTATGGGCGAGAGGGCGCAGATTGCAGCGCTTGGCATTACCGAAAGGCAGAGAAGACTTGGCAAATTTGTCGAGTGCGACGTTGTCGGCAGAAGCCTGAAGGCGCAGATGAAGTATGCCAATAAGATAGGCGCGAAGAATACGCTCATTATCGGCGACTCGGAAATTGAGTCGGGCAGAGCGCAGCTTCGCAATATGGAGGACGGCACGCAGTGTGAGGTCGAGCTTGCAAGCTTCACGCTTTAACACCGTCAATAAAAACAAAAGTGACATCTTCCCCGAGGCTCGATTTTTAACACGTCCTCGGGGTAAAATCTAAATATGTAAATAATAGTTTACAAAAACAGGAGGGAAAATGGACAGAAGAGCTTTCTTGCCCGTCAATATGCAGGACGTCAAGGAACGGAATTGGCAGGACGTCGATTTCGTTTACGTTACGGGCGACGCCTACGTTGACCACCCTTCCTTTGGTGCGGCTATAATAACGCGAGTTCTTGAGGCGGCAGGGTATAGGGTTGCGGTTCTTTCACAGCCCGATTACAAAAGTGCCGAGGCGTTCAAACGCTTCGGACGTCCTAGACTCGCTTTTCTCGTTTCGAGCGGAAACATAGACTCTATGGTGGCGCACTACACCGTTTCGAAAAAGCGCCGCTCCTACGACTATTACAGCGCAGGCGGTGAGATGGGAGCGCGTCCTGACCGCGCGGTTATCGTGTACTCTAACCGTATCCGCGAGGCTTACGGCGACGTGCCGATAATCATTGGCGGACTTGAGGCGTCGCTGCGCAGATTTGCGCACTACGATTATTGGGACGACAGGGTAAGACGCAGTATTCTGGTTGATTCGCGCGCCGACATTCTTACCTACGGAATGGGTGAGAATATTATCCGCAGAATTGCCGCGCTTCTCGATAAGGGCGTACCCGTGAAGAAAATCCGCGACGTCAGAGGCACGGTTTATCTTGCAAAGGAGGGCGACAAGCTCCACTTTGACGCCGTTGAGGTCGGAGATTACGATACTCTCAAAAGCGATAAGACGGCGTACGCGCGCGCCTTCGCGGTACAGTATAAAAACAACGACTCGGTGAGGGGACGCGCGATAGTTGAGCGCTACGGCGACAAGCTTCTTGTGCAAAATCCCCCGATGCCACCGCTTGAGCGAGAGGAGCTCGATTTCGTGTATTCGCTCCCGTACGCGAGAGATTTCCACCCCGACTATATAGAAAAGGGCGGAGTTCCCGCGATAGCCGAGGTTAAGCACTCGATAACGCATAACCGCGGCTGCTTTGGCGCTTGTAACTTCTGCGCCATAGCCTTCCACCAGGGACGCGAGGTGCGCTCGAGGTCGAGAGAGTCTGTGCTCGCCGAGGCAGAAAAAATTGCCGCAATGCCCGACTTCAAGGGCTACATCAACGACGTTGGCGGGCCTACGGCGAACTTCCGTTATCCGTCCTGCAAAAAGCAGGAAAAGGACGGCGTCTGCCCCGCTAAAAAGTGTCTATCCCCCACCCCGTGTAAAAATTTAGAGGTTGACCACACCGAATATGCCGAGCTTTTGCTCGATATTGAGAAAATACCGAAGGTTAAAAAGGTGTTCGTGCGCTCGGGAATTCGGTTTGACTACCTTATATATGATAAGGACGACAAATTCTTCCGCCAGCTCGTAACGCATCACGTTTCGGGACAGCTCAAGGTTGCGCCCGAGCACTGCTCGAACTCGGCGCTTATGATGATGGGAAAGCCCTCGATAGAGGTTTTTGAGAAATTCAAGAAGAAATACTTTGAGCTCTCGCGCGAGGCGGGGCTTGAGCAGTACCTTGTTCCGTATCTTATGTCGAGCCACCCCGGCGCTACGATGAAGGACGCTGTGGAAATGGCGCTTTGGCTCAAAAAATGGGGATATCAGCCCGAGCAGGTGCAGGACTTCTATCCCACGCCGGGCACGATATCCACGGTTATGTATTACACGGGTATCCACCCTATGACAGGCAAGGCGGTCAATGTTACCACCGATTACCGCGAGAAGCTTCTGCAAAGGGCGCTTCTCCAATATTCAAAGCCCGAAAATGCAAATCTCGTCAGAGAGGCGCTTACCCTTGCAGGCAGAGAGGACCTCATTGGCAGTCACGAGGGCGCGCTCGTCAGAGAAGCATTTGGGCAGAGAAGGGGCGCAGAGGCCAGAAAAGAAAACGCGCCGCATAGGACGGCGCACGGAGCTTCCCGTCAAAAGTCTAAAAAAACACCTAAAAATCCATATAGCCGTCCCACGCCCATAAAGCAGAAAAGAAGCAAGTTTGACCGAATTTTCGGTGAAGATGCAGGCAGAATAATGCGCGAGGCAGAGAAAATGTCAAAAAACACCGCGACGGCTAAAAAAAGCACGAAAAGTGCGCCTAAAAAGGCAAAAAATAGCAGAAACGCGAAAAACCTTGCAAAAAAGTAGTATTTTTTACGAATAAAATTCGCACAAAAACCGAAGGCAGAAACAAAAAACTCTCAAAAAAGTTCGATAACGAAAAAAAGAAGTTTTTTAGGTCAAAAAACGAAAAAAGCGAGTTTCAAAAAGCAAAGAGTTTTCAACACAATCAACAATGAAGATGTTGAAAAGTGAGCCGTTGAAATTCGATATCCCTTGATTTTGCTAGGCTTGACGACAAAAAACGACGGAAAAAATCATTTTTTCAAGGTAAAGTTATTTGCCTGTTTAAAAAAGCAGGAAAATTTTCAAATCGCGGTTTTAGATAGTTTTCAAGGCTTTATGTATTTGCGAAAAAAAAGGCGCGTGAGGCTATCTGGTACGGGTGACCTATGTTGTCAAGGAGTAATTTATACGAACTTTGGCGGAATATTTAAGTCTATGATACAAAATGACGGTTTTTTCTCGTGAAAAAGGCTCTTTTTTTCTACGTATATAACAAAAAAGGAAGAAAATTCAGTGAATATTAACGAAAGGTATCTTGCGGCAAAGCGAGGGCTCTTTGACAAGGTCTTTGGCAGCCGCTTAAATCCCGAGCAATGTGCGGCGGTTTTTTGCGCAAAAGGACCGCTTCTTGCTCTGGCGGGCGCCGGCACGGGAAAGACCACGGTGCTGGTTAACCGCATTTCCTATTTAATTAAATACGGCAACGCATACAACTCCGACTTTGTGCCGAAAAATTTGACCGAGGCGCGCGTTTTGGAGCTTGAGGAAGCGAAAAATCTTCCAATCTCTGAAATTGAGCCGATGCTCGCGGATTTTGCCGTAGAGCCGACACCGCCCTACGCAGTCCTTGCCATAACCTTCACCAACAAGGCGGCAGGCGAGATAAAGGAGCGCCTTTCCCGAACCTTCGAGGACGAGGCGCTGTCCTCTCTAATCTGGGCGGGTACGTTTCACTCTGTTTGCCTTCGCATACTTCGCCGTTTCGGTGACAGGCTCGGATATGCCGAGGGCTTCTCGATATACGACACCGACGACCAGAAGCGAATGATTTCCCTTTGTATGAAGGAGCTCAACATAGACGAAAAGCGCCTTGCGCCGAAGGCTGTTTTATCTCTTATCAGCAGGGCAAAGGACGCTTTGATACCCCCTTCAGATTACGACACCGACGGCGACGTGCGCGGACGCGACGTCAAGGAAATCTACGCGATTTATCAGGAGCGAATGAAGCAGAACAACGCGCTTGATTTTGACGATATAATAGTAAAAACGGTTGAGCTTCTTGAAAACGAGCCTGACGTTTTGGAGTATTATCAGAATAAGTTCCGTCAGGTGCTCGTTGACGAGTATCAGGACACCAACTACGCGCAGTTTATTTTGACGAAGCTTCTCTCGGACAAATATAAAAACATAATGGTAGTCGGTGATGACGACCAGAGCATATACCGCTTCCGCGGCGCGACGGTTGAGAATATTCTTAATTTCGATAAAACCTATCCCGACGCGACGGTGGTAAAGCTGGAGCAGAATTACCGCTCGACAGAGAACATTCTCGCTGCCGCAAACGCCGTGATACGAAATAATTCAGCACGCCACTCGAAGAAGCTTTGGTCGGACAAGGGCGAGGGCGAGCGCATAGCCGTAAGGCAGGCAGAGGACTCGGTGTCCGAGGGTAAATATATAGTTGACAAAATCACAGAGGGCATATACAAGAAAAACAAAAAATACTCGGATTACGCAGTCCTTTACCGAATAAACGCGCTTGGAAGAACGCTTCAGACCGCCTTTGCAAAGAGCGGAATTCCCTTCAAGGTCGTCGGCGACCTCGGCTTCTATGACCGCAAGGAAATTAAGGATATGCTCGCATATCTTTCGGTAATCGCGAGTGCGCGTGACAATCTCCGCCTTAAAAGGATAATCAACGAGCCAAAGCGCAAGATTGGCGCGACAACGGTTGACGCTATTGAGGCGATAGCAAATTCTGCGGGACTTTCTATGCTTGAGGTTATAGAGAGGGCGGGAGAATACCGCGCCCTTGCGAAAAGCGCAGAGAAGCTTACCGAGTTTGCGTCAATGATAAGAAGCGTGAGAGAGGAAAGCACTCTCCCCTCGGAGATTACGGCGAGGCTCTTTGAGCTTTCGGGATACCGCGATATGCTGAAAGCAGAGGGCTTTGAGGGCGAAACCAGAATAGAAAACGTCGAGGAGCTTATTTCGGCGGCGGTTGAGTACGAGAATAAATGCCGCGACGCCGACGTCGAGCCCACTCTAGCCGCCTTCCTTGAGGAAATAGCCCTCGTCAGCGACATAGACAAATATGACGAGGAGGCAGACGCCGTGGTGCTTATGACGGTACACGCGGCAAAGGGACTTGAATTCCCGACGGTATTTCTCGCGGGAATGGAGGACGGAATATTCCCCTCGGAGCAAAACCTCTCCGACCCCGACGAAATCTGTGAGGAGCGCAGACTTGCCTACGTTGCTATCACTCGCGCAAAGGAGAAGCTCTTTATAACCTCGGCAAAGACGAGGACGATGTACGGAAAGACGGTTTACAACCGCCTCTCACGCTTCGTGAGAGAGGAAATACCGCGCACCCTTATCGAAGAGGACGGGCGTCCGAAAACGCCCTCGACAATGAGGAGAGATAGTCAATACGGCAGACCCGTGTCAAATTTAAGCTATAATTCTATAAGCAACGAGTTTAAGCGCCCACCAGACATTCTCTCGCAAAAGCCAAAGAACAGCCCCGCTTCCTTTGGCGTCGAGAGGTTCGCCCCGGGAACGCGCGTTATGCACGATATATTTAACACGGGTACGGTCATCGCGGCAAAGGATATGGGCGGCGACGTGCTTTATACCGTAAGGTTTGACAGCGGTGAAGAGAAGCGCCTTATGGCTACCTTCGCTAAGCTAAAGAAGATTTGAGGTGCGAAAAATGATTAAATGCTGTGTTTTTGACCTTGACGGAACAATCCTCGATACGATAAGCACGATTACCTATTATGTAAACAAAGCTTTACAAAAATTCGGTTACGGCGAGATAAGCGAGGATAGCTGCAAGTACTTTGTCGGCAACGGCGCGCGTGCTTTGATTAAAAGGGCTCTTTCGCACCTTGGCGTTACCGACGCCCAAATCACAGAGCGCGTGTTTCTCTACTACGACGGAGAGTATAAATCGAGCCCGTATTACCTGACCGACAGATTTTCGGGAATGGCGGAGCTTCTTTCTGCGCTTCGTGCGAGGGGGATTAAGCTTGCCGTTGTTTCGAACAAGCAGGACGCAATTACGCGCGAGGCGGTTTCTCACTTTTACCCCGACGTATTCGACGCGGTGGTTGGCGGAAGGGAGGGTGTACCGTTAAAGCCCGCGCCCGACGCGCCCCTATCGCTGATTTCGGAGCTTGGTTTTTTGCCGTCAGAGGTGGCGTTTATCGGGGATACCTCGGTTGACGTTGAAACGGGGATAAATATGAAAGCAGGTCTTGTTATCGGCGTTACGTGGGGACTGCGCGAGGCTGACGAGCTTGTCCGCGCCGACGCGATAGTCCACTCTCCTGACGAAATACTCTCGGCAATCGACGAGAAAAATAAAAAATAGCTACGGGTGTCGGCACTTTGTGTCGGCACCTTTCTTTTAAATATAAAGTTTTTGTAAATATTTACGCGCTTAATATTGATAATCTAACACGCATATGCTACAATTAGATAAAATGTGCGAGGAGAGCTTTGCTGTATGAAAAAGATATTTCCGCTTATTGTACTGATATTTTTAATGCTGTCGCTTGTATGTGCGTGTGAGCTTCCCGGGGACGACGGCGGGGACGGAGATGACGACCTTTACCGAGTGATGCTCTCTCTTCCTGAGGGCGTTTCCGTTGACGGCTCGAATCCTGTAAGAGTAAGGGCGGGCGAGACGGCAAGGTTCAAGCTTAAATTTGAAAACGACACGATGTTTGCGAGCGTTACTCACGGCAAATATAACTACGTATCGCAGACTGTAACGATAGACGACGTGAAGTCAAACATTAACGCCACCCTCGCGGTGAACAAGTATGATTTTGACACCTCGGTGACCTACAACTTTATTATGCGAGGCACCTCGAGCGACCAGTCAACAGTTGCGAGCGGAACGCAGGTTAACGCGGGAATTGTTGTCGAGGCTTCGGCGGGTGACGAGGAGCGTCGCTTCGTCGGCTGGAGCTTTGGAAACAGCTCGGCTGCGGGCGCGGAAATCGTCAGCACCGAAAGAAGCATCTCATTCGTCATCAGCGCAGAGTATGCAAATTCGGACGGCAATATAGTAATTTACGCAAACTACACCGACACAAACGTGCTTTACTATCACCCAAACGGCGGTCAGATTAACATCTATTCCGCAAACTATACGGATAAGAGTTATTATAAAGCGACGCTTACCACGCTTCTCGGCGACAGAGTGATGAAGCTCAAGGTCAGCGACAAATATCTTTCAAAGGTGGAGAGCTATTCCAGCCTATACGACGACGGCACGTTTTACCGCAAAGGCTACGTATTGAAGGAGTATAACACAAAGGCCGACGGCACGGGCGAGGCGTACAGCCTCGGCTCAAAGGTCTATTTCGACCCCTCGACAGAGAACCCGACGCTTTACTGCATATGGGCGGAAGAAACGCCTGCCGACGCGTTTACATATACCGACGTCAATATTCGGTACCCCTACTCGAAGAAGTCGCAGCGCGCGCCCGATTGGAAGGAAAACGGCGTGATTATTTCCTCTTACACGGGTAACGCCGAAACTGTGGTTATTCCCGAGAAGATAGGCGATAAGTACGTTATAGCAATAGGCGCGGGCGCTTTTAAGGGCAAGGACGTCAAGACGGTAGTATTCAACCGCTTCATTCTTCGCGTTGCCGACGGAGCCTTCCGCGAGTGCTCCTCGCTTGAAACGCTCTATCTCAACGACGGCATAAACGAAATCGGAAACGGCGCGTTTGACACGGAAACCTACTCGAATTTCAAAAGCCTCATTGTCAACGCCACCATTGCTCCGAGATTTTCTAACAACTCCGACGGCGCTCACGCGATAAAGATGTCAAGACTTCTTGCCGGCGCTGAGGAAAAGAAGCTGATAGTTGTCGGCGGCTCGTCGATATACGAGGGGCTTGGAACAGAGTACCTTGAGGCGCTTCTTGACGGCGAATACAGGGTAGTCAACTTCGGCACGACGAGAACTACGCACGGCACGATGTACCTTGAGGCGATGTCTTACTACGCGAGCGAGGGCGACGTCATAATTTACGCTCCCGAAAACAGCTCCTATATGCTCGGCGAGAGGGAGCTTTATTGGAAGACGCTTCGCGACCTTGAGGGAATGAACAATATCTACCGCCACGTAGATATATCGCAGTACACCAACGTCTTCGGTGCTTTCAGCGACTTCAACCAAAATTACAGGTACGTCCGCGACGCCCAGCGCTATGAGAGCATAGCAGACGTCGCCTACACCGACGAAAACGGCGACCACACCCGTCCCGAAAGAGAGAGCTACGTTGACGATACGAGATATCTCTTCGTTTACTATCCCTCTCTGAATAACAGAACGAAATCGCGCTTTGACGTCGATTGGATGGGCGACGCCACCGCTAATAAAGAGGACTACAACAACCCGAACAACACGACCTGGTGCTCTATTGACGACCCGTATTATCTTGAGCCTATGAACAGGGTAATAAACGCGGCAAAGAGCTCGGGCGCTAAGGTCTATTTCGGCTACTGTCCCTGCGACGCCGACAGCCTCGTTAACGCGGCTAAAAATTACGCGTGGCTCAGGGCATACGACGAGCTTATCGCGGATATTTACGATTACGACGGCGTTATCGGCAAATGCGAGAGCTATATCTATAACCACGTCTATTTCTTTGACTGCGCCTTCCACCTTAACGATTACGGAAGGACCTACCGAACCTATCAGCTCTATCTCGACCTTTGCGACGAGATGGGCGTAGAGGCAAAATATCAGATTAATTCGCTCGGCACGCTCTTTGACGGCTGCAAGTTCGAGCCGAAAACGACAGGAAAGCCGAAAATTCCCGTTGACTATCTTACGGAAGGGTGATTTACCTTGATACCATATAACAGCATAACGGCTATACTCATTATCACTGCGGCATCGCTTGCCGTGATAGCTCTTCACGTCGTATCGGTCTTTGCTTCGGAGAGGGCGGGACGGATAGCCGCAGTTGTCAATATAGCGCTTCACGCGCTCCTCGTTATACCCGCGCTTTTTCTCTCCGACCCCGACGGCGTGCCGATAGAGCTTGACGCCGTAGCGCTCTTTTATATGATGAGCCTTGCCGTTTATACCCTTTGCTATTTTTTGTCGTGCGCTTTGGCAAGGTGGCGCGAGAGGAGGGCTTTGCGTCCTGTGAGAGAGGAGGCAGAGTGTGACCTTTAATTCCTGGGAGTTTTTACTCTTTTACCCGATAGTTGCGCTTCTTTACTTCGTTCTGCCGAAGAAGCTCAAGTGGCCGATGCTCCTTATAGCCAGCTACTACTTTTATATGTGTTATCAGGCAGAGCTTGTCATTCTTATCTTCGGCACGACGCTCGTGTCGTGGGTAGCATCGAATATCATAGAGAAAACCGAGAGCCGTAAGGTCAAGCGCATCGCTCTTACCGTAACGCTTATCACCTGCCTCGGCGTACTCTTCTTCTACAAGTATTTTAACTTCCTCTCGGGAAGCGTCACGGGGCTTTTTGCCCTCTTCGGTGTCGAGATAGGTAGCCTTGCGCTTGACCTTATGCTCCCCGTCGGTATATCCTTCTATACCTTCCAGACGCTCTCCTACGTTATCGACGTTTACAGGGGAGATATAAAAACCGAGCGCAATTTCTTCTTCTACGCGCTTTTCGTTTCCTTCTTCCCCCAGCTCGTAGCAGGGCCCATCGAGCGTCCCGATAACCTTATTCCCCAGCTTAAAGAGCCTCACAGGTGGTCGAATGATAACGCGATAAAGGGCGCAAAGCATATGCTCGTCGGCTTCTTCAAGAAGGTCTGCGTTGCCGATACCGTCGCCGTTTACGTAAACTCGGTTTACAATAATCCCGAGGGCGCGACGGGTGCGGGCGTTATTATCGCAACGGTTATGTTTGCTCTGCAAATATATTGCGACTTCTCGGGCTATACCGATATTGCCATCGGCTGCGCGAGGGTTATGGGCATCAGGCTTATGAAGAACTTCGACCACCCCTACCTCGCAACCTCGATAAAGGAATTCTGGTCGCGTTGGCATATTTCGCTTTCCTCGTGGTTTCGCGACTATCTCTACATACCCCTCGGCGGCAACAGACGGGGAAGAGCGCGTCAGCTTTTAAATTTGCTTATAGTCTTTCTCGTGTCGGGACTTTGGCACGGCGCGGCGTGGACCTTTGTCCTTTGGGGCGCGATACACGGAATATATCAGGTGGTGGGCAACCTTACCTATAAATCAAGAAACCGACTTCTTTGCCGCTTGGGACTTACCGAGCGCTCGGCGGGCGTCGTTTGGGTGCGTCGCGCGATAACCTTCGTCCTCGTGTCTTTTGCGTGGATATTCTTCAGAGCCAATTCTATCTCCGATGCGGGAGTTCTTCTCGAAAGGCTCTTTACCGCGTCTGGCTGGCAGACCTCGCTCGGTGTGACGCTTTCGGAGATGGGACTTGGTACGGTAGAGATTTTGATGACGCTTGCCTCGTTTGCAGTTCTTCTTATGATTGACAGAATGCTCACCTACTCGGACGCCGAGGACGCGTCGGGCGTCCTTACGAAAAACGGCGCGTTTATCTATTTTGTCTGGGTGATATTTATCGTATGGGCATTACTCCTGTCCAAAGATATGATAAGCACGTTTATATACTTTCAGTTTTAGGAGGAGAGATGTATGAAAGCATTTAAAGTCATAATTGCCTCTCTTCTGTGTGCTATCGCTCTGATGTTCCCCTTTGCCGCCGTGATATGCGCGGCAACACTTACACCGCCGCAGTTTTCAAACGAATTTACAGGCGCGCTTGACGAGAAATACGACAGGCTACACTCGATAGAGGGTGAAAAGATAGTGGTCGTCGGCGGCTCGTCGGTAGCGTTTGGACTTAACAGCGAGATGCTTGAGAAATATACGGGTATGCCCGTGGTGAATTTCGGACTTTACGCGGCGCTCGGCACGAAGCTTATGCTCGACCTCTCGCGCTCGGCTATCGGGGAAGGCGACGTCGTTATTATCTCGCCCGAGCTCGACCCGCAGACGCTCTCGCTCTATTTCAGCTCGGAGCATACCCTGAAGGCGCTCGACGGCAATTTCGGTATGTTTTGGGACATTCCCACGGACAATCAGCTCTCACTGCTTGGCGGTATGTGGTCGTTTGCCGCAAGAAAGCTGAAGCTCATTGCCGAGGGCACGGTTATAAATCCATCGGGAGCTTATAACTCGGCTAATATCAACGAATACGGCGACCTCAAATACCCTCGGGAAGAGAACGTAATGGATATCTATTACGACGAGGGCACAATGATAAACCTCTCGCCCGAAACCGTTTCGCCCGATTTTATAGACTATCTTAACGATTACGTCGCCGAGTGCGAGAGCCGTGGCGCGAAGGTCTTCTTTGCCTACTGCCCGATGAATGAGCCTGCGGTTGTTGATAAAAGCCTTGCCGACAGCTTCCACGAGTTCCTCGATGAGAGCCTCGACTGCGAGATAATCGGCACTCCGAGCGAGGCTATTATGGACGCAGGGTACTTCTACGACACCAACCTCCATCTTAACGAGGCGGGCGCAAAAGCCCACACGGTAAGGCTTACGCGCGACCTGCTCCTTGCTCTTGAAATTCCGAAAGCCGTTATTGAAGATGTTCCCGAAGCGACGCCGCTTCCCGAAGTTGACGTGCGATACTTCGGCGAGGACGAAAACGCGAGGTATTTCCTCTACGAAAAGCGCGAGGGCGGCTCTTATAAGATAGTGGGACTTACCGACGAGGGAAAGCTTCAGAAAACGCTCACAATTCCGCTCGGCTACAACACCTATAAGGTCACCGCGATAGGAAAAGAGGCGTTTGTCGGCGCTGCGGCAGAAAGTGTAATAATAACCGAGAATACCAACCTCAGAATGCTTGAAAACGGTGCGTTTTCAGGAGCTGTGTCGGTGAAGGCCTTGCGGATACTCTATCCCAACGCCGCTATGCTCGCGCCGCCCCAAGATTTCTTCGGAACGTCGGACGCTTTCAGAATATACGTCCCCGAGAGCAGTGATTACGACACTCATTACAACTGGGTAGAGGTCGTAGGCATAAGGAAAATATTAGTGAAGGAAAAATGATGAAAAGAACTGTTTTTAAATTTGTTATCCTCGTCCTTTGTACCGCGCTTCTTTGCGCGGCGCTGACTTCCTGCGGTATGGTGCAGTATTCCCGCCTCGGCATCAGCTTTGAATTGCCGCGCGATTTTGAGGAGCGCGCAAACGCGGGAGCTCTTATGGCGTTTGGCAGCGACGAGGCGTTTATAGTCTTTAATAAGTACACGCTGACAGAGCTTGCCGTTGCAGGTCTTTCGAGCCTCGATATACAGGCGTTTACCGAGAACTTTCTCGAAAAATCCGAGCTTTCGGAAACCGTAGCCCCCGCTTACAGCGCGTCGGGCGACAGAGCCGAGCTCGACTACATAGTCGAGGACCCCGAGGTGCCAACCACCTATTACTATTATTACGCGGTCATCATTAACGGCGCCGATTGCATTTGGGCGGTTCAGATGGCGTGCTACGCCGAGCTTTCGACAAAGTACGCGCCGCAGTTCGAAAAATGGGCAAAAAGCCTGAAAGCCGACTGAAATCAATTTAAGAGGTAAACAGTATGAAAATTTATATCTTTGGAAGCTGCTCGGGTACAGAGCCCTTTGCAGACCGTCACCACACCGCTTGGGCTATCGAAAAGGACGGACGCCTCTATTGGTTCGACGCAGGAGAGGGCTGTGCCTACACCGCGCACACTATGGGCGTCGATTTGATGAGCGTTTCGGATATTTTCATCTCGCACGCCCACATGGACCACGTCGGCGGACTTCCGCATCTGCTTTGGACCATAAGAAAGATATACACGCGTACGGGCGTAGTTCCAAAATTCGGCGACGTCACGGTTTATCTTCCCACGCTCGAAACCTTTGATGGCGTTATGGCAATGCTCAAAAACTCGGAGGGCGGATACGAAGCGCCCTATAATACCCTCGCAAAGAAAATTGCCGACGGAGTAGTCTTCGAAAACGGCGATTTGACCGTGAATGTAAAGCATAATTTACATCTTGCAAAAACCGAAGAGGGCTATCAGTCCTTCTCGTTCATAATTGAGGCAGAGGGAAAGCGCATCGCCTACACCGGCGACACCGCCTCTGTTGAGGAAATTCTGGCGCTTGTCGGCGACGGGTGTGACCTTTTGCTCACCGAGAGCGGACATCATAAGCCAGCAGAGGTTTGCAAGGTTTTGAAGGACGCCAAAATAGGCGAGCTTCGCTTCCTTCACCACGGACGCTACATTATGCAAAATTACGACAAGGCCCTCGCCGAGTGCCGTGAAATAATGCCTAACGTGAGCTTCTGTAACGACGGGGACACCTTTGAGATATAATGCGACAGGGGGCTCTTTTGCCTCGCGCAATATTCGAAAATGTCTTGACAAACACAAAGAAAAGTGATATAATCGACTTTAATGTCGAAAAATATTTAAAGAATAGGTAAGGAGATGATTTTTCGTGGGTAGTGACAGTATACCCTTGTGGATAATCTTCGCAATTTGTGTTATCGGAGGAGCTTATTTTGCGGCAACCGAGAGTGCATTCTCGGCGGTCAACAAAATCAAAATCAAGTCCCTCGCAGATGACGGAAAGAAAAGCGCTAAGGGCGTCCTTTTAATCATTAACAATTTTGAAAAGGCGCTCACCACACTTCTGATAGGAAATAACGTAACCAAGATAGCCGGTGCTGCGGTATTCACGATTCTTGCAACCGATATCTTCAGAGAAGCGTTGCATAAGGACGAGGCGTACCTTGAATCCTTCACCTTCTCTATAATCTGCTCGGTAATGAGCACGGTTATAATATTCCTTTTCAGCGAGATGATACCGAAGAGCTTTGCAAACGACAGAAGCGAGTCTGTGTCGCTCTTCTTCCAGGGCTCACTGAGATTTCTGATGAAGCTTCTTATGCCGGTTGCGGCATTCTTCAATCTCATATCCCGCGCCGCAACGAGAATGTTCTCAAGGCGGGAGGCAGAACCGTCGATTACCGAAGACGAGCTTACCGAGATTATAGAAACCGCAGAGGAGGAGGGCGTCGTTGACGAGGAGCAGAGCGATATGCTCAAGTCGGCAATAGAGTTCACCAAGACCACGGTTGAGGAGATAATGACGATGGCAAAGGATATGAATGCCATCTCGGTGAACGCAACACCCGACGAGGTTCTTCCTCTGATACTTAACACGGTTCACTCGCGTCTTCCCGTCAGGGCGGCAAACTCCGAGCGTATTCTCGGAATACTCCGTGTGCGTACCTATCTCAAGGAATACAGAAGAAATCAGCGCGTTAACATAAGGGCAATAATGACTACCCCGTATATAGTGCGCGAAAATGCGAAGATAGATAACCTTCTTACGCATATGCGTCAGCACAAAATACAGATGGCAATAGTCCAGGACGAGAAAAAGCAGGTTGTCGGACTGGTTACCATCGAGGATATCCTGGAGGAGCTCGTCGGAGAGATTTACGACGAGGAGGATATCGTAGATAAGAATTTCTGCGCGCTTGGCGGAAACAAGTATATCATCAACACGAGAATGCTCGTTTCCGACGCCTACGAGCGTATGGGAATAGACGCGCCGCCGAAGCGCGTAGCAAACAAACCGCTTCTTTCGATTATGCTTGAGAAGCTCGGCAGACTGCCCGTTGAGGACGAGGAGTTTCTCTATGAGGGAATGAAGATAACCGCGCAGTCGGTGACTAACGGAAAGCCGACAGAGGTGCTCGTCCAGCTCCTTGACGAAGAGGCTCTCGCTGAATTCAAGGCGGAGCTTGCAGAAAAGGAGGCGGCGATATGAACCTTTCCGAGCACTTTTCTAAAATGTGGTGGGCATATCTCGTTATCTTCATAATGATATGCCTATCGGCTTATTTCTCGGCGTCCGAGATTGCCTTCAACTCGGCGAATAAGATGCGTCTGCGTCGCGCGGCAGAGGGCGGAAGCAAAACCGCGAAAATAGCCTTCGGTATAACCGAGAAATTCCAAACGGCGCTCTCGGCTATCCTTATCGGCAACAACCTTGCCAATATAGCCGTTTCCACCTGCACCACGCTTATTATACTCAACCTCTTCAAAAATGAGGCGGTTGCGATTGCATCAACCGTATCGACGATACTCATTACCGTCATCATACTTATTTTCGGTGAAATTTTGCCGAAGGTTTTGGCAAAGCAAAACGCCGACACCGTCGTGCGCTTTATCGCAGTTCCCACCCGCATACTCACGATAATTTTGAGCCCGTTTGTCTTTATCGTTATGCTTCTTCTTATAGTATTGCGTAAAATCTGGGGCAAGGACCGCAAGGACGACGACCCCACCGTTACCGAGGAGGAGCTTGTCACCATTATCGACACCATCGAGGAGGAGGGACTTATCAACGAGGAGCAGGGCGAGCTTTTGCAGTCAACCCTAGACTTCCGCGACACCACCGTCGAAAAGATAATGACCCCGCGTATCGATATGACGGCGATGGACATCGACAGCGACGAGGAAAAAATCAGCGCAATGCTCTCTGATAACGCGCAGTATTCGCGACTTCCCGTTTATGCCGACAGTATTGATAACATCATCGGCGTCCTCTCGCTCACAAGGTACTATAAGGCTACCCTCGGCGACGAGAAGCCCGACATACGCGCGCTTCTTATGAAGCCTTGCAGAATTCACAAGACGATGAAGCTTCCCGCGGCCCTCGCAAAGCTCCGCGATGCGAAGATGCATCTCGCGGTGGTAATCGACGAGTTTGGCGGCACGCTTGGCGTCGTCACGATGGAGGATATCTTAGAGGAGCTTGTCGGAGATATCTGGGACGATACCGACGTCATAGTTACCGAGTGCATCTCCACCGGCGAGAATACCTACGAGGTCGCCTGCGATATGAACATTGACGACTTCTTTGAGGAGATTGACTTTGAGAAGCCAGAGGACTTCGCCTGCGAGTATTCCACGATGGGCGGCTGGGCAATTGAGATGCTCGACTCCGACCCCCACGTCGGCGATAGCTTCCGCTACGAGAACCTCTTCGTTATCGTCGCACAGATGAAAAAGGAGTGCATCAGCAAGCTCACAGTTCTCGTCGAGCCTAAAAAGGAAGAGGAAGAGGAGATTTAACACTCCCGTCAAATATAAAAGCAAGAGCGGATAGCCTGAATGGTTATCTGCTCTTTGTAAAAAAACACCAGAAGTCCCTTTTATCGTACATCTCGCGTTGTATAATTTGGGTGCAAAGAAAAAACGGAGGCAAAATATATGAAAAAAAGATTTTTGGAAGCCATCGCGGCACTTCCGCCTGACTTTGATACCGCAAAAGAAATACTAGACGAAGGACTTGATATAAATGCAAATGAGTTTTATGAAGGCGATTTGTTGACTGAAGCTCTTCGTTACGTTTCTGACGTATGTGCGGATGAAAATTCAGCAAGATGCCAAAGCTGCTATGATGAATACTGCATTTACTGCGACAGAACACGCAAACCTGATTTTATTCCAATAATAGATTTCTTTGCTGAAAACGGCTGGAACTCGATAAAGTACGGCCTTTCGACCATATCCGCTCTCGTTCATACTACTCATGACGTAAATATGTTCTATGCCGCTAAGCGTTTGCTGGAACTTCGACTTTCCGATGAAGAAAAGCAATATGATAATGCACTAAGCTCCATTGGCTCGGAGGAGAGCTTCCAGCGTTGCTGCGAGGAGAATCACGAGGAGGAAAACATCTATAGCGCAATGTACGCAATGGTCGAGGCAAAGCAGAAATGTCGTGATTTTTCCGGAATTCATACGTATCATCGCGCCGTGGGACGCAAAATCGATAATATTCTCTACTTTTCACCGGATAAGGATTTTAAAAAAACTCGGAGTGGAGTGGAATTCGGTGGAGATTTTGGATTGCTTTTAGATGATGAGCTTCTTGTTGTTGCAAGCGATATCAGTGTGTTGTTTGATAACTCTCTCATAGGTGAAAAGCCTTGCATATCCTGCCCCGATATATTCGGCATAGACGTGATTGGATCTACCATTACTGATATTTCCTTTGGTCATAAAACGGTAATAAAGAGCAATACGCAATACGGTCAAGCTATCATTATCTTAAAGCTGGATTGTGGCAGGGAAATTCGCTTTACTCATAATTTTGGGGAACAGGAGAAGGGATATACCGCGAGATTCATTACGTCGCAAATTACCGGGGAGAGCTATACAATAATACACAACCTTTTCGCTCTTTCTTCGACTTTAGACTTTAGCATTGATAAAATTGAATCATATATAGTCAACGCAAAGCCAACCGTTGATGAAATTACCCTTGCGGCAATAAGGCTTGTAGAGCATTTTGCGGATGAGGCGAGTTCGTTTAAGGGAAAAAACGGGCGTGAGCCACGCGAAAACGAGCTTGTAAGTTCAAAATGGGTTCCCGTCTTCAGACTCTTCTTAAAATACGGCTTAGATCCGACACGTACATACACTGAAGATGGCAGCCAGTCCAATTTGGTTTGGAGTCTGCTCCATTGCGACAATAGATATAGCTATTACAAGGTTTTCAGGCTTCTCTTTGATAACGGTCTGTCCACAGATGATTTCATTTTTGACGAGAGCTTGTTTGAGATGATTGACGGCGATGTTGTGACGGACGCAACTCTGCTTGAAATTGAGGGCGATGACAGGGAGATATATGAGCGAGAGTTCAGACTTTGGCTCTTGATGATAGGATACGGAGCGACACCCGCACATTTTATTGTAAGAGATTGGTTTGATACGGGGATGTTTAAGGATTGCGAGGCATTTTCCTATCGTAAGGAGGTTACCGATGACGATTGGTTTCTCCACGTTTATATAACAAAAACGCGAGAGGAAGTAGCGGTTTTATAAACCCGGGATATGTACGATGAGGTTGAAAAAATTATTGAGATATCGTCGCACAGATGAAAAAGGAGTGCATCAGCAAGCTCACAGTTCTCGTCGAGCCTAAAAAGGAAGAGGAAACAGAGCTGTAATCCACTCAATTTTTGAAAATCTATATAATTGAAAAGGCTGAACCGATTTTGGTTCAGCCTTTTTGTGTCCTGACTAGACGTACAGGTCAACTGCGATATTGAGCTTTCCCTTTCGCGAGAGGGTTTCGTAGCCGCGATAGACAAATCTACCCTTGCCGCGTACGCTGACAATCTCGTCGCGCTTCGGAATATACGAGGTGCTTGAAATCTCGCGCCCCGACGCGAAAACAAGTCCGCGCGAGAAGAGAAGCTGCGCCTCGTCGCGCGAGAGCGAGAAGACCTTTGCAATAACGGCGTCAAGCCTCTCGCCGTTTGCCTGTATCATTCTGCGCTCGGTTTTCGAGAGTGCCTCGGAGGGAGGCTCTGTCGGGGAGAGCGAAACGTCTGTGTGCTTGACCGTCCGCAGCTCCGAGATAATAAAATCGGCAATGCCCTCGGTGGCGAAAATGTAGCCGACGTTGTCTATAATGGCGATGTCGCCGAGCTTCTCGCGCTCAATGCCGAGGTTAAGAAGCGCACCGAGAAAGTCGCGGTGAGTGAGCTTGTCTGCGAATTTTTGGCTCTTCGGCTCGGCTTTAATGCACACGATGGGGAAGTCCACCGAGTATCCGAGCTCCTCCTCAGAGCCAAACCGAGCCATAACGCGCTCGCAGTCGGGAGCGCCGCCAAAGAGGGTGACACCCGAGGCAAAAAGCCTCTCGCACTCGCGAAGAAGCGACTGCTCGGCAAGACCGAGAAAGTCGGTGAAGGTGAAAATCCCCGACGAGTAGGAGCGCTCCGAAAGCTCGGTAAACCGCTTTTTTATAAGCTCGCGCTCGTCAGCCATTACATTTTGTCCACGGGGAAGAGTATCTTGAGCTGATTTATCTTGCTCTCGTAAGCCTTCTGGCGCTTTTCACCGAGAAGTCCCTGCTTTATCTCGCCTGCGATAGCTTCGAATTCGGGCGTCTTTGCGGGATTTTTCTTATTGAGCTTGATGAGGTGGTAGCCGAACTGGGTTTTTACGGGAGCTTCCGTAACCTCGCCCTCTTCCATAGAGAAGACCGCTGTGTCAAACTCGGGAACCATCTGTCCGCGTCCGAAGTCGCCAAGAGAGCCGCCCTGTGCGCCCGAGGGGCAGGAGGAGTTTTCCTTTGCGCAGTCCTCAAAGCTTATCTCGCCCGACTTGATTTTGGAAAGAAGCTCAAGCGCCTTTTCCTCGGTGTCCACGAGAATGTGACTTGCGTTTACGGTTTCGCCTTCCATTAGCTTTTCCTTGTTTGCCTCGTAGTAGTCGCGCGCTTCCTTGTCGGAAACGGTAACCGCCGAAATTACCTTCTCAGCCGCGTAATTTGCAAGGAGATTGTCCTTGAGCTTTGCGAGCTGCTCCTTGAAGGCGGGCTCTGCCTCGAAAAGATTTCTCTTTGCGTCGAGTAAGAGAAGCTTGTTGCCGATGAGCTGCTCGAGTATCATCGCGCGTCCCTCGGGAGTGTTGTAAGCCTGTCCTCTCTGACCGAGGCCCATAAGAAATTCGGTAACCTCGTCCTCTGTGATAGGCGCGCCGCCTACCGTTGCAAGTATCTTTGCCATTTTTTAGTTCTCCTTTATTTTTTATTATTCATTATTCACTATTCACTATTCATTCTTCACTCGAAATCAAGGATTTCGCAGGCCCTTGGGGTAGTGGTTTTTAATGACACCGCCCGACGCCTTGCCGCCGCCGATAGCAGCGCCGTGGTAGGTGACGGCGCAAAAGCCGCGAATATCACCCTGCGCGGCTATCTCCTCGCCGCGAAGATAGGCGGAAAGGCGCTCAGGACTTTCCGAAAGCTCGACCTTGTTTTTGAAAAGCCTGCCGTACGCCGAGAAGAAGTGATGCGAGGGCTTGAAAATCCCCTTCGTAATCTCGCCGAGAAGAGTGCCGTACATAAACACCGATTTTGGAAGAAGTGGGCACCCGTGTTCAATTAAAACGATAGCTTCGCCGTGCTTGACTATCCGTCCCCGAGGTCTATCGACAAGGCTCTCGGCAAAGAACGAGCTTATTATGCGCTCTTCGTCACGGCTTATCTCTTTTGCCGCGTCTTTGTAAAGTATGCTTTGCATTTTGGGAGCTTTTTCGCTCCTCTTTAAAAGCGCGATAAACTGTCCCTCGCCACTTGAAACGTGGGGATAGAAGCGGCGGCAGAGCGAAAGCTCCCCGCATTTTGCCCCCTCGAAAACAATACCGTCTGCCGTAACGCTTGCAAGCGCAGGCTTTACCGCCTCTATCGTGAAGTCGCCGTGAGAGGCGAGAAATGCGTCAACCGTCATCTCGTTTTCTTCGAGTGAGTAGGTGCAGGTCGAGTAGAGAAGATATCCGCCCGGACGCACGAGCGCGGCAATATTGTTAAGTATCTCGCGCTGACGCTCGGCAGAGGAGCGCACGTTTGCCTCGCTCCAATCGTCGAGGGCGTTTTGGCTTTTTCTGAACATACCCTCGCCCGAGCATGGCGCGTCGCATAGCACGAGGTCAAACGCCCCGTCGAAGTATTTTGAAAGCTCGGCGGTGTCCATCGAGGTAACCATCGCGTTTCTGATGCCGAGCCTCTCGAAGTTGCTGACTATTATCTTCGCGCGCTTTGGCACGTACTCGTTTGCGATGATAAAGCCGTCCTCTCCGATAGCCGCGGCAAGCTGCGATGCCTTTCCGCCGGGGGCAGAGCAGGTGTCAAGCACAAATGCACCCCTCGGTATATCGACGGCGGTTACCGTGGACATAGCGCCGGGGTCTTGTACGTATATCATTCCCGAATGATGCTCGGGTGTTTTGCCTATCTGCACGTCCTCGGTGAGAGCGTAACCGCCCTCGTGGTACGAAAGAGGAGAAAGCGGAAGCGTGCCAAGCTCAAAAAGGTCGCACTCGCACTTGATGGGGTTAGCCCTGACACCGCGCACGGCGTCCTCGGAGAGCGCCGCCTCAAATTCGGCAAAGTCCCCGCCCAGCATATTCTTCATTC
Source organism: Clostridia bacterium (assembly GCA_017501175.1). The sequence goes on along the minus strand of JAFVXK010000003.1, from coordinate 2,423 downwards.
TCGAAAGAAAAGCCTCGTTTAGCATACTCTCCCCCTTATAAATTCCTACACAATATAATACACTATTTTTAAATATATGTCAACCGAATATTGACATTTTGGGGGCAAAATGATATACTGAATATGTATTCCGCAGATAAAAGGAGGTCTATATGAGCGAGAGCGTTTACACTGCAAAAAACGGCGTAAAAATATACGCCTATAAAAATCCCGCCCAGCACGGCTTCCAAATATCGCTCTTTTTGCGCGCAGGCTCGATGTACGAGTGTGAGGGGGAGCGCGGAATTACCCACTTCCTTGAGCATATTCTGATAAGAAACGTCGCCGCTCTGATGGACGGAAGGCTCTACGCCACACTCGATGCCGAGGGGCTGGAGCTTGGAGCGTCCACCTATTCGGAGATGGTGCAGTTCTCGATATACGGCGCGGCGGAGAAGCTTTCCCTGTCGGCTGAAATCCTTTGTAAAATACTCTCGCCCATAGTCCTTACCCGCGCGGATATAGACGCCGAGCGTTCAAGGATAAAGGCAGAGATACGCGAGTCGGGCGACAGAAGCTCGCTTTCCACCTTCACAAATTCAATAGTCCATCGCGGCACGTCGCTCTCCGAGTCGATAGCGGGGACGGTAGCGAGTGTTAATAAAATAAACCTCTCTCGCCTAGAGGAATACAGGCGTGCGGTCTTTACGCGCGAAAATGTATTTTTCTACGTCACAGGCGGCGTCACCGATGAGGACATAGAGGCGCTTTCCGACTGTCTTTCGGGATATCCGCTAGCCTCGGCAGCTCCTCGCACGAATATAGCGCCCGTCCCCGAGGATTTTGGCAAAAGGGCAGGGGGCGTGTATATAAAAAACGGCGATTTCACGATGGCGCGCTTCACCTTTGACCTCGATATGACGAGGGTTTCTGTGGCAGAGGCAGACCTCATATACGATATACTTCTCTCAGGAAACAACTCGCGGCTGTTTCTTGAGCTTTCCGAGCGGCGCGGATATTGCTACGACGTTTCGGGAAATCTTGAGCGCTACTCGAATATAGGCACGCTCTCGTTTTACTGCGAGCTGCGCGAGGCGCATCTTTACGACGCGGTAGCCTTCACGGTGGATATTCTTAGCGAGCTGAAGAACAGAGTGCTCTCCGAGGACGAGTGTATGAAGTCCTCATACGTCACGAATGCCAAAATGCTCGCTGACGACGTGCGTGAGCTTAACTTCACCTTTGCCTACGACAGTCACATAATGGGACTTGGTTACCGTGATATAGCCGAGCGCGCCGAAGCCTACCGCCGCATTACTCCCGAGAGGCTTTGCGAGGTCGCGCGCGAAATATTCTCTCCCGAGAACCTCACCCTCACCGTCAAGGGAAACAAGCGCAGAATAGACCGCGAGCGGCTTTTGCAAATTGTTTCGGCGCTCTGACACTCTTTATATTTTAGCGGCACAAAGGATAGCTTCGGCTATCCTTTTTCCTTTGCGTATTCGGGCACTACCGCCTCAAAGCCTGCCGCCTGTCCCGTGATAAGTCCTTGCAGGGTAAGCGATTTTATCGCGCGGTCAACCGTCCTCACCGATACGCCGACGGTGTCGGCAAGATAGGAGCGCGAGCCAAAGAATGTATCTCCCGTCGCCCTCGAAAAAGAATATATGACGGCGTAAACCTGAAGCTCCGCCCCCTTGAGCCCCAGATTTTGCGTCATAAATCTGTAAACCGAATAGTTTTCCGCGCACCTCTCCATTTTCCACCCCCGCGCCTTACTGATTATATTTTATCAGAGGTAAACCCGCGTGTAAGTATAGTTGGCTTCCAAAAATATCGGATATTTTGCTCTCAAATTTATGCATTTTTTACAAAAAATTAAAAGGGCAGGGATAAACCCCACCCTTTAAAACGGTTTTGGCGATTACTTCTTCTCAAGGCGCGCCTTTGCGTCCTTTTCGGAAATCGCCTTCATAGTCTCACCGCAGCACTTGATACCGCAATTTTCGCAGGTGCAGTCAATCAGTACCTTAACCATTGCACCGCACTTCTCGCAAACAACGATTTTGTCCATTTATCTCACCCCCTTACTGATTAAATCTTTTAAACAAGCTGATTAGCTCGTCGATAGTGTCAAGCTCGCCGTTTTCGAGGTCCCTTGACACGCATAAATACAAATGATTTTCAAGAATATGCCCCGACAAGCTTTTAATAGAGTTTTTAACGGCGGAAAGCTGAATAAGCACGTCGTTGCAGTAGGCGTCATTTTCAATCATTTTGCGAATGCCGTTTATCTGACCGCTTATCCTGTTAAGTCTGTTGATTATCAGCTTTTTTTCGTCGTCATCTCTTTTAGTTTTCTTCGAACAGCAACAGTTATCCATAAAAACCTCCGTATATATAATATACCCTAGGGGGTATATTTGTCAAGAGGGGGGTATATG
>JAFVXK010000033.1 GCA_017501175.1 Clostridia bacterium | reverse complement strand
CTCCCGGTCAGCATGGCGCAGCTCGCAAGAAGGTCGGAGAATACGGCAAGCAGCTTCGTGAGAAGCAGAAGGCAAGACGTTACTACGGCGTACTCGAAGGTCAGTTCAGACATTACTACGAGCTCGCAGAGAAGATGGACGGTATTACCGGTGAAAATCTCCTTTGCCTTCTCGATAGACGTCTTGACAACGTAGTTTACAGAATGGGTATGGCAGCGTCCAGAAAGGAAGCTCGTCAGCTCGTCCTTCACGCTCACTTCACTCTTAACGGTAAGAAGGTTTCTATCCCCTCTATTCTCGTTAAGGCAGGTGACATTATCGCCGTTAAGGAAACCAGCAAGGAAAGCGTAAAGATTAAGGCACTCATCGAGGGTCTTGCTACCGTTACCACTCCCAAGTGGATTGAGAACGATGCAGCTAACGCTACCGCAAAGGTAGTTGCTCTCCCTGCAAGAGACGATATCGACTTCGAGTTCGAAGAGCAGCTTATCGTCGAGCTCTATTCCAAGTAATCCCTCCGATATTCTGCGAGGAGTATGGGACAGGATTTCCATATTCCTTGCAAATATCAGTTGCTATTTTCCCGTAGGGAAGAACAAATATAGAATAATGAGGAGGTAATTTAAAATGATGAACGCAATAGAGAAATTCAACATCAATGTGACCGAGGTTTCCGAGGACGGAAGCGAGGCTACTGTTGTTGTTGATCCTCTCGTAAGAGGTTATGGTATAACACTCGGCAACTCGCTCAGAAGAGTTCTTCTTTCAACGCTCCCCGGCTATGCGGCTACCAGCATCAAGATAGACGGAGTTCTCCACGAGATCTCCCCCTGCAACGGTGTTAAGGAAGACGTTCCGGAAATCGTTCTCAACGTAAAGGGCATCGTAGCTAAGCTTGCTTGCTCTGAGCCCAAGACTGTGATTGTTGAGGCTGTTGGTCCCTGCAACGTTACCGCAGGTGACATCACCCCCGACGCAGAGGTTGAGATACTCAACCCCGACCATCACATCTGCACCGTCAGCGAGAACGCGCGCTTCTATATGGAGATCACCTTTGACGAGGGCCGTGGATACGTTCCCTCCGACGTCAACAAGCAGAATTATCTTGCAACCGCACCTGCAAACGTTGGAGCACCCATCGGTCTTATATTCATCGACTCTATATTCACCCCCGTTTACAAGGTTGAGTATAGCGTAGAGAATACCCGTGTCGGTAACATCACCGACTATGATAAGCTCACAATGAAGGTACTCACTAACGGTACCATCACCGCAAAGGAAGCGGTATCACTTGCCGCAAAGGTTCTCAACGAGCATCTCAAACTGTTTATCGATATGTCCAACATCGCTCAGGATGCAGAGACACTTATCGAGAGACCCGAAGTTAAGAGAGACAGAGTCCTCGAGATGACCATTGAGGAGCTTGACCTTTCAGTTCGTAGCTTCAACTGCTTGAAGCGTGCCGGAATTGACACGGTAGAGGATCTTATCAACCGCACCGAAGAGGATATGATAAAGGTTCGTAACCTCGGACGCAAGTCGCTTGAGGAAGTTATCCAAAAGTTGAATTCTTTGGGCCTTGCCTTAAAGAAAGACGAAGAATAAGTATTATTGGAGGACATATAAATGAGAAAGCTTGGCAGAACTACTGCACAGCGCAAAGCTATGCTCAGAGGTATGGTAACCCTGCTTCTCGACTGTGGTAAGATTGAAACCACCTACACGAGAGCCGCAGAGGTTTCTGCAAAGGCTGACGAGATGATCACCCTCGGTAAGAAGGGCGACCTCGCTGCATACCGTACTGCTCTTGAATTTATAACCAAAGAGGACGTAGCAAAGAAGCTCTTCACCGTTATCGCTCCTGCTTACGCAAACGTTAACGGCGGATATACTCAGGTCTACAAGATGGGTCCCCGCCGCGGCGACGGCGCAGAGACCGCTATCGTTAAGCTCACTGCGGTTAAGGCTGCAGCTGAGGAGACCGAGGCTAAGTAATTTGCTATAACCAAAAAAACGAGGCTGTCATCTGATAGCCTCGTTTTTAAATAGCGCCCGAGAATTTGCTCGGGCGCTACGCTTATTTTATAGGTAATATCAGAACCCAAAGAGAGTCTTGTTAAACTCCTCGGTGGGCTGACCGCCGTAGGGACAGAGCTCAAAAGCCTCGGCATAGCGGATTTTCGAGCCGCGCTCAAGTCCGTAAAGCTCAATGAGCCTCTTTCTGAAACGAGCTGCAGTCTTTGCGAATCTCACACCGTAGGCGTAGGTCTTTGTCGCGAGGATTTCCTCGTCAGTGGTGTCCTCGGTGATAGGCATTCCGCGAAGCCACGCGTATCGCTCTGCCTCGCCCTCGGGCACGGTGTCACCATGAGTGTAGGGAAGCCACTCGTAAACCTGGCTGACGTTCAGCGATGCGATGTGAAGCTTGGTTTCAAGCTCGTCGTCAACACTCATAACGTAGGTCGGGTCAAACTCGGGGTTTCTGAATTTGTCCTCGGTGTATATGATAACAGGCATAAATCTCATCGCGGGCGCGTCGGGGCAGGTGTGAGGAACTGTCAGAATGTAGGAAGCGTCCTGCACGAGCTGACCTGCGGCTCTGTGGTCTGCGTGATAGTCGTTTACTCTGTGCGAGATGATAAGGTCGGGCGAGAAGGCTCTGATGTATCTTATGAGCCTGTTTCTCGTTTCGAGGTCGGCGACGAGCGTGCAGTCGTCAATATCCCATACGTCATAGCGGATGCCGAGATACTTCGCAACCGCAGCACTCTCGGTTGCACGTCTTGCCGAGGTTTCCTCGGGCGTCATTATGTGATGGCCGCCGCAGCCGTTGCAAAGGCTGAGGAATTGCACCTCGTGACCTGCCTTTACCCACTTTGCAGTCATTCCGCCGAGCATAAACTCGTTGTCGTCCTGGTGAGCACCAATTGCTAAAATCTTCATTTTTTTACCTCTCTATAATTAAAAATTAAATAAAGCCTTGTTAAATTCCTCGGTGGGCTGACCGCCGTAGGGACAGAGCTCAAAAGCCTCGGCATAGCGCACCTTCGAGCCGCGCTCAAGTCCGTAACGCTCGATGAGCTTCTTGCGGAAGCGCGCCGCAGGTCTTGCGAACAGGACGGCGTAGCCGTGACCCTCGTCGGCGAGAATTTCCTCGTCGGTGGTATTCTCGGTGATGTTCATTCCGAGGAAGTACGCCTCACGCTCAGCCTCGTCGGTCGGCACAACCTCTCCGTAGGTGTAGGGAAGCCACTCGTAAACCTGGCTTACGTTCAGGCGCGAAATGTGGAGCTTCGTTTCTATCTCGCTGTCCACGTCCATAACGTAGGTCGGGTCGAACTCGGGGTTTCTGAATTCGTCCTCGTAGTACATAATAACCGGCATAAATCTCATAGCAGGAACGTCGGGGCAGGTGTGAGGAACGGTAAGAATGTAGGACGCGTCCTGAACGAGCTGACCTGCGGCTCTGTGGTCTGCGTGGTAGTCGTTGGTTCTGTGAGAGATTATAAGGTCGGGCGAGAACTCGCGTATGTAGCAAATAAGCCTGTTTCTCGTTTCAAGGTCAGCGACGAGCGTACAGTCGTCAATATCCCAAATATCGTATTGTATTCCGAGATATTTTGCAACCGCGGCACTCTCACCTGCCCTCGTTTTAGAGGTTTCCTCAGGTGTCAGTATGTGATGACCGCCGCAGCCGTTGCAAAGGCTGAGAAAACGCACCTCGTGCCCCGCGCGAACCCATTTTGCCGTCATACCGCCTATCAAAAATTCATTGTCGTCCTGATGTGCGCCGATTGCTAAAATTTTCATTTCACGTAATCTCCTTCGAATTTTTATTAAAATATTGACATTTGCCTAGATTTATTATAAAATATAGCCATAGTAAATTCAAGCACTATATTGATAACTATTTTAACTATATTGATGTTGAGAGGGTGTAGCTGTGGCATCGCGTTATGAGCATTATACCGATTTGAAAATGAATAGGCTCTGTCCGTTTTGGTTTGGCGGAGAGGAAAACGGTCATTCCTGCCCGTCAAATTGGCACAGCAACATCGAAATATTACTAGTTACAGAGGGGTCTGGAGCTGTACAGTACGGAAAAAGGCGCATTTCACTCACAGAGGGAGATATTGTTGTCGTTAATTCGGGCGTCCTTCACAGACTGTACAGTGACGTCGGCATAAGCTATAATTTTACGATTATTGATGATGACTTTTGCAGAGAAAACGGAATAGATACCTCGCTTATTAATTTTGACGAGTGCTTTCGTGACGAAGGGACGAAAACTCTGTTCGAGAATTGCATAGAATGTAGGAAGGCTTATTCTAAGCTGCAAAGCCCCATAGCTGCCGCAAAGCTTAGGTCGGCTATTCTTGCCCTTTTGATAGACGTTGCAGAAAGACATTCCTTGCCCGAAGAAATGACCGCCGACTCTTCCTCGCCCTCCGAGCTTTACGTTAAGCGCGCCATAGAGTACGTCAACGACAACTACACACACAAAATAGCGCTTGATGACGTAGCGGCGCTTTGCGGGATAACGAAATTTCACCTCGCGCGAGAGTTCAAACGTATGACGGGGCAGCCGCTTTTTGCCTATCTGAATACCTTGCGCTGTAAACACGCCCAGACGGTGCTCGACGAGGGAAAAACCGTCACCGAGGCAGCACTGGAGAGCGGGTTTGAGAGCCTATCGTATTTCTCAAGAACCTACAAAAAGCTGATGGGAGTATCGCCCTCAAGTGCAAAATAGGTGCGGATTTTGCTGAAAATTGTCAACAAAGGGTGAAATATATTCGCCTAAAAGGTTAAATTTCATTAAAAAGGTTGAATTTTCAGCACAAATATGATACAATTATGAAGATAGCATTTTTCGACGATTTTTGGAGGATATTATGAAGAATAAAAATCTAAAAAGAACGAAAAGACTCCGCCGCCGCGGATTTGGAATATTAAAGACAATAATGAGATGGTTCATAAAGCCCTCGGAGTTCGTGTATCTCGGCGGAGAGCTTCCCGCAGGAACGGTTATAGTGTCGAACCACGTCGGCACGGCAGCGCCCCTCGCGCTTGAGCTTTACAGCGGTATTCCTTTCAGATTTTGGGGAGCGTGGCAGATGAATTCGGGACTTATAAGCCTCTATAAGTACCAAACAAGAGTGTTCTACCACGAGAAGAAGCATTGGAACCTTCACCTCGCGCGTCTTTTCTGCTTGATTGCCTCGCCTCTTACCTGTATGTTTTACAGCGGACTCAACCTCATATCGACCTATACCGATATACGCTTCCGCACCACGATAAGCCAGAGTATGATGGCGCTTGAGCGCGGTCACAGCCTCGTTATTTTCCCCGAGGACTCGACAAACGGCTACCTCGACGAGCTTGAGGGCTTCCACGGCGGATTTCTTATGATGGGCGAGATATGCCTGCGCCACGGCGTTGATTTTCCCGTGTGCGTCGCCTACTATAAGAAGAGCGAGAGAAGATATATCTTCGATAAGCCCGTAATGGTGTCCGAGCTACTCGCGGACGGTAAAAACCGCGAGGACGTAGCCGCAGAGCTCTGCGAAAGATGCAACCACCTCGGCAGAACCGACCTCGAAGCCTTGAAGGCGGAAATGACCGCAGAGAAAAAAGCAAAAAGCGTAGCAGCGCATAGATAATTTTTAAAATTACACCTAACAAACACAAAGGGACTGCCGCGGCAGTCCCTTTTTAATATTCAAATTTAAACCATCAACTCCGACACAAGCTCGGTGAGCTCTGCGGGGTTCTCAATTGCCACGCCGCCGATGAGGCAGGCTTCTGCGTAGAGTATCTTCGCGTACTTTGCGAGCTTTTCCTTGTCGGTTTCGTAGAGGCTCTTCAGCTTCTCGGCAATCGGGTGCTTCATATTGATTTCAAGCACGACGTTTGCTTTCGGTGTCATTCCGTCAGCGCCGGGCATCTTCGAGAGGGTTTTCTGCATCTCGACGGAGATGTCGCCCTCGGTGGAGAGGCAGACGGGGTGCTTTGCGAGTGAGGTCGTAAATCTTACCGCGCTCACTCTGCCAACAGCTTCTTTGATTGCGGCAAGCATTGCCTCGCTCTCGTCGTTCTGCTTCTTCTCGGCTTCCTTTTCGTCCTCGGTTGCGATGTCGAGCGCCTCGGCGGTTACGTTCTTGAATTCCTTGTCCGCGTACTTGCCGAGCACCTTGATGGCAAACTCGTCAATGTCGTCGGTGAGGTAGAGCACCTCGTATCCCTTTGCCTTGACGGTTTCGACCTGCGGGAGCATCTCAATCTTATCAACAGTTTCGCCCGACGCGTAGTAGATTGCCTTCTGCTCCTCGCGCATAGCGTCGGTGTATTCCTTGAGCGTGACGTACTTCTTTTCTCCCGACGACTTGAAGAGCAGAAGGTCCTTTAAGGTGTCCTTGTGCGTTCCGTAGTCGGAATAAACGCCGTATTTGAGCTGAAGCCCGAACGCGTCAAAGAATTTCTCGTACTTCTCGCGGTCAGAGGCGAGCATCTTCTCAAGCTCTGCCTTTATCTTCTTCTCGATAGCCTTTGCCATTACCTTTAGCTGCCTGTCGTGCTGGAGCATCTCACGCGAGATGTTGAGCGAGAGGTCGGACGAGTCAACAAGACCCTTGACAAATCCAAAGTACTCAGGCAGAAGGTCAGCGCACCTTTCCATAATCATAACGCCCGAGGAATAAAGCTCAAGACCGCGCTCGTAGTCCTTTGTGTAGTAGTTGAACGGCGCGTGTGCGGGAACGAAGAGCAGGGCAGTGTAGGTCGCCGTGCCCTCGAGCTTCTGCGTTATCGTGAGCGCGGGAGCCTCGAAATCGTAGAACTTGTCGGTGTAGAAGCTTCTGTACTCCTCGTCTGTGACCTCGGAGCGCTCCTTTTTCCAGAGAGGGACCATACTGTTCTGCACCTCGACCTCGCGAACCGACTCGTACTCGTCCTCCGAGCCCTCCTTCTTTTTGCGCTTTGTTACTTCCATCTTGATGGGGTAGCGGATATAGTCGGAGTATTTCTTGATAAGCCCGCGAAGCCTGTACTCGTCAAGGAATTCGGAGTATTTCTCGTCCTCGCCGTCCTCTTTAATATGCAGAACTATCTCGGTGCCGTGCGACGCCTTTTCACATTCAGCAAGGGTGTAGCCGTCAGCGCCCGCAGACTCCCAAACGTGAGCGGTGTCAGCGCCGTAAGCCTTTGAGGTTACGGTGATTTTGTCGGCAACCATGAAAGCGGAGTAGAAGCCGACGCCAAACTGTCCGATGATGTCAACGCCCTCTGCGTCGTTATCGCGCTTGAAATCAAACGAGCCGCTCTTTGCAATAGTGCCGAGGTTGTTTTCCATCTCCTCAGCCGTCATTCCGCAGCCGTTGTCGGAAAGCGTTATCGTCCTCGCGTCCTTGTCAAAGGAAAGCTCAATGGAGTAGTCGCCCCTCGTGAGCGAAACCGAGGTGTCGGTCAGCGACCTGAAATAGAGCTTGTCAATAGCGTCGCTCGCATTCGAGATAAGCTCGCGCAGGAAAATCTCCTTGTGCGTGTAAATCGAGTTTATCATCATGTCGAGAAGCTTTTTCGATTCGGTTTTGAATTGCTTTTTCTTCATTTTATTATATACCTCAAAAAAATGCTATTAGCACTCATACTGCACGAGTGCTAATAGCATTATAACACCATAAATTCCCTGTGTCAATAGCCTATTCAAAAAATTCACAAATTAAAGGGAAACTGAGTAGAAAACTCAAAGCTCTACGGTGTTTTCGAGTATTTTTTCGGCAAGATTGATGCTCGTAGCCGTGCTTTCGGGCATGGCGCGCACGGGCTTTTCGCCCTTTTTGACGCAGTCAACGAAGTATTCGAGCTCGTTTGTGAACTCTGTGGTGAGCTCGATGTTCATTCCCTCGGCTTCACCCGGGAAAACAACGTCAAGCGCGTCAACAGGCTCGCCGTTTTTGATGAGCGTGTCGTCGGCAAGATAAACGTAGCCGTTTTCAAATATCGCGCGATAGGAGTATCTGAAGGGAATTTTTGCGGTGTAGAAGCCGGATAGAATATTGACCGCGGTTTTGCCATAAGTGAGGTTAAAGGAAGCGTAGTTGTTTGCGTCGCCGTCGGTAGCCTTACGGTATGCGCCGTTTATGGTGTCGGGCTTACCGAAGATAGAGTTGACGAAATCAATCTCGTGTATTGCAAGGTCGATGACCACGTCGCCGTTTTTCGCCTGATTGCCCTTGACACCGTCGCGTCGCCAAGCAGGTACTTCGGAGAGCCTTTGCATAGAGAGAGATACAGGCGCGCCGAGCTCACCCGACTTTATAACGTTGTAAAGGTAGGCGTAGGGGTTTGAAAATCTTACCACGTGCGCCACCATAAATATTTTGTCCGAGGCGTTTGCGGCGTCGAGGATTCTGTTTGCCGAGCCGCTGTCCATAGCCATAGGCTTTTCGCAGATGACGTTAAAGCCCATCGAAAGAGCCTTAATCGAAAGCTCCTCGTGCAGATGTGTGGGCGCGCAAATGTCAACAATGTCGAGCTTCTCGCGCCGAAGCATCTCACAGGCGTCGGTGTAAAGCCTAACGTCCTCGTTTTCTATCAGACCGTAGCTTCTTGCCGACTTGCCCATTGAATCTGCCACGGCAACAACCTTTACGCCCTCAAGCTTTCTGTATGCGGAAATGTGTATTCCGGCGATTCCGCCGAGTCCTATAACGCCTATTTTAAGCATATCTCGTCTCGTCCTTTATATTTTTAATGAAATTTTGCCAAAAACTTGCTTTTTTACTGATTTTATTATATAATGAAAAAGAAGCGCTTGTCTATGACAATATTAACCATAACTAGCACGATTTTGATTAAGGAAAAGAGATAAAGTATGGAATTTGAAGCAAAATATTCTCTTATGTCGCCACAACCGCACGATTTTCATATCGGATTTAATTCCTTTTTTAACTTCTACACGATGCGTCCGCACTGGCACGAGCATCTTGAATTTACATATATTACAAGCGGTGTAGGTCAGTTTATTATTGACGGAGAGGCGATGAACGTGCAAGCGGGCGACCTTCTCTTTGTCGGTCCGAACCGACCGCATACTCTCCTCTCGGACAAGGGCGTGGATTTCGACTGTCTTTTGATGCGTACCGAGCTCTTCACCGAGGACGAGCTTCGTAAAATGAACTTCAAATCTCTTATCCGTGGCGACGAGTGGGTAAATCGGCTCTTATATAATATAAAGGAAGAGTATAGCGGAGAGGCGGATATGTCAGAGATGAATAAAAAGGCCTTGGCATTTTCTCTGATAGTGTACTTAATTCGCAACCATAATATGAAGCCGGAGAGCGAGGAGGAGGACAAAATCCGCGCCGAGTGGCTCTCAAGGATTAAGGTTGTGGAAAAATACATTTCCGAAAATTACAGGAATAAAATCACGGTATCCGAGCTGGCGAGGCTTTTATACGTCTCTGACGGGCACTTTTGCCGATTTTTCAAGAGGCATATGGGTATGTCTGCTATTGAGTATCTTAACGTTTATCGCGTGGGACGTGCGCTTGAGCTTTTGCCGAAAAAGGAGCTTTCGATAACCGACGTTGCCCTTCAAAGCGGCTTTGACGACGTTAATTATTTCTCAAGAGTGTTTAAACGCCTGAGGCACCAAACTCCAAGCGAGTATAGATATAGCGACGTGTCATATTGATATAAAGGTAATATTTCCCTGATGATATGTGAATCTTGTACAAAAAAGGACAAGTTTTTTTGGATATGGTGGTGGAAAATAGAAAAGTGATAAAAAAATCAAAAAAAATTGAAAAAAGGTATTGACATTTGAGTTTTAATGATGTATAATAGTGGAGCGCCTCGGCGAGAGGGTACTTAAGCGTGCGGCGCAATCGATCATTGAAAATTGAACAACGTGAAATTTCGAGCACTGAACTGAGAGAGCTTTCGGGCTTTCGAGGTTGTGCAGAGATCTCGTTAATAACACTTTGAAAATAACTCAAAAAGTAAGATAAGCTAGACAAAATAGCTCTAAAAGATGTTGAGTGAAGCTTCGGCTTCATTTAATATAGAATTTTTTAGAGAGTTTGATCCTGCCTCAGGATTAACGCTGGCGGCGTGCATAACACATTCAAGTCGAACGGTGATGAGGGCTTCGGTCCTCTGATCAGT
>JAFVXK010000032.1 GCA_017501175.1 Clostridia bacterium | reverse complement strand
GCTCGAACCCGCCACCTCCACCTTGGCAAGGTGGCGCTCTACCAAATGAGCTAAATCCGCGTGCTTGTTATTTACTTTAGGCTCTTTTCGAGCGGTTTGCGTTCTCTGAAATGGCGACTCGGATGGGGCTCGAACCCACGACCTCTAGCGTGACAGGCTAGCGCTCTAACCAACTGAGCTACCAAGCCAAAAAATGGTGGAAAGTACAGGGCTCGAACCTGTGACCCTCTGCTTGTAAGGCAGATGCTCTCCCAACTGAGCTAACCTTCCATTCCGTGCTTAAATATTATAACAGAGTAAGTCTATTTTGTCAAGGCTTTTTCGCAAAATATTGATAACGTTTTTGCTTCCCTATTCTTCTCTTGTGGCTTTTTTCGGAAAAAGCATTGACAAGTCAAGCTTTTCTGTGCTATGCTAAATTTATAATATTCAATAAGGAGATGCCTATGTCACACAGTATTGACGTCAATTTCTTCCCGGGGTGGACGAGAAAGTCCATTTCATTCTCGATAGACGACGGACACATTGAAACCGACAGAAAGCTTTTGGACATCGTTTCGCCATACGGAATAAAGGGCACATTCAACCTCTGCTCCGACAGGCTCACCGAGCTGTCACCCGAGGAATACCGCGAATTTTACCGCGGTCACGAGATTGCAAATCACGTGAAGTATCACCCGGGGCCTTTTACTGACGGCGTGAGCTACGATATTTCCGACGAGCCCTTTGACCCCGAGTTGTCCGACAGGTCAAAGCTCTACCGCTTTGAAGAAATGGAGGGCGTTTTCTACGCCCAGCGCAAAAAGGGTGGCTGGCTCAAGCTGGCTACCAACGAAGCCTACGTAAGATGCATAGAGGAATGCCACCGCGAGCTCGAGGAACTCTTCGGCAAGGGGTCTGTACGCTGTTTCATCTGGCCATACGGCGAGCAGAAAAACGAGTGGCTTCGAAGCTACATAAAAAATATTCCCGGCTACTACGGCACGAGGCTATCGCACGTAGGGCTCACTCCCGACGTTTACTTTGCTCCGCCATCAAGGGAGGCGTTTTACGTGTCTGCGTGGCACACCTCGCTACTCTCTGTGGCAGAGCGTTTTGAAAATCTGCCCGATGACGGAAAGCTTAAATTTCTCTGCTTTGGCGTTCACTCCATCGATTTTGAGCTGCACGGAAAATGGGACGACCTTGTCACCTTTGCCAAGACCTACGGTGCGCGCCCTGATGACTATTATTACGCGACGGTGGGCGATATTTTCGACTACTCCGAGGCGACAAAGCGCGTAAAGATAACCGACACGGAGATAAAAAATCCCACAGACGTCGACCTATACGTCACCGTTGACGGCGAGCGTCTTTTGCTAAAGGCGGGAAAAACAATACTCCTTGACTGAAAACCGAGCTTTTTCAAGGGGCGACGGCTGTCGCTCCTCATCTTTTTCGGAAAAGATATTGACAAGTCAACTTTTATGTGCTAAAATATTGTATAATGGGCGATTATGGTTAAATACCGACTATCTGCGCATATTATCTCTATGGGGGAGGATAAATGGAAAATATCAGGTTCGAAAAATTTGCGCTTCTCATCGACGGCGTACAAAAGAGCATTCAGAAGTTCAAGATGACCATTGCTCCCACACACGGAGTTAAGGGCGTACACGTTCTTTGGCTTTACGAGCTATTCATTCACCCTGACGGGCTGACCTCAGCGGAGCTGGCGGTCAAGAGCAACATTGACCCCTCTCTCATCTCGCGCGAGCTGGCCGCCCTTAAGCGCAAGGGCTACATCACAAGGGAGGCTACCCCAAGCAAAAGAAATTACAACTCCAGAATCACTCTCACCGGGGAGGGCAAGCTGCTCGGCAAAAAAATTCAAGCATTAGCCCTTGACGTTCAACAAGAGGTTGGGCGCGGAGTATCAATAGAGGAGCTTGCGGTATTTTATTCGGTTCTTGAGCGTTTGCACGAAAACCTCGAAAAATTTGTAGAAGAAATAGAAGAAAAACAAACACAGGAGTAAACAAATGAAGGACAGAGTTTTACACGAAAAGCTGGAGTTCCCTAACATTAGGGAAATGATGAAGCAGATTGCCGAGCTTTACGGCGACAAAACGGCGTATTCTTTCAGAATAAAGCCAAACGACGCACTGCCCGTAGAGAAGTCTTATATCGACCTTAAAGATGACGTTTACGCACTCGCAACCGAGCTTATCTCGCGCGGCTATCAGGGTAAGCACGTTTGTCTTATAGGCAAGCTCTCTTACAGCTGGGTGCTCGTTTACTACGCTACTATGGCAATGGGCTCGGTGCTCGTTCCGCTTGACCGCGACTGGCAGGCTGCCGACCTTGCAGACACGGTTAAAAAGGCTGATTCCTCGCTTCTTATCATTGACGAGGATATCGCCGACAAGGGTAAGGAAATCTGCGACACCATCGGTCTTTCAAACCTCTTATATATAAAAAACGAGGGCGACGACACCGTTTCCGCGCTTGTCGAGGCAGGTCGCGAGAAGCTTGCGCTCGGCGACGAGTCCCTCTTCTCTGCTCCTATTGACCCGAAGGTCTTGGCTCTTCTCGTTTTTACCTCGGGTACTACCGGCAAGGGCAAGGGCGTTATGCTCTCGCAAAAGAACATTCTCTCGGATATGGCAGAGGTTATCCCCTACATTGATTTCAGCGAGAAATGTATGGCGGTTCTTCCCCCTCACCACACCTATGGCTCAAGCGTATCTATACTTGGACAGAACTCTATCGGCTGTAACATTTACATCTCCAGCGGTATACGCTACGTTTCAAAGGAGCTTGTGCTCGAAAAGCCAGGTCACATCTGTGCCGTTCCGCTTTACC
Source organism: Clostridia bacterium (assembly GCA_017501175.1). The sequence continues at coordinate 32,257 of JAFVXK010000032.1, read as the reverse complement.
TTGAAACCTTCTACCGCAAAATAACGGCAGGAATTAAGGATTCCGGCAAGGAAGGCCTCATCAGATTTATGATGAAGCTCTCCAACGCTCTCCGTAAGGTCGGCATTGACCTTCGTAAAAAGCTCTTCAAGTCGGTACTCAAAAACTTTGGCGGCGAGCTTAATATGCTCATATCCGGCGGCGCTCCCATAAATCAGGAGATAATTGACACCTTTGACGCTCTCGGTATCAACGTTCTTAACGGCTACGGTATAACCGAGTGCGCGCCCATTATCGCGGTAAACCACAACTACTACAAGGTTGCCGGAAGCGTCGGTCCGGTTCTCTCCATTGACGACATTAAGATAAACGAGCCAAACGAGGACGGCGAGGGCGAAATATACGTCAAAGGCTCTAACGTAATGCTCGGCTATTTCAAGGACGAGGAAGCAACAAGGGAAGTCTTTGACGAGGAAGGCTACTTCAAGACCGGTGACTACGGCAAATACCGCGAGTCTGACAGAGTTCTCTTTATCACCGGACGCAAGAAAAACCTTATAATTCTCTCCAACGGAAAGAACGTATATCCCGAGGAAATCGAAAACGAGCTCGCGGCAACTCCAGGTGTTCTTGAAATCATAGTCTATGAGGGTAAGAGCCGCCGCGGAGATATGTACAACGCCATTGTCGCCGAGATATTCCCCGACTACGACTTTATGAAAAAGAACGGCATTGAGGACGTTGAAAAATATCTGCAGGAGTACGTCAACAAGTATAACAAGACCGCCGTTCCCTATAAGAAGATTGCCATTCTCAAGGTAAGAACCGAGGAATTCCCGAAAAACACGCTTCGCAAAATTCTCCGCTTCAAGCTTGATATGTCTATCGACTAATATAATATAAAAGATGAAAGCACCCCGAAAAATCGGGGTGCTTTTTGTAACCTTTAGTTTACATTCTTTATTTTCTTTCTTTATAGAGAAGCTCTATCATAAGTCCCTTTGCAAAGTCCTTGTTAAGTCGGAACTCCATATACTGCTCTCCCTGGCTCACCGTTCCCTCAAGAGTGTATATACCGCCGAACTCATACTCACAGAATGCGTCGAGCATATCGTCAAGAGCGCTCATACTGAAGTCGGAAACTATATAATCCGTAAGCTCGCCGACGGCATCGGTTGCAAAATCCTCGTCCTCTTTCATCGCCGAAAGCGTAGCCTGATAAAGCTCGGTGAGATACTGACGCTGACGCTCCATTCTTGCGACGTTTGTGCTATCGGAAAGTCCCTGCCGCGCACGGACGTAGTTAAGCGCGTGCTCTCCCATAAGCGTAACCGTCTCGCCGCGCTTTAAGGTGTCGTCAACTCCCGCGAAGTCATCAAGGACTGTCAATGTTACACCGCCGACAAGGTCGTTAAGCGTCGCAACCGCGTCCATAGTCAAGGTAGCGTAGTTATCAACGGTTATACCGAGAAGGTGCGATACCGCTCTTGCGGTATTTCTGCCGCTATCAGCTCCGCCCGAGCCGTAGGTATGCGACAGGGCAAGCTGAGCTGTAACCGTACCGACCTTCTTTCCGCCTATTCCGAGAACGGTAATCTCGGCGAGGGTATCTCTGTTGATATGCACGGCAGAGCAGGTTTTTGTCGCGTGGTCTATTATCATTAGCAAAAGAAAGTCTGCCTGTCTATTGTTAACGTAGGAATCCTTTCCCGCTGACGACTCAAACTTATCAAGTCCTGCTATCAGAATAGCATCAACGTCGCGGCGGCGCTCGTATCGCTTTCCGCCGTGCTCAACGTAAAGAAATCCTGAGTCGGAATCGCCATTAAACTGAGCATTCGCCATCTCCCAAACTCTTATCAAAGCAAAAGCAGCTATCAAGAGCGCTATCACCAAAACAAGAGCTATAATCCGACTGCGTGTTTTATGAAATATTTTACTACTGTGTTCTTTTATGATGCTCATAATGCGGAATCTTCCGATACTTCATCTTCTCCGTCTTTCTTCTTTTTAATAAAGAAGACAATGAGAAGAATTATAATCACAATCACGAAGAGCCCTGCGATTACAGAAACGACGGTAGCGAGAGCATTTTCCTCGGAAGCCGTTCCGTCGTGAAGAAGAACGGTATAAACGGCCTCTTCATCAAAAGCAAAGAGTAAAACCTCACCGTCAATCTCGCACTCAACGAGCTCCCATCCGACGCCGTTGTATTTAAGAAGTCCCGCAAAGTTATCGAGCAGCGTAGGCTCAATAGCTATCCTTACGTCGCCGTGAGCAGCGTGGCCGTCACAGTCGGTGGAATAAAGCGCGAAAAGCTCGCTTGCAACAAGTATCTCCGAATTAACGTTTAGTTTGCTTGCCAGCTTCTCTACATCCTCGCCGAGAGCGCTCAAATCCTCGCTATCCGCTATTTTCTCATATGCATCGGTCATCATAGCCGCGAGCAGCTTATTCTCAAGGTCGGCGCGGTCACCGTAGGCACATATTGTAACCTTGACGGTACAGTCCTCACTTTCGGACGGGAGCTGAGTAAATCCGGGCGCGTCCGAAGCAGACGGACTGGACACAAAGGCTCCGCCGGCAAACGCCGAGAGCGCAAGAAGCTGCATCATAACGACAGCTATTATAACAGCACAAATTTTCTTCATTTTGTCTGCCTTTCATTTATGCTCCGAGTGCAGAGCATTTTAATTACAATGTATTTAATCTGAAATTATCGCCAAACTTATCTTTTATTATCTTCACAGCCTCGGCATAGTGTGGTGGTCTGAACGTTAGACCGTGGCAATCAGAACCGAGAAAATGTATCTCGCCCCGCTTTAAAAGTCCAAGCGCTCTTCTTCTCGTTTTACGGTTGATAAAGAAGGAAGCGTTTGCCTGCATGAGAACTCCAACCGAGCGAAGCCTTTGAAGCGTCCTTCCGGTTTGGAGATACAAGCACCTCTCGACGTGCGCAATTACAGGCTTTATATCCTTGGTAATGGCAAGCTTGACAAGATCGTTTACCGTGTAATCGCTCCACACCTCAGGCGGCATCTCAATAAGCAAGTATTTACTGCCCTCAATACAAAAGTCCGCGATAGACCCCATATTCGAAATGCCGTTGAAGTACGTCACCTCTGCTCCCACTATTACCCGTGGCAGATTTTTCCCTTCGATAGCCCTCGATAAGCTCCCGTATGCCTCGTTTCTTTTTGCAAGGAAGGCCTCGGGCTCGTCATACAGAGCGTTGAAGTGCGGTGTCGCACAAACCAAGCTTACGCCGTCTTTATGAAGTATTTCAAGCAGTGCTATGCTCTCGTCTAGCGACGAGCTACCGTCGTCTATTCCCGGCAAGACGTGAGCGTGAAAATCTGTCATCTAAGCCAAGCCTCGTCAACCGACTCGTCGGTGACGTTCTCGGGCTCTACTGACTCTTTTTGTACATTATGTGCGGTTTCGTAGCCTCTTTTAGCGTACTTGTATCCGTACTTTTTATAATATCTGTACTTCTTATAGGGGGAGTTGTCCTCCGAGGTCGCAATCATAACAAATCCAAGAATTTTTACTCCCGAAAGCTTAAGCTGACGCATACAAGCTTGAAGCTCTCGCCTGCCCGAATAGTTCTCACGAACAACTACCGCCATTCCGTCAAGAATTGAAGAAATTGCGAGCGCGTCCGAAACTATATTAACAGGCGGCAGGTCAAGTATAATAAAATCGTAGGACACAGAGAGCCTTTCGATAAGCTGCTTCATCTGAGCTGAGGCAAGCATTTCGGTGGGGTTCGGGGGAATGTCACCCGAAGGAATTATATTCCAGTTTTCAACTTCGTCCGAAATCCACGTAGCGCCTTCCTCAGTCACGTCACCCACAATGACGTTTGAAAGACCTGGCGCGGATTCTATTTCCATTTTCTTCGCTACAGTCGGAAGTCTTAGGTCGGCGTCGATGAGAACGACGCGCTTTCCGGTTTCTGCAAGTGCGTAGGAAAGATTAATAGCGGTTGTGGATTTTCCCTCTTCTCTCGTAGGGCTCGTAATTCCTACGACGCGACATCTCTTGGCGTCAGGAAGAGCGAACATAAGGTTGGTTCTGAGAAGCTTATACGCCTCGGTTGCGGCAAAATTCAGCTTCTTGTGAAGCAAGGTGTTTTTATTCTCTGCGACTGTCTTCTTTTTGCTTTTAAAAATCATAAGTCAGCGCCTCCCCTGCCTTTGTTTGCAGAATTCTCGTAGCCGTAGTAATTTTCGTACTTATAGTAGTGCTTATCCCCATATCTGTGCTTTCCGAAATATCCGCCGTGCGAGTCGTCGTTAAGGTCGGGAATTTTGGATAGAATGGGAATGTCGTAGGTTTGCAGTATGTATTCCTCGCTTCTTATCGTATCGTCAAGGATAGTAATGAGCACGATCACCGCAGCTGCAATAAAGCAACCTATAATAAACCATCTTACCGATGTGCCGGTTATGTTGGGAGAAACCTTTGTGTTGTTGACTATTGCGCTGTCAACTATACGCATAGAGCTTCCCTCAATAATATCCTCTATTCTCTCCGGAAGAACCTCGGAGATTGTGTTTGCAATCTGTGCCGCGTCGGTGGGATCGCTCGCCGTTACTGTAACGCGGAATATCTCCGTTCCCTCGAGCTTGCTCGTTGAAATCATGCCGAGAAGCTTACTGTATCCGTAACCCAATCCCGATTTGTCGGAAACCTCCTCAAGAGTCGTTCTCGTCCTTAAAATACCGATATAGGTATCAATAAGACTCTGTGACGCAGAAAGGTCTGCCGCAGAAATATTAACGCTTGCATTTCCAAGCGAGAAGGACTTGTTATTAACGTACAGCATAACGCTCGAGGAATACTTCGGCGCTACAAAGCTCGACGTATAGACAAACGCCGATGCTCCGAAAATAACTCCCGCAAGAATTATCAGCCACGCTTTCTTTATTAGCGATTTTATGAGGTGCTTAAAGTCAATTGTAAATTCTTGTTCGTTTGTGTTCATGGTTTCCTCTCAAATCAAGCCTTCTCGGCTCTTTTTGTTTGTTTTGTTTCAATATCCCGCCAAAGCCGACCCTATCTCGTCGGCGTACTCAAAATCAAGTTGAGTAAAATTGATTTTTCAAGGTCTCAGACACCGAGGTCTAAGCAGCCTATCTCGCTGATTTTTGCGATAAATCTTTCTACGTCGGCTCTAGCCGTTTCCTCTGTCACCTCGTATTCGTCGGTAAGCGCAACGACAAGCTCCTCTAAAGAGCAGCCCTCGGCAAGACGCCGCCAAAGAACAACCCCCGTCTCGTTCAAGGTAAGCATACCGTTAAACACAGCACTGCTCTCAGCCAAAGGAAGAACCACATAGCTTCCTGCAACCTGACGCAAGGCAAAGCCGTCTTTTATTTTCATAATCCCGCCTCCCTTGCTCCGCGGAGCATTGTGTCGTGAGTTAAGCGAACCGCCTCCACGTCAGGAAGAGCGGAAAGCTCGTAGATTGGTATATTCTCCGCGAGGGATTCAACGGCTCTCAGCATTAGGTCGAGCTCGGTTTCTTCCTTAAACACTCGCATCGTTTGATGAATAAGACACGGCAGGGCTTCCGCTATGGAAAGAGTGCGAATTGCATTCTTCGAGCCGCGCTTCAAAAAGCAGATTCCCGCAAGCGGCACCCTCATATTTGAATTGACGTGATTCTTTCCGCTCCAGGGTGTGCCATAGGCAAACCACCTGCCATCTATATTGCGCAGAGCCGGCTTGTCGTCGTTGAACACCACGGCGCTCGGAAATTCCCTCTGCCAAAGTGCCGTGTGAGTAGATTTTCCCACGCCGCTTGGACCTGAAAAGAGGTACGCGCGTCCGTCAAGCTCAACGGCAGATGCATGAAGCATCATACCCGAAAACCTCGTGAGCCAATAGGAAAATTGCGCACTCGATTCAACATAGGCACAGTTAAACGGCGAGAGCGATTCTCTTGACTGCGCTCTGTAAAGCGATGCATCAATAATGACGTCCGCCTTTCTTTTCTCTGCCGTTTTATATTTTTCGAGAAGGGGGGCGATACCGCCCTCCTCCGAAACCTCAACGAATAAATCCGCTACCTTAACGAGCATCAAACAAACGGGCTGACAACGTCGGGCATAGATACAATTCCCGCATCGGTATCAGGAACCTCTCCGCTGGTGTTTGTATAATCATTAATGTTACCAAGAGGCTGAACCGACGTTAAAACGTCGTCGCTTTCAAAGTTTATATATTCACTTTCAGGGGCTATATAAGTCTTTTTCATTTTTTACTCCTCTCGTGAATCTTACTGTACGGGCACAAGGTCGGTGTGAACAACCACGCCGGATTCCGAAACAACTCTTGCCTGGATTTTAATATTGGCAAAGCCTGCATAATTCGACACGGTAACCCCAAATCCCTTTCCGGTCTGACCAACAACAGCGCCTATATCGGCATCACCGAAGCAAACGTCCTCATAGTAGGTCGTTTCTCCGTTAGTCCAGGTGATGCGAACCATAACGGAAAGTTCGTCGTTAAGACCGTTACCCTTTATCAACGCGCGTGCGCGTGCGTCGGTATAAAGGACAAATTTATATTTGAACGTACCTGCCTCCGTATCAGTGGAACTCTGCACGCCGGCTATGGTATAGTCGGCAAACATATAGCCTCCGTTAGCCTCGTCCCAAACGGGAAGGCCCGCCTTGACGTCACCGCTTTCCACGGTAACGTCGGCTTTAATTACAACCTTTTCCTTCTCGCACTTGAGAAGACCGCTGTTATCGGCACTGCCGTCAATTATGCCAGCTCCGCCGTAGACGGTGATATACTCGGTTTCAAGCGTGTAACCGTTAAGGTCAAGGGTGGCGCCGGGAAGAAGAGAGATAACCTTCTCACCGAGGACGTCCTTATTAAGCGAAATCACGCCGCCGTCTTCGTTGATAGTAGCAAGAGCCTCTGCAAGCGTTTCATACACGTTACCGTTTTGGTCTATTGCAACAACGTTTTCGTTCTTGACAACCTCGTATTTACCTTCGCCATTTTCGCCGAGCTTGTAGCCGGGGAGGCAATACTTGCTGTACGCGTCGTCTGGATTTACCGAGAACACGCCACCCTTGATAACGAGCATGCCACCCTCGCCCCAAAGAAGCGCAGCCTCAATGCTACCGCCGTTTACGGTAACCGCGCCTGTACACTCGGGTGCCGCCTCTATTGCCGCAGACTCACCCAAAGCCTTAAGGTTTGCAGAGGTATTAACCTCGCCGCCGATAGCGTAAAGTGCTGCAGACTCGGAGGCGATAACCGTAAGGTCATCCGAGAGGGTGAGGCTACCGCTGTTTACCACGAAGCCGTTTACACAGTTAATGGTATATCCGTTACCGTCGATAGTAACACTGATTTCGGAAATCACAAACGGACCGTCTTCATTTATATCCATAAGCAAGGTGATAGTATCTCCGTCCTTTGCCGCCGCTAAAGCATCCGCAAAGGTTTGGTATCCAACCTCACCTATTACGCAAACGAGGATTTCTCCAACCTGGTATTTACCTTCGTCGTTAAGCTCAAATTTATAGCCGGGAAGGCAATACTCGTCACCGGGATTGCTTGAGAAAGCGCCTCCCGTGATAAGAAGCGTGCCACCCTCGCCCCAAGAGATGCACTGCTCGGCTTCAGCCTCAATGCTACCGCCGTTTACGGTAACACTACCCGTGCACTCGGGAGCCGCCTCTATTGCCGCGTGCTCACCCAAAGCCTTAAGGTTTGCAGAGGTATTAACCTCGCCGCCTGCAACGTAAAGTGCTGCAGACTCGGAAGCGATAACCGTAAGGTCATCCGAGAGGGTGAAGCTACCGCTGTTTACCACGAAGCCGTTCACGCAGTTCATGGTATGTCCGTCACCGACGATGGTAATGTTACTAGCGCTTTCAACCTCTTCGCCACCAATCTCAAAGGGGCCTTCCTCATCAACATCCCTCTGAAGCTTGATAACATCTCCGTCCACTGCCGCAGCGAGAGCACGCTCAAGCGTCGGAAAAACGAAAACTTCGGTTTCTGTTTCGCCTGTTTCATTCACCTTCGAGCGCGATATCACCCAAGGTGAAATCTCCGCCTCCTGCCAACCGTTGTCCAGGAGGTCGCCGTCCTCGAACACGGGTAATTGCGCCGCCACGGCGGGTATGTAAATCATAGTTAGCAGCATACTTACCGTGATCAACAAAGCAAACAATTTTTTAAACATGGTATTCCTCCATTTAAAAAGGTTTTTGTGAAATTCATCGCGCCGCTTATGCATTGCACAATGAAAAGGGACACTTCCCATAGTAATGAATATATTATAACATACATTTTTTCGTTTGTAAATACTTTCCTGTAAAATAATGTAAAAATATTATTCTCTTTATTTTTAAACGTGCACGATTGCCCGAAGGCAACAAAAAATCGCGCCGCAGATTCCAACTGCAAGCGCGATTTTTCTCTATAAGCTCAGTCCGACGCTGATTAAAGTGCTTTGAGCGTTTCCATTACGTAATTGCCGAAGTCCTCGCAGGTTGCACCATCGGCTCTTCCGGTTATAACGAGCTTCTTTTCCTCAAACGAGCATATGTCGAGAGCTCTTTCAAGCTTATCCGCTCTGTCTTGATAGCCGATATGAGAAAGAAGCATTACGCAGGCGCGAAGCATCGACGAGGGGTCTGCAAACTGTGCTCTTCCCTCGTTTACCATTCTCGGAGCTGAGCCGTGAATAGCCTCGAACATTGCGTACTTTTTACCGATATTAGCACAGCCTGCCGTGCCTACTCCGCCCTGGAATTCTGCTGCCTCGTCGGAAATAATATCACCGTAGAGATTGGGGAGAAGGAGCACCTGGAAGTCACGGCGGCGCTTCTTGTCAACAAGCTTTGCCGTCATAATATCTGCATACCATTCATCCGTCGTTATTTCGGGATAGAGGTCTGCGACCTTATGGCAGTCCTCAAGGAAGTTACCGTCGGTTGTCTTGATTATGTTTGCCTTGGTTACGAGAGAAACTCTGGTTCTGCCGTTCTTTCTCGCGTAGTCGTATGCAAGACGGGCAATTCTGTCAGAGCCCTGCTTTGTGGTTACGGTAAAGTCAACTGCAAGGTCCTCGGTAACGTTGAAGCCCGACGAGCCAACCGCATAGCCGCCCTCGGTATTCTCGCGGAAGATAGTCCAGTTGATGCCCTCCTCGGGAACTTTGACGGGACGAATGTTCGCAAAAAGGTCGAGAGCCTTTCTCATTGCTACGTTTGCCGACTCGATGTTGGGCATTCCCGAGCCCTTTTGAGGCGTTGTGGTCGGACCTTTAAGAATTATGTCACAGCCCTTGAGTGCCGCCATAACGTCGTCGGGAATAGCCTTCATATTCACTATTCTGTTTTCGAGTGTCAGTCCGTCGATGGTTATGAACTTAACCTTGCCCGACGCAACGAGGTCGGAGAGGATAAATTCAAGAACCCTTGCCGCCTCCTTTGTGATGATAGGACCTATGCCGTCGCCTCCGCAGACACCGATTTTGATGGTATCAATCGCTTCGTAATCGGTGAAGTCGCCCTGCGCCTTCATATCCTCAACTCTTTTAAGCTGTCCTTCTAAAATTTTTCTGAATTTCTCGCAAGCGAGGTCGAGATTTTCCTTGTAATCTGCCATTTTGTAAACTTTCCTTTACTTTTTGTTGGTTTTTGTGCACTCAAATCTTAATATTAACGGTTGCTATATCGCTGTACTGCACGAAGCCCGAGAGCCATTTGTTGAGTCTTTCCTCCTCAAGCTCCTCGATTTTTGAGATTTTTCCGTCGAGATAATCGGTTATCTGCTCGATTGCGGTATCGCATCTTGCCACGACGCCGGCATATCTGATGTCGAGATTCTGCCAGCCCATAACCTTGTTATTTTTGAACCACGCCGCCTTGTGAGTCTTGTGAATAGCCATACATTTTTCCTTGAGAAGAGGCAGGTGCTTATCCTTTAATTCAAGAAGAAGCTCTCTGTCTCCCGCCTTGTAGGCAGGCTGAAGTCTTTCTGCAATGTAGGTCTTGGTTGCAAGATAGTCAAGAGTGCGGAATGCAAACTCGTAAAGGTATCCGAAGCGCGCATCGTTCTCCTTACCGCGATAAATCTCGGCTGACATCTCGTAGTGCTTTGACATCGGCTTACTAAATAGGCTCTTATCGTGAAGCCCCGCAAGGACGTCCTGCCAGAAGAGTGGCTTTCCGAAGAAGCGGTTGTTGAAGTTGGGGTAATCGTCGCCGTTCTCAAAATCGCTGTGGTAGTAGCTCATCTTGTAGAAGAGCTCGTAATCACCGCCTGTCGTAGCCTCAAATCTCGCCTTAAGCTTATCCTTTGAGGGCGATTTGTCATAGCAATTCTCGGCAAAATAGGACAGTCCGAAGAGGTTTGCATAGGTGTCGCACTCATTGTTGTCGTTGCCCCATATAGTGAGCATTGCCTCTTTTACGCCGTTATTTCTGCAGGCGTCGAGCGAGAATTTCGTCGTCGACATCATATAGTTGTTCTCGGGGAAGTGTCCGGTCCAGCCCCAGTTACCGCCGGCGTAGATGACCTTTCTGCCAAGCTCGTTATGCTTTTTGAGCATATAATCGTCGCACCAGGGCTTCTCGCCGTAGTGCCAGAATACGAGCTCTACCTCCTTCGGTATGAGCTTTTTCGTGCTCTCGGGGATTTCGGTGGACTCCTGGTAGTAGGCGTCCTTTGGATTCTGCACGCGGAAGTACATATCCGACCACATCATAGGCTTCATACCGTACTTGTTAGTGATGCCGATAAGACGCTCCATATACTCGTTGAAGATGTCAAAGGGCGGAACGTAGCCGTTTTTAGTAAGGAAGGCTCCGCGTCCCATATTCCACGCCTCGTCCATACCGATGTGTATTCTTCTCGAGCGGAATGCCTTTGAGGCTGTGGAGATAAGCTGGTCAACGAACTTGAAGGTTTCCTCCTCGCGTGCCAGCATAACTCTGTCATTGTCTTTGATTTTTCTTGCCTCGGGCCAAATGAGGTACTTCTCCATGTGGCCGTAGCACTCGACGCAGGCAATAGCCTCAATGCCGTACTCGTATGCGTAATCGTCAATGGCGTGAAGCTCCTCCATCGAGTAGCGTCCGCGCATATATCCAAAGTACGGTCTTCCCTCAAGCTCAATCATATCCTCTGTGTAGAGCATCATCATATTGTAGCCCATAACCGCCATGTAATCGAGTACCGAGAACACCGACTCTACCTTTGGAACAAGGCAGCGCGATGCGTCAATCATTGCCGAAAGAGTGGTGAAATGGCCGTCCTCGAATATCTCGAATTGACAACTTTTCTTTACATTTTCAGCAAGAATTCCTAGTCCGCGGAAGAATTGCACCTTATCTCTGTAATAGACGGTGGCAACTCCGTCGGCCAGCTTAACGCCGATTTTGTCACCCTTTTCGGCATAAACCGTGATGCCCTCGCCACACTCGTAGCCAAGCAGCTTTCCAAGCCTTTTAATACCGACGTCGAAGGCTTTATCTACCTTAAAGTTTAATTTCATACGATTTCTCCTTAATTCAACTTGTTTTTGAAAGCGAATTAGTCCGAATGATTAGGATTTTTGCTTGGTGTAATTAAGAGTTCCGCCTGCGAGGAGAATTTCTCTCTGACGGGCGGTGAAATTGAGTATAAGCTCGACCCGTGTTGAGTTTTTGCGGTCAACGAGCACTGCGCGGTCGGACTTTTCGATAGCCTCGCGGAAGCCCTCGATGTAAATTTCGTCGCCCTCGGCAATCTTATCGTAGTCCGCCTCGTTTGCAAGCGTCATAGGAACGATACCGAAGTTAATGAGGTTTGCAACGTGGATACGCGCAAAGCTCTTTGCAATAACCGCCTTTACTCCGAGATAGAGAGGAACAAGCGCCGCGTGCTCACGCGACGAGCCCTGTCCGTAGTTTGAGCCGCCGAGGATTACTCCGCCGCCCTTTGCCTTTGCGCGCTCGGGGAAGTCCTTGTCACATACGGTGAAGCAGAACTCCGAGAGCTTCGGCACGTTTGAGCGGAACGGAAGTATCTTCGCGCCGGCAGGCATAATGTGGTCGGTGGTGATGTTGTCGCCAACCTTGAGTATAAGCTCGCAGTCGAGGTTCTCATCGGGTGCTTTTCCGACAGGGATAGGCTTGATGTTCGGTCCGCGCTCGACGGTCACCGCGTCTGCCTCTGCCTCGGTGGCAGGAAGCTCTATAAGGTTATCGTTGATGGTAAAGCTGTCGGGAATTTTAACCGCGGGAGCTTTACCGAGAGTTGTCGGGTCGGTGAATACACCGCTTATTGCCGATGCCGCGGCGGTTTCGGGAGAAACGAGATAAACCTCTGCGTCGGCAGTGCCGCTTCTTGCGAGGAAGTTACGGTTAAAGGTACGAAGGCTGACACCCTTTGACTTCGGAGAGAAGCCCATTCCGATACAAGGGCCGCAGGCACATTCAAGTATTCTCGCGCCGGCTGCAATAAGGTCGGCAAGCGCACCGCAATCGGCAAGCATCGTATAAACCTGCTTCGAGCCTGGAGAAATCGAAAGAGAAATGTCGGGGTGAACGGTCTTGCCCTTGAGCATAGCCGCAACCGTCAGCATATCGAGCATCGACGAGTTTGTGCAAGAGCCTATGCATATCTGGTCGATTTTAGAGCCTGCAAGCTCTGCGACGGGCTTCACGTTGTCAGGGCTGTGAGGACAAGCAGCGAGGGGACGGAGCGCCGACAAATCAACCGTGTACTCTGCATCGTATATAGCATCGGGGTCGGAAGCCAGAGGGGTATAGTCCTTTTCTCTGCCCTCTGCGCGAAGGAAGCTGCGCGTTACCTCGTCAGATGGGAAAATAGAGGTAGTCGCTCCAAGCTCAGCGCCCATATTGGTTATGGTTGCTCTCTGGGGTACGGAAAGCGTACAAACGCCCTCTCCGCCGTACTCGACGACAGCACCGACGCCGCCCTTTACCGAGAGAATACGGAGCACCTCGAGAATAACGTCCTTTGCGCTGACGTAATCCGAAAGTCTGCCGATGAGATTTACCTTTATCATTTTTGGCATAGTGATGTAGTAAGTACCGCCGCCCATAGCTACCGCGACGTCAAGACCGCCGGCACCCATTGCAAGCATTCCTATGCCGCCTGCTGTGGGGGTGTGGCTGTCAGAGCCGATAAGCGTCCCTCCGGGCTTTGCAAATCTTTCAAGATGCACCTGATGGCAGATGCCGTTTCCGGGACGCGAGAAGCGAATTCCGTGCTTTTTCGTTACCGTCTGGATATAACGGTGGTCGTCGGCATTTTCAAAGCCTGCCTGAAGCGTGTTGTGGTCGATGTAAGCTACCGAAAGCTCGGTTTTGACGCGCTTTGTACCCATAGCCTCGAACTGAAGGTAAGCCATAGTGCCCGTCGCGTCCTGCGTCAGTGTCTGGTCGATGCGAAGACCAATCTCCTCACCGACCTTCATCTCGCCTGTGACGAGGTGTGCCTTGATTATTTTTTGTGCAATAGTGTATCCCATTTTGTGTTCCTTTCTATTTTTCAACGGTTATGAGCATATTTTCTAGAGCGGCTGCGATATGCTCCGAGGTAAGTCTGTCTGCCCTCTCGGCGTCGCGCGCCTCTATCGCCTCGAATATTTCTCTGTGCTCACGGGCCGACCTCTCGAGTCTGCCGGGGACGGCAAGCGACATTTTTCTGTACGAGGTTATATTACGGTGAAGCTCGGAGAGCGTTTTGTTCAGCATTCTGTTTCCCGAGGCTCTGTAAATTATCGAGTGAAACTCGGTGTCAAGCTCCTTAAGATGCTCGGTGTCGTTTTTGCTTATATAAAACTCTGCAAGCTCGACCGCGTTCCGCAGGCGCTCAAGGTCGCCGTCGGATATTCTCACCGCCGCCGTTGCCGAGGCAAGCCCCTCAAGGCGCATTCTAATTTTATAAATGTCCACGAGATCGTCACGCGTAACGCCGACAACCACAGCGCCCTTGTTGGGAATGAGGCTGATAAGTCCTTCCTCGGCAAGCGTGTGAAGTGCCGCGCGGATAGGCGTTCTGCTTACGCCAAGTCTTGCCGAGAGGCTCTGTTCGGTGAGGGCTGTGCCGCACTCAAGCTTGCCCGTCAGTATCTCCTCCTCGAGCGTTGCGGTGACCTGCTTTTCAAGCGAGGCGCTCTTTTTGTCGATTATCATAATCAACCCTCCAGGGTGTCGGGCTTCAGATCGGGGCGGTATCCTGCTATTATACTTTCGAGCTCGGCATCACCCATAAGCGTCGTTCTACCGTCTGCATAAAGAGCGTCGATGTCTCGCTTAATGCTAACAACCCAGTCGTCGTGCTTTGAAGCCTGTGCGTCGCCCGAAAGCGCGTAATGCTTGTTTATCCAATATGCAATTCCCGCGATACCCGAGGTGTTCGAAATAGCCACGTCTGGAACGCGGTTGAGTATCTTCTCGGTGTCAAAGACGTTGTATATCTCGGCGTCCTTCATAAGACCGTCGGCGTGAATTCCCGCTCTCGTGAGGTTGAATGCAGAGCCTACGAAGGGGGTCATCGGGGGAATGTCGTAGCCAAGCTCGCGCTCGAAATATCTTGCAATCTCGGTTATAACCGTGGTGTCCATTCCGTCGAGAGTGCCGCGGAGCGAGGCGTACTGCATAACCATAGCCTCAAGCGGTACGTTTCCGGTTCTCTCGCCTATTCCGAGAAGCGAGCAGTTGACCGAGGACGCACCGTAAAGCCAAGCGCTGACAGCGTTGGAAACGCCGAGGTAGAAGTCGTTGTGTCCGTGCCACTCAAGCATCTCCGAGGGAACGTCTGCGTAGTGGTGAAGACCGTAAACGATGCCGGGAACGCTTCGCGGAAGTGCTACGCCGGGGTAGGAAACTCCGTAGCCCATAGTGTCGCACATACGGATTTTGACGGGGATATTCGCCTCGCGCGAAAGCTCGGTGAGCTCGTTTACAAACGGAACGACAAAGCCGTAAAAATCAGCACGGGTTATGTCCTCAAGGTGACATCTCGGACGTATTCCTGCGTCAAACGCAGACTTTACAACCGCAAGATAGTGGTCAAGCGCCTCCTGTCTTGAAAGTCCGAGCTTCTTGAATATGTGGTAGTCGGAGCAGGAAACAAGTATTCCGGTTTCCTTAATTCCAATCTCGCGCACGAGGTTGAAATCCTCGCGCTTTGCACGTATCCACGTGGTTATCTCGGGGAACTCGTAGCCGAGCTCCATACATTTTTCGACTGCCTCACGGTCCTTCTTCGTATAAACAAAGAACTCGCTCTGTCTGATAATGCCCTTCGGTCCGCCGAGGCGTGAGAGCATCTTATACAAAGCCACTATCTGCTCTACCGTGTAGGGCGCGCGCGACTGCTGTCCGTCGCGGAAGGTCGTATCGGTTATCCATATCTCGTTTGGCATAGAGATAGGCACGTGTCTGTGGTTAAAGGCAACCTTGGGAACCTCCTCGTAGGGATAAATATCTCGGTAGAGGTTGGGGTTCTCTACGTCCTGAAGCGAGTACTTGTACTGCGCCTGCTCAATCAGATTGCTGCCGGGATTTCTTTTAATCATATTTTTTCTCCTTTTTTCGAAGATTGTATGCTTGTATACAATTTGAAAATGATTATAGCACAGTATTTTGGATTTGTCAATACTTTAAATGAATTTATTGATATTAAATTAATCTATTTGTTATTATAAAGTTGACATATGAAAGATATTGTGATATACTATCAATGACTTCACTCCTCGGAGGTACTTCATGGAAAACACGTACAGTCGGTCATTGGTCAGAGCAATGTATTTGCTTCGTGGAATAGGCGTTTTTGCACTCTTCTTCCTTATGCGCTTCATCATATTCATTCTGACGATGAACGTCGCCAACGACAAAGACACGCAAATATTCACCGACTTCCCTCTTTGGTCGGTATGTCTTATAGTTTTGCTTGGAAGCTTGCTTATGTACAACTCGCTGGTTCGTCATTTCAGGCTTTATAACGTACAAGCGAGAAACGAATATTTAGAAAATCTCAACACGGGTAAGCGGTTTTCGGAATACCGACAGATTTTGAAGACACCCGAGTTCCTTCTCGAAACCTGCGGCCCGATAGCGCTCTTTTCGCTCTTTGCGCCCTTTGGCGCTTTCAGTGAAGCGGAATTTCTTTTTGAATTTGCCGGCGGATTTCGTTACGTTTTGATTTACGCTACCTATATCACGGCTTTTCTTTTCATCAATCTTAATGCGGAATATGAAACGCACCGTCATTGGAGCTTTCTTCACGAAACGCGCAGCCTCGATATGCTCAACAGCCGTTGGAGATTTGCGCTGAAGCTCGCCTTTATTCTCTTGATATACCCCTTTACCGTCCCGCTCTCGCCGGTTCTCGTCTTCCTTTGCATAAACGTCTATACGGTTGTATCGGCTGTTCTTGGGCTGTTTTCAACAGCGGGACTGTTCGTCTTCATTTTTGCAGTCTTGTTCTTTATTCTCGCTTATCCTAAGCTCAGGGCGCTCTCTACCAGGAGAAAATTTATAAAGCGCCTAAAGGCATCGGTTGAGCGCTCGGACTACGAGCTTTTCGACCTTCGCTCTGAAAAAGGATTTAAGCTTGGCAAAACGGGAGCTCTCCGTTTCACCCTCAAATACGGCGAAAAGATATATTCCTGCCGTCTTTTGCCCATAGAAAAAAGACGCACCCCTCTCTACTTCACCAGCGAAAAAAACGCTCATTTTCTATATAAGCTGGGCGGAAAGAAGCACTTTGTTTCTCTCGCAAGGCATTTTGACTACGGCGTTGAGGGCGACGGCAAGGCGATACTGATTTTAGCTCCCGAGCCAAAGTACGTATTCATTTCGTCGGACGGAAGCGAAAAACGACTCTTTACGGGCGACAGAATGTGGCGCTTCACCGTTTTTGAGGGCGACTCCTTCTTCGGCGCGATGGACAGACACTGTCTTGACAAAACAAACAGTAGCTTTGATTGATACGTAATGACCGTAAATAATAAAAAGCAGAGGAAGGAGTGCCTTCCATAAAGCAGGTTTTACCTACCATAAAAAACAAATTTGTAGGGGAGACCAGTGGTCGCCCGCGGGCGTTCAATGAACGCCCCTACATTACAAAAGGACAGAGATTTTTCGTCTCTGTCCTTTTTCACACGCCTTGCCCCGCAAGGTATAGTGTGTTACACCTTTTAGGTGTACTGTCGGGCGGTAGCATAGCCTTCCTCCGGGAGGAAGGTGGCACGGCGAAGCCGTGACGGAAGGAGCCCGCGCAACCTTGAATTTGTACTAATTCTATCGTAACGCGCTCTCCCTCACCCGACTCCGTCGGGAGCTCCCTCCCGGAGGGAGCCTTTGGTCTGTGCGCCCCAAAAGTCCGTCTTCTTTTCCTGACAAGCACTGCTTTTGTGGACACAAAAGCAAAACAAGGTCGTGCTTTTTGCACGACCTCATAGCTAATTTGTTCAATTATTTTAGGTCATTGTTTCGCATGAACTTACTTTTCATCAATAAAGAACTTGTTAGTCAGCAATCCACCCCATCGAGGATTAGAAAATACAATAGCATCTATTTGAGTAATATACTTGATTTTTACGGGAACATATGTTTGGCTGTATTTGTCATCTTCCGTTCCAACCAATTGATGTGTAGTTTCGTCTATGTTATCCCATGTCCACAAGTAAATAATATCTTTCACTTGGCCGGTAAATTCTGATTGACTGTGAACTCTGTACGGATCCGCGAATCCAATCTGCACAGAGCCGTTTTTCATATGACATTTTACCATCATTCCATTGATATTACCCAAATTATTTTCATTAAGGATTTCTTCGCTGCGAAAAGAACCATCTCTTTGATAATAGCATATTTTTCTTTCCGTCAAAACTTTCATTGAATTTTGAACATCATCGATACAACGCATATTTCTCCATCTCCACAAAAGAACTATTTTGGTTTATTATATCACAAAACCAACAATCGTTCAATACTAACCCTTACAATTTTATCAATGTTTACGGGAAATAAAAGCATATCTGCTTTATCGCAGGTGCGCCAAAGCGTTCCTCTGCTTTTTACTTTACTTGTTTTTTTCTTTGCGCTCCGACGGAAGCTCGTAGGAAAGCTTCTTGTAGATTTTGAAAAAGCTCGCATAGTTTTGATATCCTACTATTCTCGATGCCTCTGCCGCCGACGCTCCGCCTCTGATTAACGCCGCGGCGTGAGCTATCTTTTTTTGCAAAACGTATTGCTTAAAGGAGACCTTCATTTTGCTCTTGAAAATGTGGCAAACGGCGGATTCGGATATGAATGCGTAAGAAGCAACGTCGGAAAGCGTTATTTTCTCGGTTTCGTGCTGAGATATATACTCAAGCATCTTCTGCAAGCGCAGGTCGTTTTCGTCCTCGGGAAGAAAATCGCCGGCAAGTATCGTATAGAAAAGCTGAACGACAAGGGCGTCTATAAGCGGTGCGTATGCCGCGGTATCCTCGCTCGTAACCGCACTCTCAAGACGCGACATCAGGGCGGGCATTTCTGCGTGGCAGGTAACCGGATTTTTCGCGGTTTTCAGAAGAAGCGTGTCTCTTATTGCCGATGGTATCAGACTTTTCTCGAAAAGTAGGGTAAATCTGCGATACTCCTCGCCGTCAAACGATGAAATTCTATGGTATTCCGCGGGATTGATAAATACAGCATCTCCGGCAGAAACGGTAAATCTGCGATTTTCTATATTTATAACTATTTTACCGCTTACTACCATTATTATTTCATAAAAGGGGTGGCAGTGCCTTTCGTGCAGGGTGTCTGCGTCGGAAAAACCGTCCCTTAAAACACATTGGTAGCCATCGCTCTCGTAAACCGTCTTCATTTCCCTCTCCGTTAAGTTTTTATTATATTTTATCATAACTTTGCAAGAATGGCAATGTTTTATGCAAAAAAAGATATTGTTTTTACTCTTTTCTTATGATAAAATGTTGTTGAAAAACAAAAAACACATACACTCGGAGAAAAACATGCTATCATCTTCTTATATCTTCAAGAATAAAATCATTCCCAACCGAGCCGTATTTCAGCCTATGGAGGGCTGTGACTGCCTTGAGGACGGCTCACCGAGCGAGCTCACCGTAGACAAGTATATGAAGGCGGCGCGCTCGGGTGTGGGACTTATCTGGTTCGAGGCGTGCGCCGTCTGCCCCGAGGGAAGAACCAACAAGGGTCAGCTTCGTTTGACCGAGGAGAATCTTCCCGCCTTCAAAAAGCTCGTCGACGATATGCGTAGGACGGCAAAGGCAGAGTGCGGAATAGAACCCTTTATGGTGCTTCAGCTCACCCACTCGGGCAGACAGAGCATCGTTCCGATGATTGCCTATCGAAACTCGGTTTATGAGGAGAGGCGTCCTGTCACCGACGACAACGTCGTGTCCGACGAATATCTCGACACGGTACCCGCTCTCTACGTAAAATCCGCGCTTCTTGCAATTGAAGCGGGCTTTGACGGAGTTGACGTAAAGAGCCGCCACGGCTACCTTTTCCAAGAGCTTCTCTCCGCATTCAACCGCGAGGGACGATACGGCGGCTCGTTTGAGAACAGAACGAGGCTTTATCTTAATTCGGTTCGCGCCGTAAAGTCCGCCGTGCCCGAGGATTTTGCAGTAGTTACACGCCTCGGCGTCAGCGATATGGTTGCCTACCCGAACGGATTTGGCACAACGCCCGACGGTGAGCTCGACCTCACCGAAGCAGATATGCTGATAGAGCGGCTCATTGAGGCGGGTGTTGAGATGCTCAATCTCACGATAGGAAATCCATACTACAATCCTCACATCAACCGCCCCTTCAAAAAGGGTGCTTACGTTGCTCCCGAGCCTGCTATGGCAGGTCTTATGCGCTTTGAGCAGGTCGAGGAGCACCTAAAGGAGAAATTTCCAAATCTTCCGCTCGTTGCGTCGGGACTTTCCTACTATCGCAAAGAGCTCATGGAAAAATCAGAGGAGCTTATCTCGAGCGGTAAGGCGGATTTCGTAGGCTACGGCAGAGTGAGCCTCGCGTATCCTATGCTCTACCGCGACTATCTCGAAGGAAAATTCGACCCGAAGAAATGCTGCGTTGCCTGCTCAAAGTGTACCGAGCTTATGCGTGCGAAGTGCGTCAGCGGGTGTGCGGTGTTCAACTCCTACTATAAAAAGCTTCACGAGGAAAAGGTCCTCGGCAAATAAATAATACAATTAAAGGAGAAATATTATGAAAAAGGTTGCATTGGTTACAGGCGCGTATCAGGGCATCGGCAAGGGAATTGCCGACCTTCTCAAGACCTCGGGCTACGAGGTAATATATTCCGACGTTCATTCCGAGATGGAGGGCGAGGTTTACTGCAAATGCGATATTTCAAAGGCAGAGGATAGGGCGGCACTTGCCGATTTCGTTGACAAAAAATACGGCAGGCTCGACCTTCTTGTAAACAACGCGGGCGTTGCCTGTAAGGTCAGACTCGACGTACTCGAAACCACCGAGGAGAGCTTTGACAGAGTAGTTGGAATTAACACCAAGGGCACGTTCTTTATGTGCCAGACCTTCGCAAATCTTATGATAGGATATCAGTCGAAGGGCATCGAGGACTACTCGCCGAGAATTGTCAACATCGCGTCCAACTCGAGCTACACCTCATCGACCTCGCGCGGTGAATACTGCATCTCAAAGGCAGGCGTTTCGATGACGACGCTTCTCTTTGCAGACAAGCTCGCAGAGTACGAAATCCCCGTTTTCGAGGTTCGTCCCGGAATTATCAAGACTCCTATGACCGACGTCGTGTCGGCAAAGTACGAGAAGCTCATCTCCGAGGGACTCACTCCTATCAAGCGCTGGGGTACTCCCGAGGACGTTGCAAAGTGCGTTCTCGCCGCGGCAAGCGGACTTATCGACTTCGGCACGGGCACTGTTCTTAACGCCGACGGCGGCTTCCACATTCGCAGACTTTAATTTCGCGCGCCGAGGCTGACGCCGAGGCAAATCCATCAAAATGCAAACTAAAGTTTACTTTGGAGATTATATGAAAAATTTTGAATTTGACGCGGTGGTTATCGGAACGGGCTGTGCGGGATATAACGCAGCCGACTGGCTCTACGACCTCGGCGTGACTAACGTAGCTATCATCACCGAGGGTGTAAAAACAGGCACTTCGCGTAACACGGGTAGCGACAAGCAGACCTACTACAAGCTCTCTCTTGCCGGCGACGCGCCCGACAGCGTGCTCGGAATGGCAAAGACTCTCTTCGAGGGCGGAGCTATGGACGGCGACGTTGCTCTTGCAGAGGCGGCAGACTCGGCGAGATGCTTTATGAAGCTCGCGGGACTCGGCGTTAACTTCCCTACCAACGAATACGGTGAATTTGTCGGATACAAAACCGACCACGACCCCTGCTCACGCGCGACCTCGATAGGCCCTTACACCTCTAAAAAGATGACAGAGGTGCTTGAGGCGGCGGTTGAGAAAAAGGGCATCACCGTCCTCGACGGTGTACAGGCAATACGCGTTCTGACAGACGCCGGCAAAGTTACCGGAATCCTCGCAATAGACAACAAAAGTGCCACCCGTGTCGAGTTTGTGGCTATAAAAACGCCCTACGTCATAATCGCAACCGGCGGTCCTGCGTCGGTTTATTTTGACAGCGTTTACCCTCTCGGACACACGGGCAACTCCTCGCTTGCACTTGATGCGGGAGCAGATTTCAGCAACCTTTCGGAGTGGCAGTACGGTCTTGCCTCAACCGATTTCAGATGGAACGTTTCGGGCACTTATCAGCAGGTGCTTCCGAGATATATCTCAATAGACAAGGAAGGCGTTGAGCACGAGTTCCTTCTCGACTACTTCGACGACCCCGCCGAAGCTATTAAAAACATATTCCTCAAGGGCTACGAGTGGCCCTTTGACGTCCGAAAGATACACGGCTCGTCCTACATAGACCTCATCGTTTACCGCGAGAGCGTTATTCTCGAGAGAGATGTGTATATGGACTTCCGCCGCGAGCCCACCGGAATTACGGCTGACTTCTCCTCGCTTGACCCGGTGTCCTACGAGTATCTCAAAAACTCCGACGCCCTTCTCCCCACTCCCATCGCAAGACTCGAGAAGATGAACCCCGGCGCGATAGCTCTCTATCGCACGAACGGAATCGACATCACAAAAGAGCCCCTTCGCATCGCGGTATGCGCCCAGCACAACAACGGCGGTATCAGAATTGACGCGAATTGGCAGACCTCGGTCAAGGGTCTTTACGCGGCGGGTGAGGCAGCAGGCTCACTCGGAATATTCCGCCCGGGCGGAAGCGCTCTTAACTCCTGTCAGGTAGGAAGCCTCAGAGCCGCAACCCATATCGCCTATGAGGCAGACAACCGCGTTTCCGAAAACTATTCCTCTATTCTCGAAGAGGCTATCAAGGCAGAAGAGGAATTTATCGAGGCTACGAGGGGCAACGAGGCAACACTCATAGCAAAGCGCGAGGAGTATCAGAAGAGAATGAGCAAGAATTTTGCATTCCTGCGCTCACTTCCCGATATGAAAAAGAGCGTCAAGGCTATCGCCGAAGACCTCGCAAAATTCACCGAGGATAACAAGTGGAAGACTCCTATTGATATTCCCCACCTTTATAAAAACCTCGACATTATCAAGATGCAGCACATAATCGGCTCGGCTATTCTCTACACCGCCGAAAGCTTCGGCTCGCGTGGCTCTGCCTTTGTCACAAACGGCGGAGATTTTATGGAGAGATGCCCTCTTCCCGAGATGACCGAGGGCAGAGAAAAGGTAGTCGTCGCAAACAGCGAGGAAATCAAATGCGTCCCCGTCCGTCCTATCCCCGAGCGCGAGCTTTGGTTTGAGCGCGCGTGGAACAAGTACAATCAAAAAATCAGCAAAAAGGTCAAATAACCTGCTTCGGAATTTAAGAATTCAAAAAGGAGAAATACCATTGCTTTTATCCGACGAAAAGCTGTTTTTAGAGAAGTTAAACACAGAAATCCCCGAGCTTAAAGTGGCAGAGGAGCTATTCCGCGGCGGCGATTTTTCCTCAGCACGCAGAGCTCTTGTCGTAGGCTTTAAGGACATAGCTCGCAAAAACCTCACGGCTATGCTGGAAAAGGACTATCTCGTTCCCGAGGATAAGGACGCCGAGCTCGCCTTTGCTGACGAAATTCTTCTCGGGTGGGTCGCTCCTCTCGGTATGCGCTATAAATTTGAGGACGGTGTAATAGATTGGGCGAAGAATCCCACCTACAACGATTTTAAGGAATGGCCCTTCGTTCTCTCGCGTCACGGAGAATTTTTAACTCTTGCCTCAGCGTATTACCTCACGGGAGATGAAAAATACGCAAAACGCTTTTCCGAAATGATGCGCTCTTGGCTCGACCAAGCAATATGTCCGGAAAACGACGAGGTTAGCTGTCTTCCTTGGTGGCGCGCCTTGGAGGCAGGTATGCGTTTTGGAACAGAATGGAAAAAAGCGTGGAATTATGCAATATTTGCCTTTTTGGATTCTCCATCAATCAGTGAAGAGCTTTGGCTTGACATAATTCGCTCAATTTGGGAGCACGGCTACCGCCTAAGAAACTTCTACAATGCGGTAGGCAATCCTCTTATAATGGAGATGAACGGACTTGCATACATAGCGCTTCTTTATCCCATTTTCAAGGATTCTCGCGATTGGCATGAGTTCGCTCATATGAAATTTGATGAGCAGCTGGATTTGCAGATTTATCCCGACGGATTTCATTGTGAGCTCGCTACCGGTTACCACCGCCACGTATTGAACAGCTATCTCGGCTATTTCAACCTTCTTTATCACCTCAACATCACAATTCCCGAGAATATGCGCACGGTAGTGATGGAAATGACGCACGTCTATATTAAAACCATGCTGCCAGACGGCTACTGTCCTGGTCTTAACGACGGAAACAGGCTTGTCGTTAAGGATATTGCCGCAAGCGCGATTAACTATGCAAACGGCGACCCCGTGTTAAATTATTTCGCTAGCGGCGGCAAGGAAGGACACCTTCCCGAATATAATTCGGTGGCTATGCCTTATTCCGGCTTTTCAATATCCCGTACGGGCTGGGGTGAAAATGACATTTGCTCCTTCTTCGAGTCTGCTCCCTTCGGAAGAGCCCACGCGCACGAGGATAAGCTCGGATTTTACCTTCACGCCTACGGAAAATCTCTCCTTTCGGACAGCGGAAACTACAACTATGATACCTCGGCCATGCGCAATTTCGTCATCTCCACCTACGGACACAACACCGTGCTCGTGGATCGCATGGGGCAAAACAGGCGCAAAACGCACAAGTGGGACCCCTCGGTTCTCAAGGAGCCGTCGGACCTTTCCTGGAGCTTTTCCGAGGATTTGGACGTCTGCGAGGGTGAGTATTCGTCAGGATACGGCAGAAATCTGCTCCCGGTTACCCATCGCCGCAAGGTCATTTTCTACAAAAAAGGATACGAGGGGACAAAGCCCTTCTTCGTTATTGTCGATAATCTCACGCCAAAGGACGACGTCGAGCACACCTATGAGGTGCTTTTCCAGCTTGGAGTTGAGCCTATAACCGAGCTTACAGATGGCGTCAGGGCGCATCACTCGGACGGCGTTACGCTTACGCTTCTCTCAACGGCAAAGACTAATATTAAAATAGGAGAGAAAGAGCCCCGCTTCGTTGGCTGGCGTCCCAATCGCGCCCCAACCCTCGAAGAGCCCGAGCATTTCCCCGCCCCCGCTGTTCTTTTTACCGAAAAGGGCGGAAAAGCCCGCGTAGTAACCGTCGTCTATCCCACAAACGAGCCCGAATTTCCCATTAAGTCGGTCGAGCTTTGCGACAGAGGCTTTGCGCTTATATTTGATAACGGCAATAGATACGAGCTTGACGAGAATTCCCCCGAATTCGAATCGCGCCCTGCGAGCTTTTACCTAACCTCTTTGGAAAAATAAAGAGCTTGCCCCAAAGAGCAATCATTCACCGAAACGTGAAGCAAATACAGCGGAAAATCAGCAAACTCGCAAAAATATAATGAGGAGATTTTTATGAAGCTTTGTTTTTCAACGCTTGGCTGCTCGGATTACAGCCTTGACGGCATTATTACGCTTGCCAAAAATTACGGCATAGAATATCTTGAGGTAAGAGGAATAAACGGAACTCTTGAAAACAAGGATATTGCGGAGTTTTTGCCCGAAAACGCAGAAAAAACGAAAAAGGCTCTCTCCGACGCGAAAATATCTCCCCGCGTTCTCGGCGCGTCACTCGCTTTTCACGACCCCGGCAAATACAGGGATTGCATAGAGGCGGCAAAAACGGATATCCTTATCGCCGAAAGAATGGGCTTCCCCTACGTCAGATTTTTCGGCAACAGTATAAAGGACGATAGGGACGCCTGCATCGCCTGCGTCACTTCCTCGTTTGCCGAGCTCGCAGACTTTGCCGAGGCGCACGGAATGACCGCTCTTCTTGAGGTTCACGGAGATTTCAACACTATTGAAAACCTAACGCCCGTCGTCGACGCGCTCCGCGGAAAAGAGGGCTTCGGCATTATATGGGACATCGCACACTCCGACATAGTTTACGGCGAAAATTGGCAGCCCTTCTACGAGCTTATCCGTCCCTTTATCAAGCACGTTCACCTGAAGGATCATAAGGACGGCGCGCTCACCCTGCCCGGTGACGGTACAATTCCGATTGTTCCTATCGTAAAGCGTCTTATTGCCGACGGCTACGACGGCTGCTTCTCGCTTGAGTGGGAGAAAAAATGGCACCCCGAGATTGGCGATATCGAGCCGGCGCTCGATAAGCTTACCGATATTTTAAGCAAAATCTGATAGGCGATTTGCATACAAAATCTATATGTCAGGACAGTTCTGTGTATCACGCGCTGGGCTGTCCTTTCTGTTTCTTGTTAGGGTTGTTTTTCGGTTCGCTCTTTCAACTCAAGTAATACTGCTGATATAAAATTTCATAGGAAATCTCCAGGAATTTGGTTGACTTTTAACCTACGCTATGCTAAAATAGCGGTGTGCAGATCCGACCTGCGCCAAGGCGCTTTAATTACACACGGAGAAAAGGAGAAAGCAGAGATGAAAGAACTAAAAGAGTTGAAATTCGAGGAGCTTTCCACAGACCAAAAGATTGGTATGGTAATGGCGGGCATCTTAAACCCCGTAAGAAAGAGCGAAGAGGACAAATACGGCACTCTTGCGGAAAACGTCGATTTTGTTATTGACTTGATTAAAAACCACTCTCTCGGTGCTGTTTGGGTAAGCCCGAGCACGCTGGAAAGCTGCCCAAGCATTATGCCGAGAATAAAGGAAGCGGCAGACTATCCAATCCTCATCTTCACCGATGCCGAAAGCGGTCTTGGCGAATATAAGGTCGGACGGCACAACTCTATCGGTATTGCCAACCGAGAGGATCTTGCCTATACGTTCGGAAAGGTCACCGCCATCACCGCAAGAAATCTTGGCTATAACGTCGTATGCAACCCCGTGCTTGATTTGGGATCAGGTGCAAACACTAACCGTATCCTTGGCTCGGATAAGGAAAGAGTTACATCTCTTGCCGCCGCAATGGCAACGGGAATGCATGATGGAGGCGTTCTCACCGTGGCAAAGCATTATCCCTGCACCCGTATCGCAATAGATCCCCACATGGCTCCGAGCGCCTCAACCGAGAGCCTTGACAGTATTGTCAATTATAGAATGTATCCTTACAGGGAGCTCTCACGTCTTGGTCTTTTGGACGGAGTTATGAAGGCGCACGTAACCTCGTTGGCAATAGACCCGGAAAGACCTGCAAGCGTTTCGATGAAGGCGTCCGAGCTTCTCAGAGGGGTCGGATTCGACGGATTTTTCATAACTGACGCGCTTGATATGATGGGCGTTCGTGCCCTCTACGGCGACGAGAAGCTCAAGGGTATGTGTATCGCCGGCGGTGTGGAAATTATCCTGCCATGGTTTTCGGCGAAGAAGGCATATCACGACCTCAAAAAGTGCTACGAGAACGGAATTTTCACCGAGGAGCGCCTTGACGACGCTGTAAAACGTGTTCTTGCCGCACAGCATAAGGTTATGCTTTATACCGAGCCGAAATACACCGAAATCACCGACGAGGACGCAAGACTCTTCGAAGAGATAAATCGTTCCTCGGTTTATGCAATCACCGACGAGGGAGTTTCGCCCTCTATATCGAGAGACGGAAATCATTTCTTTGCTATTATGGTTTCCAACAGTATAGATCTCAGCGATGGCGGAAAATCCGCAACCGACACCTTCTCGGACGCTTGGCATCACCCTTACAAAATAAAGGCGAGAATTGAAGAGCTATTCCCTAATTCGAAATGTCGCTTCTTCTACGAGCACCCCTACCCCAGACAGAATGCCGACATTCTCGCCTCCTCTCTCGGCTGTGATGAAACGATATTCGTTACCTATGCAGAAGCGCCCGCGCATTCCGGAAGCGACAGATTCACCCCCCGCGCCCTCGCGCTTATGAAGGCTATGTCGATGACCGACAGATTCACAACTCAGATTCATTTTGGCAACCCCTACGTTCTCGAGGACGCGCCTCACTCAAAAAGGCATATTATGGGCTGCGTAAGTGCCAACTGCGTTGACTCGGCGCTGGAAATTTTCGCAGGCAACCTTGAACCCACGGGACACCCAACCTACGACGCAAAGCTTTGATAGCGAAAAAGCCATCGGTTAAAATCTCAAAAAACTAAAAACGACGAAAAAGGTCGAGGCACGAAACGCGTCTTGACCTTTTGTATTCAGATAAATTAAAATCGAGATTGACAACTTTCCTTTTTTCTGCTAAAATTATCTTACAAACAAAAAGGAGGGGGTTTTCGTGAGAAGAAAAAGCGAGCTGCCCGAGCTTCTTGCGCCCGCAGGAGATTTCGAATGTCTTTTGGCGGCGGTTGAGGGCGGTGCTGACGCCGTTTACGTCGGCGGCAAGGCGTTTGGCGCGCGAGCTTACGCTAAAAATTTCGAGCTTGACGAGCTTCGCCGTGCGGTTATTTACTGCCATCTTCACTCGGTCAAGCTCTACGTCACGGTAAATACCCTCGTTTTTGACCGCGAGATGCGCGAGCTTTCGGATTATGCCGCGGCACTGTGGGAGATTGGCGTTGACGCGCTTATCGTTTCAGACCTCGGTGTAATTCGCGAGATACGCCGCCGTCTGCCCGACCTTGAGCTTCACGCATCAACGCAGATGTCTGTGCATTCCTCGGACGGCGCAAAAATCGCCGCGGAGCTTGGCTGCTCACGTGTCGTGTTGGCGCGAGAGCTTTCATATGAAAACATAGTCGCCGCAACCGAAGCCTCGCCCATTGAAACCGAGGTGTTCTTACACGGCGCTCTCTGCGTATGCCATTCGGGGCAATGCCTTTTCTCCTCTCTTGTGGGCGGAAGAAGCGGAAACCGCGGCGAATGCGCCCAGCCCTGCCGTCTTCCCTACGGCGAGGGGTATCCTCTCTCGCTCTCCGACCTCTCGCTTGCGGAGCATATTGAAAAGCTCATAGATGCAGGGGTTGCCTCTTTAAAGATAGAGGGACGAATGAAATCCCCCGAATACGTTTATACTGTAACAAGCATATACCGTCGGCTTCTCGACGAGCGGCGCTCGGCAAAGGACGAAGAAAAAAGCATACTAAAAGCTGCCTTCTCACGCGGTGGCTTCACCGACGGATATTTCACCTCGCACACCTTCTCTAAAATGACGGGTGTTCGAAGCGAAGAGGACAAAAACGACACGAAAGAGCTTGGTGAGCGCGTCTTTACCCCAAGATGCGTAAAAATAACCGCCTCTTCAAAAATTTTGCGCGGCGTACCGTCCGAGCTTACCCTCACGCTCGGTGAAAAATCGGTTACGGTAACGGGCGAGGTTCCAAGCGAGGCAATAAGCGCTCCATTGACCGAAGCAGCCGTAAAGGAAAGACTTTCAAAGCTTGGGGGCACGTACCTTACGCTTGACGAGAGGGATATTTCCATCACGCTTGACGAGGGGCTAAATCTTCCTCCATCAGCGATAAACGCGCTAAGGCGCGAGGCGGTGATTGCCCTGACCTCTGCCGCACGAGCTCCCGTAAGCAGAGAATATATTCCCGACAAATTCAAGACCGAAGAAAAAAATCTCAACACGGCTCTGTTTTTGTGCTCGGATTTGCTAACTAAAGTTTACAACGATGCTCTCGGCTCGTTTGACGTTGTTTTTGCGCCTCTGTTTGATTACCGCAGGCTAAAAGACCGAGCAAACGGTGTATATATCCCGCCGATTGTAACCGACTCCGAGCGCTCGCGCGTTAAAGAGGCTCTGCTTTCTGCGGTAAACCTCGGCGCAAAATACGCGCTTATCGGCAATATCGAACATTTACCTCTAATAGAGGGGCTTAAAGTCGAGCCAATCGGCGATTTCCGCCTCAACATAGCTAACTCCGAGGCGCGCGCGGCATACCGCGAGCTTGGTGTAAAGACGGCACTTCTTTCGGCGGAGCTGACGCTGCCTATGGCACGCGACGTCGGTGGCGGCGCAATCGTTTATGGCAGAATACCTCTTATGCTGACCGAGCGTTGCTTTATGAAGGAGAATTTCGGCTGTAACAGCTGCTCCGCGTGCTCACTCACCGACAGAAAGGGCGCACAGTTCCCGATAATACGCGAGTTTGAACACAGAAATCTAATACTCAACTCTGCCGTTACCTACATGGGCGATAAATCCGGCGAGCTTGACGAGGCAGGGATACGTCACCGTCACTCGATTTTCTCGGTTGAGAGCGAGGGCGAGGTGCACTCGGCAATTGAGGCAATGAAAAACGGTTCCCCGCTTCCCTCTTTCGTGACCGTGCGGAGAATGGGCAAGCGCGAGGCACAAAAGCAAAAAGACGAAAAAAGAGGGCAAAGTCAAAAGAAAGCCAAAGGGCAAAAAGCCCAAAATGGCGCACCCGTGTTAAAAAACTCCGCTAAATCCACCGCTAAAAGCAAAAGAAAATTCAATCGCTGATTTATATACAAAAAGGAAAGGAATAAAGCTATGTCAAATATCTGGCACGATATTTCACCGAAAAGAATCGCCCCCGAGGAGTTCGTTTGCGTTATTGAAATCTCCAAGGGAAGCAAGAAAAAATACGAGCTTGACAAGGAAACCGGTCTTCTCATTCTTGACCGAATTCTCTACACGTCTACCCACTATCCCGCAAATTACGGATTTATCCCCCGCACCTACGGCGACGACGGCGACCCTCTTGACGTTCTGCTCATCTGCGCCGAGCCTATCGAGCCTATGACGCTCGTAAGAGCATATCCCATCGGCGTCATAACTATGATTGACAACGGCAGACACGATGAGAAGATAATAGCCATTCCCTACGATGACCCGAACTACAATATGTACGACAACATCGACAAGCTCCCAAAGCACGTCTTTGAGGAAATGCGCCACTTCTTCTCGGTTTATAAGAACCTTGAAAACAAGGAAACCGCCGTCAACGAGGTTCGTCCCCGAGAGGACGCTCTTCGCGTCATTGAAGAGTCGATAGACAACTACATTGAGCGCTTTTGCAAATAAAGGCGCAAGGTAAGGAAACACAGCCCAAAGCCATATCATATAATAAAGGTAGCCTTCAGAATTTCTCGGGCTGCCTTAAATTTTTTCTCTCACCTATTGACAAGGGGGATTTTTTGTGATATAATACATTTAACAATTAAGTTAAATGTTAAATGAGGAGAACACAATGGGACTTGGAGAAACCATGCGCGCGCTGTCCGACCCGACGCGGCGCGAGATTCTTTTTCTTCTTCGGTCAGGAAAGATGTCTGCCGGAGATATAGCCGAGCATTTTAAGATTACGGGCGCGGCAATATCAAGGCATCTTTCGGTGCTAAAGGACGCCGACCTTGTGCGCGACAGACGCGACGGGAAATTTATTTACTACGAGCTTAACGCCTCGGTGCTTGAGGAAATTATGCTCTGGATAGCAAACCTGAAGGGAGAAAAAAATGATTAAACGTAATTTATGGAAGGCGATACTCTCATCGCTCATCACTCTTTTGCCGATTGCCTTCGGCGTGATTTTCTGGGACGCGCTTCCCGACGTAATAGCTACTCACTTTGGTCCTGACGGCACAGCCGACGGCTTTTCGGGTAAGCTCTTTGCGGTGCTTTTCATTCCGCTTCTTATGCTCGCTTTAAATTGGCTGTGCATTATTTCAATAATCATTGACAGCCGCAAGACAGGTCAGAGCGAAAAGGTCTACGGTATGTTCTTCTTTATCTGTCCACTGCTCTCGCTTCTGACCTCGGGCATAATCTACGCCGTTGCGCTCGGATTTACGCTTAACATCGGACTTTTCGTCTGCTTAATCTTTGGAATTATGTTCGTTGTCCTCGGCAACTATATGCCTAAGGTGACGCGAAATCGCACGATGGGCGTCAAAATCAAGTGGACGCTTCAAAGCGACGAAAACTGGGTAGCAACCCACAGATTTGCAGGAAGGATTTACTTCTTTGGCGGATTTGCCGTTATTCTCGCCGCTCTTTTGCCTATGAATCTTCAGATAGCCGTCGTTTTGCCCTTCATTTTCCTGCTTGCTCTTTCACCGATGGTGTATTCCTACGTTTTTTACAGACGTCAGAAAGAAAGAGGCGAAATAACCGATGATAGCCGTAGCAACGGCTTCATAAAGAAAAGCGATAAGGTCGCGGGTATTGTCAGCACGGTTGTCATAGCAGCTATTCTCATTGGAGTTGCGGTTCTTATGTTTACGGGTAACGTTACAGCACACGTCGGAGAGGACGCTCTGACGGTTGATTCAACCTATTACGAAAAAGTAATCCTTGATTATGATAAAATCGACTCGGCAGAATACCGCGAAGACTTCGATATTGGACACAGGAGCTACGGCTTTGGCTCAGCACGGCTTTGCCTCGGCGTTTTTCAGAACAAGGAGCTTGGCTACTACACCTGCTATTCCTACGTGGGCGCAGAGGCTCATTTAGTCATAAAATCAGGGGACAAATTCCTTGTTATCGGGCTTGAAACTCCTGCCGAAACAAAGGCTCTTTACGACAGCATAACTGCAAAAATAGCACCTTGATGCAGTGAATTGTCAATAGAAGTGCAACACTTTTAAGGAAGATTTTGCAATTCTAAGTTCCAAGAATCCTGAGCAGAAATATAATTTAAGCATTTGCGGGGTCTGTTGTTAATTAACGACAGATTCCGCAAAAGTGTTTTAGGG